>JAILBG010000123.1:0-44120 GCA_024681215.1 Clostridiales bacterium
CTTCCTCTTTCCGCAGGTTGATGCGGTTCAGGGTCTTCTCGCGGATGGCTTGCAGTTCAGCCAGGGACTTCATAGGATCACACCTCCAAAAATCGGTTCGATTTCTTCGCGCAGGGATTCCTGCATCCATGCGGCGATTTCAGGTTCGTTGAGGGGCACGCCCTGCAGCGCTTGACGGATCTGGCGCGTATCGAATTCCATTTCCCCCTTGGGGGAGCGGCAGCGCAGGATGAATTCCGGCCTGTCCGGGTTCATGGTGACCAGCGTCACCACGGTGCCCGGCAGATCCCCCAGCGGCAGGCAGTCGATGGAGCGGGTATCCAGGGTGGCGGTGAGCTTCGTGCCTGCGCCCAGCGTGCTTTCTATGGAAAGATCGCCGCCAGCCAGACGGCAGTTTTCCGCCATCATGGGGATCCCCAGGCCCACCTTGCGGGTGGTGCGGGTGGTGGCGAAGGGGGATAAGACCCGGGAGAGGAGCTCCTCGCTCATGCCGGTCCCATCGTCTTCGATCACCAGCGTCAGCATGCCTTTTTCATCCAGCGATACGGAAAGGGACACCGTTTTTGCCTGGGCCCGGATGCTGTTCTGCATCAGATCCAGGATGTGCAGGGACAGATCGCGCATGGGTTACGCCTGTTCCTTCTCCCGGTACTTGGCCAGGATGCCGGGGATATCGTCCGGGACCAGCCGGCCGTACACCTCGTCGTTGATGGTCATGACGGGGGCCAGGCCGCAGGCGCCCAGGCAACGGGTGGCGTTCACGGTGAACAGGCCGTCCGGAGAAGTTTTGCCCACGGGGGTCTTGAGCTCTTCGCTCAGGCGATCCAGCACCTTCTGGCTGCCCTTGACGTAGCAGGCGGTGCCCAGGCACACGCTGATGGTGTACTTGCCGTTGGGCTCCAGACGGAACTGGGAATAGAACGTGGCGACGCCGTAGACCTCACTCAGCGTGACGCCCAGCCCCTCGGCGATGATCTTCTGAACGTCCATGGGCACGCAGCCGAAGATGCCCTGCGCCTTCTGCAGCACGGGCATCAGGGCGCCGGGCTGATCCTTGAGCTCGGCAATGACCTGATCGAGCTGTTCGTACTTGTCTTTCATGTCCGGCATGACAGTGTGAGACCTCCTTATTATTGTTCTTGGGGACCGATAGCATCATCACGGATGATGATTTCCTATGCACCGTCTTACATCATAACATAAAACTCCGATAAATGCACTAACAAAATGAAAAAAATCTGCTGAAATTTGCGGAAACTGCGCAGAAAAATCCCTGTTTTTTGGTTAGAGTTTACTAACTTTACGGGCGTAAAACGTCCCGGTTCAAAGGTATGAACAAATTGGGTGAATTATCACCGGAAAAGCGGGTTGCAATTTGCGCGCCGATCGTATAAAGTTAAATGGTTAATCTTTGTACCTGAGAAGAAGGGGAGGAAAAGGCATGGCCGCAGTGCAGCGGGATTTCACCCGGGGGCCCATCGCCCGGGGCATGGTCGCTTTTTCGATGCCGTTTTTGCTGTCCAACGTATTGCAGGCGCTTTACGGCGCGGTGGACATGCTGGTGGTGGGCCGGTATTCGGCGGCGACGCCCGAAATGTGCGCGCCGATCCTCTCCGGCGTGAACATCGGCAGCCAGATCACCCACATGGTGGCCATGATGGTAAGCGGGCTGACGGTGTCTGGCACGGTGCTGGTGGGCCAGTACGTGGGCGCGAAAAAGCAGAAGGACGCCTCGGAAACGGTGGGCACCATGTTCACGTTGCTGGGCATCGCGGGGGCGGTGCTGACGGTGCTGATGATCCTGCTGGCGGATCCGCTGCTGCGTCTGCTCAATACGCCGGCGGACGCCTATGAGCACGCCAAAACCTACCTGATCATCTGCACCTGCGGCACCCTGTTCATTTTCGGCTACAACGCCATCAGCTCCATCCAGCGCGGGCTGGGGGATTCGGTGCGGCCGCTGATCTTCGTGGGGGTCGCCTGCGTGGTGAATGTTTTCCTGGACCTGTGGCTGGTGAAGGGGAAGGGCATGGGCGCCGCGGGCGCCGCCTGGGCCACGGTAATCGCCCAAGGGATCAGCCTGATCCTGGCGGCCCTGTATCTGAGCCGGAACAAATTCATCTTCGATTTCAGGATGCGGTCGTTCCGGATCCACAGGGACAAAATGAACCTGATGATCAAGCTGGGCATCCCCTCCTCGGTGCAGAGTATCATCGTGAACGTCTCCTTCCTGGTGATGACCGCCGTGGTGAACGGCATGGGCAGCCTGGGCTATGACGCGGCGAAGGCCTCCGGCGCCGTGGGCGTGGTGGGCAAATTCAATTCCTTCGCCATCCTGCCGGCGGTGGCCATGTCCTCCTCCGTCAGCGCCTTTGCCGCCCAGAATATCGGCGCGGGGAAGCACGAGCGCGCGAAAAAGAGCCTGTACGTGGGCACGGTGATCGCCCTGAGCATTTCCGCGGTGCTTTTCGCCCTGGTGCAGATCGCCCCGGAAACAATCGTATCCATCTTCAACGAGGACCCGCAGGTGTGCGCCTACGGGGTGGAATACATCAAGACCTTCAGCTTTGATTTCCTGTTCGTGGCGGTGCTGTTCTGCTGCAACGGCCTGATCATGGGCGCGGGGCATACCAAGTTCACGCTGCTGACCGGGTCCCTCTCCAGCCTGCTGCTGCGCATTCCTGTGGCGGTGCTGTTCGGAAAGGCGCTGGGCTGGGGGCTGTCCGGCGTGGGCCTGGCGTGCCCGGCGGCGTCGCTGATCAGCCTGGGGCTGGGCGTCTGGTTCGTGGCCACCGGACGGTGGGAAAGGGACCAGACGGGCATCCACGCCGAGGCGGAGGAGACGGAAAGCTGCTGACCGATAAGGATTTCTTCCGGCGCGCACTTTTTTTCCGGGAAACGCTTGTATTTTATTATCCGGTATGATACAATACCGGTTGTTGATTTCAAGGAGGGACAAGATCCATGAGCGCAATTGAACTGATTTTGAACATTTTGATGGTGATTTCCGCCCTGATCATGATCGTGACCGTGCTGCTCCAGAGCAGCGACGACGACGGCATGAGCGCCCTGACCGGCGGCAGCGATTCCTTCTTCGGCAAGAATAAGAACAACACCCTGGAAGGCAAGCTGGCCATGGGCACCAAGGTTTCCGCTACGGTTTTTGTGATCCTGGCAGTGGTGATGTTGTTCGTCAGCAAAAGCGCTGGCTGATTTTCCCACGGGATCCTTCAGGGCTGACGGCGGTTCGTCAGCCCTTTCTTTGCGTAAAGGCCGGTGTGCGGCCGATGATTTCATACGGGCGGGCGGCGCGGCGGGCCGCCGGGAGCGGACATGATTATTCTTTCAGTACGGGATCTCAGGAAAGCGTACGGTGGGAACGCCGTGCTCAAACACGTGGATCTCACCCTCCAGGACGGGCAGCGCATGGCCCTGGTGGGGGTCAACGGCTGCGGAAAAACCACGCTGCTGAGGATCCTTTCGGGCCTGGAGCATCCGGACGGCGGCAGCGTCAGCTTTGTCCGGGACGTGCGGGTGGGCTACATGGAGCAGCAGTACGCGGTGCACGGCGACGAAACGGTATTTGAGGAACTGCGCGCGGTATACGCTCCCGTATTCGCCATGGAGGAAAAGCTGCGGGCCCTCGAAAGGGAAATGGCCGGAGCGGACGAAATCGCCCTGCGGCGGCTGGGGGACGCCTACGCCCGGCTCAGCGACGCATTTGAAAAGGCGGACGGGTACGGCTGGCGGTCCTCCATCCAGGGGGTGCTGAGCGGACTGGGCTTCCGCAAAGAGCAGTTCGATCAGCCCGCGAGGCTTCTGTCCGGCGGGGAGCTGACCCGCCTGTCCCTGGCCAGGCTGCTTTTGCAGAAGCCCGATCTGCTGCTGCTGGACGAGCCTACCAACCATCTGGATCTGGAAGCGCTGGACTGGCTGGAAAACTGTCTGAAGGAATACCGGGGCACCGTGCTGGTGGTGAGCCACGACCGGTATTTTCTGGACCGGGTATGTACCCACGTGAGCGAATTGCTGCTGGGGACCATGGAGCAGTACGAGGGGAACTACACCGCGTACATGCGCCAGCGGGCCCAGCGGTTCGAGATCCGCATGCGGGCTTGGGAGCAGCAGCAGAAGCTGATCGCCCGGGAAGAGGCCATCATCGCCCGGTATAAATCCTTCAATCGGGAAAAATCCATCAAGGCGGCGGAAAGCCGGGAAAAGCGGCTGGAGAAGATCGAGCGGCTGGAGAAGCCCCAGGACGAGCATCAGGTGCGCTTCCGGTTCGAGGCCGGGCGGCGCACCGGGGACGACGTGGTGCAGATCCGGGAGATGAAAAAATCCTTCGGGGACAGGACGCTGTTTTCCCATGTGAATCTGAACCTGCGCGCCGGGGACCGGGTGGCACTGATCGGGCCCAACGGCATCGGGAAATCCACCCTGCTCAAATGCCTGGTGGGCCAGGAAAGCCCGGACGCGGGCGCCGTTCGCTGGGGCGCCAACGTGGACGTGGGATATTACGATCAGAAGCAGGAAAGCCTGCATCCCGAAAAAAGCGTGCTGGACGAGGTGTGGGACGATTTTCCCCGGCTGGATCAGAACCAGGTGCGCGGCGCGCTGGGGCTGTTCCTGTTCACGGGGGAGGACGTGTTCATGCCCGTCAGCACCCTGTCTGGCGGCGAAAAAGGGCGGGTCGCCCTGACGAAACTGATGCTGCGCAAGGACAATCTGCTTTTGCTGGACGAGCCCACCAACCACCTGGACATGGACAGCCGCGAAGTGCTGGAGGACGCGCTGGAGAGCTTTGAAGGCACCATCCTGGCGGTTTCCCACGACCGGTATTTCATCAACCGCTTCGCAAGCCGCGTGGCGGTGCTGGGAGAGGAAGGCATCCGGGAATATCCGGGCAATTTCGACGATTATCAGCGGAAGCTGCAATGGGAGAAAAGCCAGG
This sequence comes from Clostridiales bacterium, assembly GCA_024681215.1. Classification (GTDB taxonomy): domain Bacteria; phylum Bacillota; class Clostridia; order Christensenellales; family Aristaeellaceae; genus RUG563. Next base: position 4,952 of record JAILBG010000123.1, read on the forward strand.
CGGCCCAGGACCCGCGCTTCGCCGAAATGACCCGTACGGAAGCGGGCAAGGAAAAGAAAAAGCTCCGTCTGGCGAAGGAGCAGCTCAAGGCGCTCAAGGAAAGCGTCCGGGCCGCGGAACAGGCGGTAGCGGCCGCGGAAAAGGCGGTCAGCGATCAGGAAGCGATCATGGCGACCCCGGAAGTATATGCCAATCCGGAAAAGGCCGCGGCCGCCGCCCGGGAGTATCAGCGGCTGAAGGACGCGCAGGCCGCGGCCTACGCGCTGTGGGAACAGGCGGAGGAAGCGCTGGCGGAGGCGGAAGCATGAGCGGAAGGATCCTGTGTTCCACCGGCGCGCTGATCGGACGCCCCAACGGGCGGGATTACCGGCTGCTGGAAGGCTGCGGGGAAAAGCTGTGCTGCGACGGCTTTGAATTTATGATGTACGACAGCTGGTATCCCGAACGGGAGCGGCTGACGCGATTTCTAAGGGGGCTGGGGCTCAGCTTTCCCGCCATGCACTGCGAAAAGACCGTGGGGGAAAAGCTCTCCTCCGGCGATCAGGGGGAAACCGCCCGGGCCTTTGCGGATTTCCGGGTGAACTGCGAGATCGCCCGGGAGATCGGCGCGGAAAAAATGGTGCTGCACCTGTGGAACGGCAAGCCCTCCGACACGCGCATCGAAAACCATCTGGCGGCCTACGGCAGGCTGAAGGAAGAGGCGGAGCGCCAGGGCGTGATGCTGACGGTGGAAAACGTGGTCTGCACCCAGCGGGATCCGCTGGCGCATTTCCGGGCGCTGCTGGCGCTGGATCCCGGCGCGCGGTTTACCTGGGATACCAAGCTGGCGGCCTTTCACGGGCAGACGGATGCGCTGTACGATCCGGAAAACCGCTGGCTGTGGGCCCACATCGCGCACATGCACATCAACGATTACGATGGGACCTACGCCGATTGGGGGCATCTGAAAACCCTGTTCATCGGCCGGGGAAACATCGATTTTGCCAGGCTGTTCGCTTATTTGCCCCAAACGGGCTACGAAGGGGATTTTACCCTGGAAGCCACCGCGTTTCAGGCGGACGGCTCCATTCGGTGGGAAGATCTGAACGAGAGCATCAGGACCGTCAGGAAATATCTGAAAAAGGACGGGGGAGAGAGCGCCATGGAGAACAAGGACGAGATCATCCGCATGCAGAACGAGATCATGCAGGGGCTGCTGCGTCAGCGGATGCAGCTGCTCAGCGAGGATTTGTGGGGCATCCGGCCGGAAAGCATGAAAGTGCCGGGAACGGGCGAGGGAAAAAAGCCCGCCGCCGAAAAAGGGGTCTCCGCCCCGGCCGGCGAAAAGAAGGCGGAAGAAAAGGAACAGAAGGAAGAAACGCCGCCGGAGAACATTGAGGATCTGAAAAAGGAGCTGCACGATTACATCGGGCTGGGCCGGATCAAATCCGAAGTGGACAGCCTGATCAACTGGATCGGCATTTGCAGCGCCCGGAAGGAGCACGGCCTGCCCACGCCGGACCTGTCGCTGCATATGGTGTTTTCCGGCAATCCCGGCACGGGCAAAACCATGGTGGCGCGGCTCATGAGCAGGATTTACAAAAGCCTGGGCGTTTTATCGAAGGGCCATCTGGTGGAGGTGGACCGGTCCGGCCTGGTGGCGGGCTACGTGGGGCAGACCGCCATCAAGACCGCCGAGGTGATCGAAAAGGCCCTGGGCGGGGTGCTGTTCATTGACGAAGCCTACGCCCTCACCGCCCGCAGGGGCGGCACGGATTACGGCCAGGAGGCCGTGGATACCCTGCTCAAGGCCATGGAGGACCACCGGGAGGACCTGGTGGTGATCGTGGCGGGATACACGGAGCTGATGGAGGAATTCGTTCATTCCAATCCCGGGCTGGAAAGCCGGTTCAACCGTTTCATGCACTTCCCGGATTACACCGTGGAGGAAATGACGGAAATCTTCAAAATGCGCTGCGGAAAAAGCGGATACACCCTGGCGAAGGACGCGGAAGAAAAGCTCAAAGAGATCCTGGAAAAGGAAAGCCGGGATATCGCCGGCTTCGGCAACGCCCGGGGCGTGCGGAACCTGTTTGAGCGCGCCATCGCCGCCCAGGCGGACAGGCTGAGCCGGAGCGGGGCCGAGATCACCCGGGAAACGCTGATGCGCCTGACGGAGGAGGATCTTTCGGCCGCGGCGGGAGAGAAGAAGGAGAAGAGGGCAGATGCGTAAGGGATGGAAACGGCTGATGCCGCTGCTGATGGCGGGGCTAATGCTGCTGACGCCGACATTTGCGGAGGAAGCGGAGATCCACATGAACGGCATCGCCGCGGCGCCTGCCGAGACGCCCGCTGCGGAGCCGGCGCCCGCGCCGGAAAGCGGGGAAGCGGAAGAAGCATCCGCCCGGGACGCGCTGATCGACGGCTATATCGAAACGGGCCGGCAGGTGTATGAAAAGGCCGGCGGAAAGCTTCAGCGGGCGCACTACGCCGGGGACATTTACGTGTGCAAGAATTTCACCACCTATGTGTTCGCCCAGAACGCCGAAGGATATCGCCTGGCCGGATACCCCGGCGTCCGCCTGGCCGTGCCGGCCAATCAGACCGCGGAGGACTGCAGGCCCTATCAGTACGGCTACCGGTGGAAGGACGTGAGCGCGGAGGAGGGAAATCCCTTCGTCGTAGCGGCGCAGTTCCTGTACGATACGGATTTGTCCAAGGCGGAAAATATGGAGCTGGCCCTGGCGCTGATGCGCCAGGTGCAGAAGGGCGATTATTTCCAGATGTCGGCGGATTACTATTACGGCAAGGGCGCCCACAGCGCGGTCATGATCGCTGATTACGACCCGGAAACGGATACCGTCCACTGGATGGACAGCAACATGAAGGGCGAAAAGAAGGACGGCATCCGGTACGGCCTGGTGCAGTTCGACGCGGAAAAGTCCATCGAATGGTGGGCGGAGGCGTTCTGCAAGAAGGGCCGGGGGGCCACGATCTACCGCCTCAGGGACGATATCGTATTCGCGGAATGATGTGAAATATATAGCTTCTCAAAGCAAACGGCGTGAACTCACTCACGCCGTTTGCTTTGTCTATGGATTATCCTTGAAGAATCCTTTATTTTTCCTGTTTCATATCGTCAGCTTTTTGCGCTCCGCTTCATCCTCTTATTGAAGGGGCGAACCGCACTGCGGGCAGAATTTGAAGACGTTTCCCTCCGGCAGTTCATAACCGCAGCTGGGGCAGAAGCCGGATTGCATTGCTTTTTCCAATTCGGCATGAGCGTTTTCCAGCTCCATTTCAGCGGTTTGCAGTTTGAATTCAAGATCCATCAGCTGTGCCCGAAGTTCGCTCTGCTGTTCCTTGTAATAGCTGATTTGCGCTTCAAGCTCGGCGACCTTGGCTTTCGCAGCCTCCACCGGGCTTTCGGAATTGCTTTGGGGGGCAGCGGTGGGCACAGAGGCGGCCGTTGCGGTTTCCTCGGCGGTAAAAAGCTCGATATTGGAGAAAGAAGTAAGGAATACAGGGTCCTGATCGATCAGGGTGCCATCCTTGCCGGGCATGGCGGCCACGATATAATAACCGTCGGTTTTCAGATTGCAGAATGCGCGCCCGTAAATGCCCAACGCGGAAGAATAGCCCTCCAGCATAGGAACGCCGTCGGATACGATGCGCCGGACCGAGACGCCGGCCTTTTCAAGGTTTGCGGCAGCGTCATCCAGGGTCAGGGTACCGCCGGTGATGTAAATGTCAAAAATCAACAGGGCATGAGACCCGTCTTCACTGGTGAACACAAAGACGGGCTTGTAGGGCCAATCGGCATATTCGTCCCCTTCGGGCTTGGTTTTGGTCCAGGTGGTGGGGACGGGCACACGGAATTGCTTTTGCTGATCGATATTGAAGGTTTGCCAGGCGTAGTTTTCGCCCAGAGCGGCTACAGAGAAACACGCCAGCAGCAGGGCGCACAGCAGAAGGGAAACAATGGCTTTTTTCATTGGAAACACGCTCCTTTTTCAATCGGGTGGTCCCGATATAATTACAATATCAGATCGGTGACAACGTCGTCCAGCACGGCCATGACGGTGGGCTTGCCCTTGTCGGAAAGGTCCTGCACGGGAAGCATATCGGACATCATGGGGGTCATCACTCCGCCGTTTTGCAGCACGGTGAAGGCCCGGGACGCGGTGATCCGAACGGCGGCGGCCAGATACGTGCCGGTGGAGCCGGATTTGTTGAAGGACACGCATTTGACGCCCTTGCCTGCCCGGCCCTGGGCGTCGAACAGCGCGCCGGTGAGGCGCTTGGCGTAGCCGCGCTCGGTAAACAGAAGGATTTGATCGGACACGGAAATGGGGCAGGCCAGGATCACCTCGTCGTCGTCGTCCACTTTCATGGCCCGCACCCCGGCGCTGACCCGGCCCATTTCGGGCACGGTGTCCAGGGGGAAGCGGATGCACATACCCTTGCGGGTGATCATCAGCAGATCGCTGCCCTCCTCCGCGGGCACGACGCACAAAAGCCTATCGTCGCCCTTTAAGTTCACGGCGGCGAATTTGGATCGCTTCACGTCGTATTCCGCGGCGCTGGTGCGTTTCACCTGGCCCTGCCTGGTAAAGAACAATAGATCGCCCATGCCCATGAGGCTGCCGGGCATGATGAGATGCAGGGACACGCACTTTTCGTTATTCTCCAGCCCGGCCAGCACGCTGCTTAAGGCCCCGCCCCGGTCCTTGGGCTTGCTGGTTTCGTTCAGCGCGCCAACAGACAGGGGATAGCAGTTGCCCCGGTCGGTGAAGAAATAGAGGGTATGATCGGTCTGGGTATGGAACAGATACCGGGCCATGTCGCTTTCGTTCCCGGGCATGTCCATCTTTTCAAAGTTCCGGGGGCTCATGCGGCGCAGCTGGCCGCCCCGGGTGAGGAACACCACCGCCTCTTCGGGCAGCGGCTCTTCCTCCACGATCACGGGAACGTCGTCCTCTTTCTCACGGATGATCTGGGTGCGGCGGTCGTCCCCGAACTGGTCGGCGATCTCCCGCAGCTCCTTTTTGATCACGTTCATCAGCTTTTTTTCGCTTTTGAGGATGCCCTCCAGGGTGTCGATCAGCTTGAGGATATCGGCGTATTCCCGGCGCAGAGCTTCGATTTCCAGGCCGGTGAGGCGCTGCAGGCGCAGATCCAGGATGGCCTGGGCCTGCACGTCGGTGAAGCCGAAGCGCTCCATCAGGCGGGCTTTGGCTTCCTTGCCGTTCTTGCTTGCGCGGATCAGGGCAATGACCTCGTCCAGATTGTCCACTGCGACGATCAGGCCCTCCAGGATGTGGGCCCGGGCCTTCGCCTGTTCCAGCTCGTACCGGGTGCGGCGGGTGACCACGTCCTTCTGATGGCGGATGAAATGGCCGATCACGGTTTTGAGGCCCATCAGCACGGGCTTGCCCGCCGCGACGGCCACCATGTTGACCCCGAAGGTCACCTGCAGGTCGCTGTATTTGTAGAGGTAAGCCAGCACCTTCTGGGAGTTGGCTTCTTTTTTGAGCTCGATTACCGCCCGCAGCCCCGACCGGTCGCTTTCGTCCCGGATATCGTGGATGCAGCCCAGCTGGGCCTTTTTTTCCTCGCTGAGCCTCAGGATCTTTTCCAGCATCTGGGCTTTGGCCACGCCGTAGGGAACTTCCGTGATCACCAGCAGCGTGCGGCCGGAATTGCCCGGCTCCATCTCCACCCTGGCCCGGAGGGTCAGCTTCCCGCGGCCCGTTTCATAGGCGGCGCGGATCTCCGGTGTGTCCAGCAGGATGCCGCCGGTGGGGAAATCCGGCCCGGGCAGCACCCGCATGAGCTCGTCCAACGTCACGTTTTCATTGTCGATCTGCATGCAGACCGCTTCCGTGACTTCCTTGAGGTTATGGGGCGGGATGTTGGTGGCCAGGCCCACGGCGATGCCGCTGGCGCCGTTCACCAGCAGGTTGGGGAAGCGGGCGGGCAGAAGATCCGGCTCCTTGAGGGTATCGTCGAAATTCAGCCGGAAGGGCACCGTATCCTTTTCGATGTCCCGCAGCATCTGCAGCGCCAGGGGGGCCATGCGGGCCTCGGTATACCGCATGGCCGCGGCGCTGTCGCCGTCGATGGAGCCGAAATTGCCGTGGCCGTCCACCATGACCCCCCGCAGGGAATAGGGCTGGGCCATACGGGTCAGGGCGTCGTAAACGCTGGTGTCCCCGTGGGGATGGTATTTGCCCAGGCAGTCGCCCACAATGCGGGCGCATTTGCGGTGGGGTTTGTCCGGGGTGAGGCCCAGTTCGTGCATGGTGAAGAGGATGCGGCGCTGAACGGGCTTCAACCCGTCTTCCACCCGGGGAATGGCGCGCTCCAGGATCACGTATTCCGCGTAGGGCATCATGGACTGATGCAGCACGTCCTCCAGGGGCGTCTGGATGATTTCCTGCTGGATGGGGGCGGGGGGCTGCTTGGGCATGGTATGACTGCTCCTTATCGTAGGATCATGGGATCAGCGGATGGTGAGGGTGTGGGTGTCGGAATAGAACAGAAACTGTTCCTCCCCGCCGTTCTCGGGGGCGGCCTCATAACTGTTGTTCAGGACGATGGCGCCGTTCTCCTGGCGGAGCACCTGGGAAAGGCGGGCGTTCACCGTCATGCCGTCGTCCGGCCGATCATTCACGTCGCCGTTGATGATGGGGTATCCCGTCAGTTCCAGCACGTTGATGAGCGTATCGTCATTCAAGGAAAGCGATCCGCTGCCGGTGAGCTTGAAGGAATTGGCGTGGATGTCCAGGGCGTATTTGCCGTCTTCTTCCCAGGTGAGCAGGCCGCGCACGAAAGGCGCGCTTTCGCCGCCGCAGTAATCGCTTTCCAGGTAGAGGAAGGAGATGGATTGATTCTTGATGTTCAGGGTGTAGGAGGGATTGTTGTCGTCGTTATGGATGCTCAATCCGGCGTTCAGGCCGTTTTCATCCGCCGTCAGCAGGAAGTCAAAGCCTTCCGCGTAGCTGCTCAGGGCGGAATACCGGGCGCTGCAGGTCAGCTGGGATCCCTGAACGCTGAACACCCCGCTGAACACGGCGTTGTCCGCTTTGGTGACCAGCACGTTGACGGTGGGGTTGTTGCCCTGCAGGCCGCGGGAATAATCCGCCCTGATCACGATTTTGTCTTCCGGCTCTTCCGGGGCGTAGGAATCCTCGGACAGGACGATTTCCGCATGGGCGGCGGTAACGAGGCCCCGGGCGCTGAAATCCACAGTCACCCTGAGAGGCGCGGACAGGTTATAGCCGTAGGCGTTGTCGATGGCGTTGCTCAGCTCGTTGGAAAGGCTGCGCATCAGCATGGTAAAGGCCTTTTCAGGCTCGATATCCTGGGCCTTGAGCAGCTTTTGCACGCCGGGCAGGGAGAACAGCTTCAAGTTTTTCACGTCCTGCATCAGCTTTTCGTCGCAGGCGTGCCAGGCCGCCCAGCGGTGCGCAGCGGACAGGAGGCGCAGAGGCGTGGTTTCAAAGGTGTAGCGGATAACGGGCGCCCCGTTGTTCGCGGCGACGGTTTCATACGTCAGGGTGTAAGCGTTGAAATCCGGGAAATCGGCCAGGTAGGGCAGCAGCGCGGTCAGATCCGCTTCCAGCCCGCCGTCGGCCAGGTAGGACGCCATTTGGCTGAGGATCTCCAGCGCTTCGGCGGGGATCTCCTGGGTGTCGCTGTAGCCGTCCGTGTCGGTGACGGTCAGCGCGCCGTCCCGGAAGGAAAAGGTCTGGCCGTTCAGGTCCATGAGCAGCGCGGGGGCCGCGGCGTCCAGGGACAGGGAGGCGTTCAGGCTACCTTCCTGGCCGTCCAGGACATAGGTGGCCTCGTAGGTGTAATCCACCTGGGTGGGCAAGGTGGCCGGGGTGGCGCCTCCCACGAAGGAAACGCCCATCACGAGGGTGATGAGGATGCTGAGGATCGAGGAAATAGCGCTGGTCGTTGCCATGGGTACCATCCTTTCTGTGTTCAGATTTGCATGGTGGGTTTGGGTATTTCAACGTGCTGATCGAAGTGATCGGCCTTGTTGAATTCAGCGTGCTCGATGATGTATTCACGCCGGGGCTCCACCTTGTCGCCCATGAGGACGGTGATGAGGGAATCCGCTTCGGCGGCGTCCTCGATGGTGACCTGCATGAGCTTGCGGTGGGCGGGGTCCATGGTGGTTTCCCAGAGCTGCTCCGGGTTCATTTCGCCCAGGCCCTTGTAACGCTGCAGGGTATAGCCCCGCTGGCCGGTGATGACCTTTTTCAGCTCTCTGTCGTCGTAGGCGTACTGCACGCCGCCGCTTTTTTTCACCGCGTACAGGGGCGGCATGCCGATGAACACGTGGCCGTCGGCCACCAGGTCCCGCATATAGCGGAAGAAAAACGTGAGCAGGATGGAGCGGATGTGGGCCCCGTCCTGATCGGCGTCGGCCAGAATGATCACCTTATGGTATTTCAGGGAGGACAAATCGAAATCCTCGGCGATGCCGGTGCCCAGGGCGGTGATGATGGAGCGGAATTCGTCGTTGGCCAGCACCTGGTCCAGCCGCTTCTTTTCCACGTTCAGGGGCTTGCCGCGCAGGGGCAGAATGGCCTGGAACCGCCGGTCCCGCCCCTGCTTGGCGCTGCCGCCGGCGCTGTCGCCCTCCACGATGAACAATTCGTTTTCCACGGCCTTGCGTCCGGTGCAGGCGGACAGCTTGCCCACCAGGGGCGTGGCCTCGATCTGGGATTTGGCGCGGGCCACGTCCCGGGCTTTTCTCGTGGCCTCCCGGACCTTGGCGGATTTCACGGCCTTTTCGATGATCTTCTGGGCCAGATCCTGGTTTTTCAGGTTTTCCAGGAATTCGTACATCCGTTCGGTGACGATGGCTTCTACCGCAGGGCGCACCTCGGTGTTCCCCAGGCGGCCCTTCGTCTGGCCCTCGAACTGGGGATTCTTCACCATGGTGGTGAGCACCACCGTGATGCCCTCCCGGAAATCCTCGCCGGAGAGGTTATTGTCCTTTTCCTTCAGGGCGCCGATCTTCCTTGCGTAATCGTTGAGCGCCTTGGTCATAGCGGCGCGGAAGCCCGTTTCGTGGGTGCCGCCCTCGCCGGTGGGGATGTTGTTCACGTAGGAGAATACGGATTCGGTGTAGCCGTCGGTGTACTGGATGGCGGCGGCGCAGAGGATATCGTCCTTTTTGCCCTCAAAGAAAATGGGCTCGTCGTGGAGGGGCGTCTTGTCCCGGTTGAGGAATTTCACGTAGTCCACGATGCCGCCGGCGAAGCAGTATTCGGCGTAGGCCTTGCCTTCTTCCTTCGTACGCTCGTCGGTGAAGGAGATCTTGAGGCCCTTATTGAGATACGCCAGTTCCCGCAGACGGCGGCGCACGGTGTCGCCGCTGAACACCGTTTCTTCAAACACCGTATCGTCCGGCAGGAACCGGATGAACGTGCCCCGCTTGCGGGTGTTGCCCAGCTTTTCCAGGGGCGTTACGGGATGGCCGGCCTTCCATTTCTTTTCCTTGGGATCGAACCAGTTCTCATACCGCTGGGCGTAATGGCTCCAGTCCCGGTAAATATCCACGGTGAGCCATTTGGACAGCGCGTTCACCACCGACGCGCCCACCCCGTGCAATCCGCCGGAATAGGCGTAGTTTTCATTGTTGAATTTGCCGCCGGCGTGCAGGCGGGTAAAAATGACCTCCACCCCCGGCACGTTCAGGACCGGATGATTGTCCACCGGCATGCCCCGGCCGTTGTCCCACACGGAGGCGGAGCCGTCCTTATGCAGCGTTACAGCCACCTCCGTGGCGTAGCCCCCCATGGCCTCGTCGATGGCGTTGTCCACGATTTCCCATAATAAATGATGCAAGCCCCGGCTGCCGGTGGAGCCGATATACATGCCGGGACGCATGCGCACCGCGTCCAGCCCCTCCAGGATCTTGATACTGCCAGCATTGTAAGACTGCGCCATAGAGCACCTCGTTTTTCTTGCCTTCCGGGCCGCTGCGACGCGCGCGAAAAAGGCCCTTTGCCACATTATAACACAAGATATTGAGAATTGCAAAAGTTTCCCATACAAAACTTTGCGCTTCCGGGGATATTTTTCTGTTTTCGATTGACTTATGGGCCCCGGTGTGCTAATATAAATTGAAAATCGTATTTCTTTGGGAGGCATTGACCATGGAGCACATCAAAACCCTGAACACCCGCACCCTGTGCGAAAGCGCCAAGAACGGCGGCTGCGGCGAATGCCAGACCTCTTGCCAGTCCGCTTGCAAAACCAGCTGCGGCATCGCGAACCAGCAGTGCGAAAACAAGGCCCAGAAGGAAAGCAAGTAAGCTGACCATACAGCCGGAAATGCCGCCCGTTGGCGGCATTTTTTCAGTCATCAGGAAGGATAAGAAAGCCATGATTCATCAGTACCGGCTGGGCGGCATGAACATCGTGGTGGACGTTTGCTCCGGCAGCGTGCACGCGGTGGACGAAATCGCCTACGCCATCATCGAACAGTACGAAACGGCGGACCGGGAGCAGATCCTCCGTTCGCTTTCCGGGCGCTTTGAGGGCGTGACGGAGCAGGAGATCGGGGAATGCTACGATCAGGTGACGGCCCTCAAGGAAGTAGGGAAGCTGTTCACCCCCGATACCTTTCAGCCCCTGGCCGGGGAGCTCAAGCGCCGCAGCGCCGGGATCGTAAAGGCGCTGTGCCTCCACGTGGCCCACACCTGCAACCTGAACTGCGCCTACTGCTTCGCCAGCCAGGGCAAGTACCACGGAGAAAGGGCGCTGATGTCCTTTGAGGTGGGGAAGCAGGCGCTGGATTTCCTGGCAGCCCATTCCGGGGACAGGCATAACCTGGAGGTGGACTTTTTCGGCGGAGAGCCGCTGATGAATTTCGATGTGGTGAAGCGCCTGGTGGCCTATGCCAGGAGCATCGAAAAGGCGCATCGCAAGCATTTCCGCTTTACCATCACCACCAACGGAATGCTCATCGACGACGACGTGATCGATTTTGCCAACCGGGAATGCAGCAACGTGGTGCTTTCCCTGGACGGCAGGAAAGAAGTGCACGACCGGTTCCGGGTGGATTACGCGGGAAACGGCAGCTGGGAGAAGATCGTGCCCAAGTTCCAGAAGCTGGTCAGGGCCCGGGGCGGAAAGAATTATTATATGCGGGGCACGTTCACCCATCACAATCCCGATTTCCTCCGGGACATCGAAGCCATGCTGGATTTGGGCTTTACGGAGCTGAGCATGGAGCCGGTGGTGTGCGGTCCCGGGGACGAAAACGCCCTGACGCAGGAGGATCTGCCCATCGTGCTGGAGCAGTACGAAAAGCTGGCGGAGCTGATGCACGCCCGGCGGAAGGAGGGGCGGCCCTTTACCTTCTATCATTACATGATCGACCTGCAGGGCGGGCCCTGCATCTATAAGCGGATTTCCGGCTGCGGCAGCGGCACGGAATACATGGCTGTCACCCCCTGGGGGGACCTGTATCCCTGCCATCAGTTCGTGGGGGAGGAACGGTTCCGCCTGGGCAACGTGTGGGACGGGGTCACGAATGAAGCGATGCAGGAGGAGTTCGCTTCCTGCAACGTGTATGCCCGGCCGGAATGCAGGGACTGCTGGGCGAAGCTGTACTGCTCCGGCGGGTGCGCCGCCAACGCCTATCACGCCACCGGCAGCGTCCGGGGCGTGTACGCATACGGGTGCGAGCTGTTCCGCAAGCGCATGGAATGCGCCATCATGCTGGAGGCTTCCCGCCTGACGGAAGAAGCATGATGGATACGCCGATCTGCGATTTTGTCCGCGCGTACCGGGATGCGTCGCCCGTCCGGCTGCACATGCCGGGGCACAAGGGCCGGGGGCCGCTGGGCGCGGAAAGCCTGGATATCACGGAGATCCGCGGCGCGGACGTGCTCTACGACGCCGGGGGGATCATCCGCCGCAGCGAGGACAACGCCGCGGCGCTTTTCGGCGCGGCCAGGACGCTGTATTCCACGGAGGGGTCCTCCCTGTGCATCCGGGCCATGCTGCATCTTTCGCTGCTGGAAGGAAAGCGGCGGGGCCGGCGGCCGCTGATCCTGGCCGGGCGCAACGCTCACCGCGCCTTCGTTTACGCCGCGGGGTTGCTTGATGCTGAAATCCGGTGGGTTTTCCCTGAAACAGACCGGAGTCTGCTTTCTTGCTCCATTACTCCGGACGTGCTGGAAAAAGCGTTTGACGAAATGACGGACAGGCCCGCGGCGGTGTATGTGACCAGCCCGGATTATCTGGGCGGCATGCTGGATATTGCCGGTCTGTCGGCGGTGTGCAGAAAGCATGATACGCCGTTGCTGGTGGACAACGCCCACGGCGCATACCTGAAATTCCTTGAACAGGACAGGCATCCCGTCGCATTGGGCGCGGACATGTGCTGCGATTCGGCCCATAAAACCCTGCCGGTGCTGACGGGCGGGGCGTATCTGCACATTGCCGCATCGGCTCCGGCGCTATACGCGGACCAGGCGGAAAGCGCCATGGCGCTGTTTGCCTCCACCAGTCCGTCGTACCTGATCCTGGAATCCCTGGATCAGTGCAACGCGGTCCTTGCGGGCGGGTATCGGGAAGAAATGGCGCGGCTGTGCCATCGGGTTGATAAAATGAAACGCCGCCTTCAGGAAAACGGCTATGAGCTGATCGGGGACGAGCCGGCGAAGATCACCGTCGCCGCCAGGCGGTACGGCTATACCGGGGATGCGCTGCACGCACTGATGCGGGAAAACGGCGTGGAATGCGAGTTTTCCGATCCGGATTTCCTGACCATGATGCTGACGCCTCTCTTGACGGAGGAGGAAATCGGCAAAGCGGAAAAAGCGCTTCTGTCGGTTTCCTGCCGCGGTGCGCTTCCGGGCACGCCGCCCGGGATGCCCGCGCCGCTGCGGGCCCTGTCCGTGCGGCAGGCGCTTTTCTCCCCGGGCAGGGAGGTTTCCGTTGAAGATGCGGAAGGCCGTATCCTCGCCGACGCCCAGGCGGCCTGCCCGCCCTGCGTGCCCATCCTGGTCTGCGGGGAGAGGATCAGCCGGGAAGCCGTGGCGTGCTTCCGGTATTACGGGATCGAAAAATGCAGGATCGTCTGCGAATGAAAAAACACGTCCGGCGGAGAAAGCCGGGCGTGTTTTTTGTGCGTTTACAGCGCCTTCGCCGTCAGGTCGTAGGTGTCGGCGGCAATGATTTTCCCGCGGATGAAGCTGCCTTCTTTCAGGGGCGTTTCGCTCATCAGGGCGATCTCCCCGTCCGCGTCCGGGGCCTCCCAGGGGGAACGGGCGGTGTAGTGCATGCCGTTGTGCCCGGTGACCAGCAGCGTTTCTTCTTTTCCGATGCGCAGCCTGTTCCTGCGCAGGCTGATCTTTGCCTGCAGGGCCATGAGCCGGTCCAGCCGCTGCTGCTTGATTTCCTCCGGCACCTGATCCGGCATGGCCGCGGCGGGGGTGTCCTCCTCCGGGGAAAAGGCGAAGGCGCCCATCCGGTCGAAGGCCATTTCTTCCGTGAAGGCCATCAGCGCTTCAAAATCCGCTTCCGTTTCCCCGGGAAAGCCCACGATGAAGGTGGTGCGCAGGCAAAAGCCCATGTCCCGGGCGGCGCGGAGCATTTCCTTCGTGTGCGCCGCCGTGCCGCGGCGGTTCATTTTTTTCAGCAGCCCCGGAGAAGCGTGCTGCAGGGGCAGATCCAGGTATTTGCAGATGTTTTCGTGCCGCGCCATGGTTTCCAGCACCTTCGGGTTCGTTTCGTCCGGATACATGTACAGGCACCGCAGCCACCGAACGCCATCGATCCCGGCGGCGCGCTCCAGCAGCGCCGGCAGGTCCGTTCCGATGTCGGAGCCGTAGCGGGTGGTATCCTGGGCGATGAGGATGTGCTCCCGGACGCCCCGGGCGGAAAGCGCGCGCATTTCACTGAGCACCGATTCCATGGGCCGGGACCGGTAGGCCCCTCGGATCAGGGGAATGGCGCAGTAGGCGCAGCGGTTGTCGCAGCCGTCGCCGGTTTTGATATAGGCGGAATAAGGCGGCGTGGTGAGCACGCGGCCGCATTCCAGGAAGCCCTCTGTCCGCGCCGTATCGGCGACGCGGGCTCCGGAGAGGGCTTTTTCCAGATATTCCGCTATCTGCCCGTACTGGCCCACCCCCAGCAGACAGTCGATCTCCGGCATGTCCCGCACAAGATCGTCCCGATATCGCTGGGCCAGGCACCCCGTGATGCACAGGACGCGGCAGCGGCCCGTTTTTTTGTATTCCGCCATTTCCAGGATGGCGTCGATGGATTCTTCCTTGGCCGGGGCGATAAAGCCGCAGGTGTTGACGATCAGCACGTCGGCCTGGGCCGGATCCGGCGTGATGGCCATGCCTTTTTCCGTCAGGCAGGAGAGCATCTGCTCCGAATCCACGCGGTTCTTGACGCATCCCAGGGAGATCATGCCGATTTTTAAGCCATTCAGCACAGACATTTGCGTTTCCTCACTTTCGTTGCCGGTAAAACCACGGCGAATCATTGTAACACACCGGCGGAGGAAGAAACAAGGGTTTCCTGTTTGAATTTATGCTTTCCGCGTGTTATAATAGTTTCAAATTTGAGAAGGAGGGGCGGCGGATGATCCGGATCGGGAATCTGAAGATCCCATTGGACGCGGACGCGGAAGCGCCCCTCCGCTCCGCGCTGAAAAAACTGCGGGCGGAGAGGAGCGCGGTGCTCTCCTGGCGCGTGAGCAGGAAAAGCGTGGACGCCCGGGACAAGCGGGACGTGCATTTCGTCATGGCGGCGGACCTGGAAATGAAGGAGGAAGAAAAGCTCCTGCGTTCCCTGAAGCCGGGGGTCGCATCCCCGGTGCGGGGGGAATACGCGCCGCCCGTGATCCGGCGGGAGAAGATCGGCGGCATGCTGCGCCCGGTGATCGCCGGTTTCGGCCCCGGGGGGATGTTCGCGGCGCTGACGCTGGCCCGGGCGGGCCTTCGGCCCATCGTGCTGGAACGGGGAGAACGGGTGGAGGACCGGAAACGGTCCACGGACCGGTTTGCCCGGGAAGGAAAGCTGGACCCGGAAAGCAACGTGCAGTTCGGCGAGGGCGGCGCAGGCGCGTTTTCGGACGGCAAGCTGACCACCGGGATCAAGGACCCGCGCTGCGCCTTCATCCTCCGGGAGCTGCATCTTCACGGCGCGCCGGAGGAGATCCTGTACGCAGCACGCCCGCACATCGGCACGGACAGGCTGCCCGGCGTCGTCCGGGCCATCCGGGAGGAGATCCTCTCCCTGGGCGGGGAGATCCGTTTTTCTGCCCGGCTCACCAATGTGACGGTCCGGAAAGGCGCGCTGGCCGCCGTGGAATACACGGACAGGGAGGGCGTTCATGCCGTCAGCGCGGACGCGCTGATCCTGGCCATCGGCCACAGCGCGGCGGATACCCAGGGGATGCTGTATTACGCCGGGGTGAACATGATCCGGAAGCCCTTTTCCGTTGGCGTAAGGATCGAGCATCCCCAGCGCATGATCGACCGGGCCCAGTACGGCGCCTTCGCCGGGCACGAAGCCCTGGGCGCCGCGGAATACCACCTCGCCTGCAAACTGCCCGACGGCCGGGGCGCCTATACTTTCTGCATGTGCCCGGGCGGATATGTGATGCCCGCGGCCAGTCGGCCCGGCGGCGTGTGCGTCAACGGTATGAGCGCCTATGCCCGGGACGGGGAAAACGCCAACGCCGCCCTGCTGGTGGACGTGCGGACTGAGGATTTCGGGGACGATCATCCCCTTTCGGGGTTCGCCCTGCAAAGGACGTGGGAGGAAAGCGCCTTCCGGGCCGGCGGCGGGGATTACAAAGCGCCGGTTCAGCGGGTGGAGGATCTGCTGGCGGGCCGGGAAACAAAGCGCCTGGGGGAAGTGCGGCCCACATACCGCCCCGGCGTCGTCTGCGGGGATTTCCGCGGCATCCTGCCGCCGTTCGCCTGTCAGGGGCTGCAATACGCCATCAGGGCGTTCGACAGGCAGCTGCGGGGCTTCGCGCTGCCGGACGCGGTGATGACGGCGGTGGAAAGCCGCTCCTCCTGCCCGGTGCGGGTGCCCCGGGACGGGCGGTGCGAAAGCAGCGTCGCTGGCATCTATCCCTGCGGCGAGGGCGCGGGTTACGCCGGAGGCATCATGAGCGCCGCGGCGGATGGCGTGAGAGTAGCCGAGGCATTGATGAAAAACGCGGGAATCATGGAGGAATAAAGGCTATGCGCTGTGTGGCCCAGAGAGTGACGGAAGCGTACGTGACGGTGGACGGCAGGGAAACGGGCCGGATCGGGAAAGGGATCATGGCCCTGATCGGCGTGGAAGCGGGGGATACGGAAAAGGACGCCGTATACCTGGCCGGCAAAATCGCAAAGCTCAGGATCTTTGAGGATGAAAACGAGAAGATGAACCGTTCTGTGATCGACGTGGGCGGCGCGGTGCTGGCGGTGAGCCAGTTTACCCTGCTGGGCGACGCCCGGGGCCAGAACCGCCCCGGCTTCACCCGGGCGGAGGAGCCGGAAAAAGCCAACGCGCTGTATGAGCGCTGCTGCGATGAGATAAGGAAGCTGGGCGTGCCGGTGGAGAACGGGGTGTTCCGCACCCACATGATGGTGCACCTGTGCAACGACGGGCCGGTGACGATCCTGCTGGACAGCAGAAAGACGTTTTGAGGAGCGGAGAGATGAAGATCGATACCCTGACCCTCGGGCCGGTGGGCACCAACTGCTATATCGTTTACAACGAAGGAAGCGAAGAAGCGGTGGTGATCGATCCGGCTGCGGAAGGCGGAAAAATCAAACAGGCGCTGGAGGATAAAAAAGCCGCGGCCATCCTGCTGACCCACGGGCATTTCGATCATACCGGCGCGCTGAAGGATTTTCCCGGCGTGCCCGTGTACATTCATCCCGCCGACGATATCATGCTGAAGGACCCATCCTGGCATGCGGGCGGCATGATCGGGGATACGGACGCCCGGCCCGACGCCACGGATTACGTGCAGGAGGGCGCCCGGCTGTGCCTTGCGGGCCTGCCCATCCGGGTGTACCATGTGCCGGGGCACACGATGGGCAGCGTGGCCTATGAGATCGGGGACGCGCTGTTTACGGGGGATACGCTGTTCTGCCGCGGCTTTGGGCGGACGGATCTGCCGGGAGGCAGCATGGCGGAGGAGATGCGGTCGGTAAAACGCCTTCTGCATCTGGAAAAAGACCTGATCGTGCTGCCCGGCCACGGCGAACCCACCACCCTGAAAGCGGAACGGGAGCATTATTTATGATCGTATCCATTATGACGCCGATTCCGGGATTCGGCAACGACCTGGCAGACGTGGCGCGGGTGTTTTTCGGAAACGTGCAGGTGCAGATCAATCTGCCGGGCGGGGACCTGACGGTGACGCACACGGAGCAAGAGGAAAGCGGCGCGCGCAGGTGCCGGATCACGCTGGAGGGCCGGTATGCCGCGTCTGCGGTAAGGACGGCGGAAGTCAGCGCAGATCCCCTGCTGGAAAAGCGGTATCACAAGCGGCTGATCAAGCAGACGCTCTACGACGCCCTGATCGCCGCCACCGGCAGGACGCCGCCCTGGGGGTCCCTGACCGGCATCCGGCCCACCCGGCTCCTGTACGAAGCCATGGGAAGGGGCCTTTCGCTGGAGGAAGCGGAAAAGGAAACGAAGGAAATGTTCAGCGTCCGCGGGGACAAGGCGGCGCTGCTGCGGGAGATCGTCGCAGTGCAGCAGGGGATGGCCCAAAGTACGGATACGGATGCGGATCTGTACGTGGGCATCCCGTTCTGCGTGTCCCGGTGCGCCTACTGTTCTTTCCTGAGCGGCGAGGTGGGCAAAGGAAAGGAGCTGCCCCCCTACGTGGAGGCCGTCGTAAAAGAAATCGAAGCGACGCTGGCGCTGCTGGAGGAAAAAGGGCTGAAGCCCCGGGCGTTCTATATGGGCGGAGGCACGCCCACGGCGCTGAGCGCAAAGCAGCTGGAGCAGGTGCTTTCGGCATGCCGGCCCTTTATCCGACGCGCCCGGGAGGTGACGGTGGAGGCCGGGCGGCCGGACACCATCGACCGGGAAAAGCTGTCGGTGATCCGGGAAGCCGGGGCCGGACGGATCTCCGTCAATCCCCAGACCATGCACGACGAAACGCTGGTCCGCATCGGCCGCAGGCATACGCGGGCTCAGACGGAACAGGCCTACGCCCTTGCCCGGGAAGCGGGCTTTTCCCATATCAATATGGATCTGATTGCCGGGCTGCCGGGGGAGGACCTGGATATGTTCCTGCAGACCCTTGCCTGGAGCCGGGGGCTTTCTCCGGAAAGCCTGACGGTGCACACCCTGTCCATCAAGCGCAGCAGCCTAATGCACCTGTGGGAAGCGCAGCTGCCCGACGGCGGCATGGTGGGGGACATGGTGGATGCCGGGCGCAGAGAAGCGGAAATGCGGGGCATGCGGCCCTATTATCTGTACCGGCAGAAGTACATGGCGGGAAACCTGGAAAACGTGGGCTACGCCCTGCCGGGGCACGAATGCCTGTACAACGTGGACATGATGGAGGAGACCGCCCACGTATTCGCCGTGGGCGCCGGGGCCATCAGCAAACGGGTGGACGTGAAAAAAGGCCGCATCGAGCGCGCGCCCAACGTGAGCGACGTGGGGCACTACATCGCCAGAACGGATGAGATGATCCGGCGGAAAAAAGATCTGTGGCGGGAGGAATGGACATGACGGAAACAACGGCCAGGCCGATCCTGTGGATCGTGATCCCCTGTTATAACGAGGAGCAGGTGCTGCCCCTGACGGCCCCCATGTTTCTCAATAAACTGCATACCCTGGCGGGAAAAGGGAAAATCAGCGAAAACAGCCGGGTGCTGTTCGTCAACGACGGATCGAAGGACAAAACCTGGGAAATCATCCGCGGCCTGGCGGAACAGGACGGGCATTATCTCGGCATCTGCCAGAGCCGCAACCGGGGGCATCAGAACGCGGTGCTGGCGGGGCTGATGGAGGCCCGGGACAAGTGCGACATCACCATCTCCATCGACTGCGACGGTCAGGACGACCTGGACGCCATGGACGAAATGGTGGAGGAATACTGGCGGGGCAGCGAGATCGTGTACGGCGTCCGTTCCCGGCGGGATACGGATACGTTTTTCAAGCGCTTTACCGCGGAAAGCTTCTATAAGCTGATGCGCGCCCTGGGCGCGGAAACGGTGTACAACCATGCGGACTACCGGCTGGTGAGCAGCCGGGTGCTGAACCATTTCGCAGATTTTGAGGAAGTGAATATCTTCCTGCGGGGCATGTTCCCGCTGGTGGGGTTCAAAAGCAGCACGGTTTCCTACGAACGGGCGGAGCGCCTGGCGGGGAAGAGCCATTATCCGCTTCGGAAAATGCTGGCGCTGGCCTTCAACGGCATCACCAGCCTGTCCGTGAAGCCCATTTCCATGATCACCGGCGCAGGCGTGTTATTCAGCCTGATCGGGCTGATCATCGCCGTATGGGCCGTTATTGAAGCCATCCTGGGCAATACGGTGACGGGCTGGGCCTCCACCCTGTGCGTGATCTGCCTGCTGGGCGGCATCCAGCTGATCAGCCTGGGGGTGATCGGCCAGTACGTGGGCAAAACGTATCTGGAAACCAAGCGCCGTCCCCGCTACATCATCAGCGAAAGGACCTGGGAGGAAAACAAGCGCCATTGGATCGAAGAAAACAGGGAATGAACGCCGGGAAAGGCCAATCCGGGAATGTGAAGGGAAAACGCTTGACGCACAGGAAGAATGAGCGTATAATAACACGGTATTTGGAGACGCAGGATCAAGGCGTCTTTGCATAGAGAGGAAGAGATTTTAATGCCAAAGTCTGTCAAAAGCCGTACCCCCATGAGCAGCCGGAGCAAGGGAGCGATCCTCCTTGCCGTTCTGCTGGCGCTGATCGTTTTTGTATCCGTGATCTCCATCACGGGCCTGTGCACCGGGGAAAACGGCATGAACGAACTGCTGCCCTGGGTGCCGGTGAGCAGCCGGAACTGGCCGGAAGCGCTGCACCTGAACCGCGCTATGGGCGGTGGCACCTATTATGAATATACCGCTGCGCTGCCCGAGGGGAGCGAAGGGGATCTGGCGGCTGAAACGGAAAACGCCGTAAAGGTGATGGGGAACCGCATCAAGGCTGCTTCTTCCACGGAAAACGACGGCTCCGTTACCCTGAAGGACGGCGTGATCCGCCTGGAAATCGGCAAAATGACCGCCGCCGAGATCACGGAAAACTTAAACAGGATCGTCGCGCCCGGAAAGCTGGAGATCAAATCCAGCGATAACGTGGTGCTGACGGAAAAGGATGTGGAGCAGGCCGGCATCGGCTATAACAGCGCCCGCACCCGGTACGCCCTGAACCTGACGCTCACGAAGGAAGGCCAGCAGAAGCTGGCCGATTCCGGCGCGATTTACCTGAACGTGTTCTTTGACGGCACCGCCCTGAGCTATTACGCCACGGCCTCCGGCAACGTTATTTCCGCCACCCTGGGCGACACCCAGGCCGAGGTGGACCAGGGCGCCCGGGCCGCGTTCCTCCTCAACAGCGGCGCCATCAACGTGGATCTGACCAAAACCGCGGAAGGCGCTCTGGACGCTTCTTCCGCTTCCGTTAAGAGCGTGTCCCTGATCGTTGCCGCCGTGCTGCTGGCCTGCGCGCTGGTGTATCTGGTGATGAAGGGCAAGCTGACCGGCATCGCCGGGATCCTGACGGTCTGGTGCGCGCTGGAGCTGATGCTGTTCCTGACCGCCGCCGTGGTGCTGCCCACCGCGAACGTATACAGCCTGACCCTGGGCGGCGTGGCCGCCATCCTGCTGAGCCTGCTGCTGGCCATTTATACCGCCGTGACCCGCACGGAAGCGATCAGCCGCCAGATTTCGGAGAATGCCTCCGCCGGCCAGGCCGTGCGCTTCGGCTTCAAGGCTTCCGCCAGGAACATTTGGATCGTTCACGGCGTCGCGCTGGCCGTTGCCGCGGTGCTGATGCTGCTGCCCTTCTCCCGGATCGCGGGCTATGTGCTGGGGGCGGGCGTGGCCAGCAGCGCCATTACCGCCTGGCTGATGCGGGTTTTCCTGTACTGCTTTGTCAGCATCAACGGAAAAACTTCCCTGTACGGCGCAGCCAAATAAATCGTATCTCACGGGAGTGCCGGGATGACGCCGGCACTCTCTTTTTACGTTTTTCGGGTGGAGGACGGGCATGCTGAAGATCGCTTTGAAGGCGGCGGAGGGCTTTGGGCGGCTGCCGGGGCTGCCGGACTGGCTGAGCCGGACGCTGTTTGCGCGGGGGATCCGGACGGAAGAGGACGCGGAGCGCTTCCTGAATCCGGACCTTCGCCTGCTCCTGCCCCCTGAAATGCTGCATCAGATGGACGCCGCAGCGGAAATCATCCGGAATGCCCGGGAAGCGGGCCGGCATGCGTTGATCTGGGGGGATTACGACGTGGACGGCGTATGCGCGTCGGCGATCCTGAAAGAAACGTTTGATCAGCTGGGCCTTGCCTGCGACGTCAAGCTGCCGGATCGGCACCTGGAAGGCTACGGCCTGAACGCCGAGGGCGTCCGGGCGTGCGCCGGGAAATACGGCCTGATCGTCACCGTGGACTGCGGCGTTACCGCGGTGGAAGAAGTGGCCCTGGCAAAGGAACTGGGCATCGGCGTGATCGTAACGGATCATCACAGGCACGGGGGTGTGCTGCCGCCGGCGGACGCGGTGGTGACGCCGCTGCTGGGGGATTATCCGTTTCCGTATCTTTGCGGCGCAGGCGTGGCATGGAAGCTGGCGCTGCGCCTGCTGGGAAACGCGGCGCTGAAGCTTACGGAGCTGGCGGCCATCGCCACCGTTGCCGACATGGTGCCTTTGACCGGGGAGAACCGGGCGATCGTAAAGGAAGGGCTGAAAAGCCTTGCCGCCACCGCGCGGCCGGGGCTTCGGGCCGTGATGAGCCGCGCGGGGATCTTCGGCAGCGTCGGCAGCGAGCAGATCGCCTATCAGCTGGCGCCGCGGATGAATGCCTGCGGCCGGATGGAAAGCGCGCAGATCGCGCTGGAAACGCTGCTGACAAGGGATCTTGCCCGGGCGGAGGAGCTGGCCGTCCGCATGGAAAGGCTGAACATGGAGCGCCGCACCCAGGAAAGCCTGGTGCTTGCGGAAGCGCTGGACCAGGTGGCCCGGATGGACCTGACCAGGAACAACGCCATCGTGGTCACCGGCGAGGGATGGAACAGCGGCGTGGTGGGCCTGGCGGCGGGGAAAATCGCCGAAAGGTACTGCTATCCCACGGTGGCGCTGGCCCGGGACGGGGACGTATGCGTGGGCAGCGCGCGCAGCGCGGGAGAAATCGACATTCACGCGGCCCTGAGCCGCTGCGCAGATCTGTTTGATCGCTTTGGCGGCCACAGGCAGGCGGCGGGGCTGACGATGGCGGCGGAAAAGGTGCCGGAATTCATTTTCAGGCTGAACGGCGCCGTCCGGGAGCAGACGGGCGGGGCTGCGCCGGTGCCGGAAATGATCTGCGACGGGGAAATGTCGCTGAAGGACGTGACGGAGGAAACCGTTCGCTGGCTGGAAAAAATGGAGCCTTTCGGGATCGGGAACCCCGCGCCGCGATATCTGTGCCGCCATGCGGAGATGCTGGCGATGCGCCGGGTGGGCGCGGAGGAAGCGCACCTCAAATGCACCTTTCAGCAGGAAGGGGCCGTCCACGGCGGGATCTTCTTCGGCGGCGGCAGGGACGCCGACGCCCTGGGGAATGTGTGCCGCATCGTCATGACGCCGGTGATCAATGAATTCCGGGGAAAAATTACGGCGGAATGCCGGCTGTACGCCCTGCAGACCGAGGCGGATAGCCTGGAAAAAGACCGGAGTCTGGAATGCGAAAGCTATCTTTCCGAACCCTCCGGGGCAGGAAATGCGAAGCTGCTGAGCGAAAAAGAAATGGATCGGCGGATGGAAGGCAATCAGGGGACGCTGCTGGTATGCCGATGCCTGGAAACGGCCCGGGCAATGCTGCGGCGGTATCCGCAGGCGGATTTTTCCCTGCGCCGCGCGGATGATCCCCGGGCGTTCCATACGGTGATGCTGTACGGAAATGCCGCCCGCGCATCGGTTTTTTACCGGCAGATCATCCTGTGCGACGGGGATCTGGGGGAAAGCGGGGCGTACCGCGCCGCGTGCCCGGATGCGGAGATCGGCGCGCTTCCGGCGACGAAAGCGGCAAAGGAAATGCTTGCCGCGCTGGATCTGCCCGACGATACGATCCGCCGGGGGTATCTGGTGCTGAAAAAAGTCAGCGCGGATCGAAGCTGCCGGGACGCGGAAGCGTATGCCGCCCTGTGCGGCGTCGATCGCGCGCAGGGCCTGTATCTGCTGCGCGTATTGGAAGAAATGGGCCTGCTGCGCCGTTTGGATAAGGAGCCGGTCTGGGCCGAATTCAACGAAAGGAAAAGCAGCCTGCCGGAAAGCGCCCTGTACAGAAGGGTGCGTCTGGCAAAGGAGGAAAGCTGATGGCATACAACGCCTATAATTTCATGACGCTGGATGAGATGCTCTCCAGGATCGAAAAATACACCGGCAGCGCGGAGAGCAGGGATCTGATTACCCGGGCGTACCGCTTTGCCGAAAAAGCCCACGAAGGCCAGGTGCGCAAAAACGGCGATCCGTATATCGTCCATCCCATGACCGTGGCCAGCATCTTGACGGAACTGACCATCGATCCGCCCACCATTGCGGCGGCGCTGCTGCATGACACGGTGGAGGACGTGGAGGGCGTCACCATCGACAGGATCCAGCAGGAATTCGGCGACGAAGTGGCCCGGCTGGTGGACGGCGTGACGAAGCTGTCCAAGCTGGATTTTGCGGACCGGGAGGAGCAGCAGGCCGAATCCCTGCGCAAAATGATCCTGGCCATGAGCAAGGACATCCGGGTGGTGCTCATCAAGCTGGCGGACCGGCTGCACAATATGCGCACCCTGCGCTTCCAGAGCGCCGAAAGGCAGGTGCCCATCGCCCGGGAAACGCTGGATATTTACGCGCCCATCGCCCACCGCCTGGGCGTTTATGCCATCAAACAGGAGCTGGAAGACCTGTCGCTGCGCTACATTGATCCCGAGGGCTATCAGGACGTGGCCCGGAAGGTGGGCATGAAGCGGGCGGAACGGGAGGAAAACATCAAGCTGGTGATCAGCGAGCTGAGCCAGAAGCTGAACGAGGCGGGGCTGCATTACGATATCGACGGCAGGCCCAAGCACCTGTATTCCATTTATCGGAAAATGGTGATCCAGAACAAGCCGTTCGACCAGATTTACGATCTTATCGCCATTCGCGTCATCGTGGATACGATCCCGGAATGCTACACGGTGCTGGGCATCGCCCATACGCTGTGGAACCAGGTGCCCGGCCGGTTCAAGGATTATATTTCCGTGCCCAAAGCGAATATGTACCAGTCGCTGCACACCACGGTGGTGGGCGGGCGCAAGATCCCCTTTCCCTTTGAAATTCAGATCCGCACCCGGGAAATGCACCGGGTGGCGGAATACGGCATCGCAGCCCATTGGCACTATAAAGAAGGCGGGCAGAAGGACGCCGGTCTGGACGAAAAGCTCTACTGGCTGCGCCAGATCCTGGACTGGCAGTCCGAGACCCGGGACAGCCATGAATTCATCGACAGCCTGAAGACGGATCTTTTTTCCGAGGAAGTGCTGCTCTTCACCCCCAAGGGCGACATCGTTTCCATGCAGCGGGGCGCCACGCCCCTGGATTTTGCCTATCGCATCCATTCCCAGGTGGGCAACAGCTGCGTGGGCGCCCGGGTCAACGGGAAAATGGTGACGCTGGATACCCAGCTGGAAACCGGGGACCGGGTGGAGGTGCTGACCTCCGCTTCGTCGAAGGGCCCCAGCATGGACTGGCTCAAGATCGTAAAAACCCAGCAGGCGAAGGCGAAGATCCGGCAGTTTTTCAAGCGGGAGCTGCGGGGCGAAAACGTGCAGAAGGGCCGCGAAATGCTGGAGCACGAGGCGAAACGCCGGGGCGTCAAGCTGGGCGACTATACCAAGCCGGAATATTACGAACCGCTGCTGCGCAAATACATGTTCCAGGAGCTGGACGATATCTACGGCGCCATCGGATACGGCGGTATCGCGGCGGTGTACGTGCTCAGCCGCCTGATCGACGAAAAGAACAAGCACGAAGCGCCCCAGCCGCCCAAGCTGCCCGCGGTGGGCGAGGCCGTTTCTCAGCAGCCCCAGGGCAAGCCCACCCAGGGGATCTACGTGCTCGGGGAGCCGGGCATGCTGGTGCGGTTCGCCCGGTGCTGCAATCCTGTGCCCGGCGACGATATCGTGGGTTACATCACCCGCGGCCGCGGTGTAACCGTACACAAGGCGGACTGCGTAAACGCCCTCCACGGCGAACCGGAGCGGGCCGTGCCCGTTTCCTGGGCCAGCGAAGAAACCGGCACGTTCAGCGCCAACATCCATATCATCTGCTACGATCATTCTTCGTTGCTGGGCGAGCTGACGAACTTCATCGAGGATCAGGGCGTGCCGCTGACGGCGATTTCCGTGAAGATCAATAAAAACAAGACCTGCACCATCATCACCACGCTGCAGGTCAAATCCAGGGAACAGCTGGACGGGCTTCTGAACAAGCTGACGAGGCGCAGCGACGTGATCGACGCTTACCGCAGCGCCAGCTGATCAGGCCAAAAAGAAGGATTTCATAAAAGAAGCGGCGAATAAAACAAAGTTAATCCATTGCTCAACGGAGGAAACCATGCAGCCCCCTCAAGACCAGCAGCCGGCAGATTACAGCGGTTACATGCCCCCGATGACCGGCGGGGATCAGTGGGTGCAGCGTCCGCTGCCCAATCAGCCGTATCAGCAGATAGACGTGCAAGGCATGCCGGGCCAGGTGCCGCCGCCGGCGCCCGTTTATCAGGCGCCTGAACAGGCCCCGCCCGCCTATGCCTGTCCGCCGCAGGCGGAAGCGTCCGAAGAAGCGCAGCAAATGTATCAGACGCCGCCGCAGGCCGGCGCGCCCAGGAACGGCTTTCAGACGCCCGCCTACGCGCCGCCCGCCACGGGCATGCCCCGCGCCCGGAAAAAGACCAGCAAAAGCATTTACGTGGCGCTGATCCTACTGGCGGTGGGCGTTGCCGCGTTCTTTATCCTGCCCAGGCTTATGCAGCAGCGGCGGAACGCGGCCTACGGCTACGTCCGTTCCGGATCCATGAGCGCGCGGTATACCGGCGACGCGGTGATCGTGCGCAGCGAAAAGGTGTATACCCAGGACAGCGTTTCCCAGATCGATTTCGTGGCGGAGGAAGGCGAAGCGGTGCGCAGGGGCAGCATCGTGGCCACGATCTATACGGCGGGGTTCAGCGCCAAGGAATGGGATACCCTGCAGCATTACCGGGATCAGATCAAAGCCTATCATAAGGTGCTGATTTCCGGTGCCGGCTCCGATACCCAGCTGTTGGCCAAAATGACCAACGTGCGCACCAAGGCCATGGAAGTGCAGCAGCTGGTGCACGGCGCCCAGGGGAACATCAGCCGTCAGGAGATCCTGCTGGCCAAAGCCATGCAGGACCAGCAGATCTACATGAAGCAGAAATACCCGGACGATCAGAAGCTCAGCAGGCTTTACGACGACGAGAACGGCCAGCTGCAAAGGATCTCCACCTGGACCAAGCAGTTCGCCGCCGCCGCGGACGGGCTGGTGAGCTTCTATACGGACGGATACGAAAACGCGCTGAACATGCTGACCTACACGGATTTCAGCCCGGCGCAGGTGCGGAGCATGTATAACGGCCAGATCCCCGCCGGGGACGAGACGGTTTCGCGCAATACGGTGGACGTATACCGTATGGTGCAGCTGGAGCCCTGGGCGGTGCTGATGCTGTGCAATGAAAAGGATTGGACCCCGGTGGACGGCCGCAGCTACAAGCTGCTGATCGAAAGCTTTGACAATATCGAGGTGGACGCCACGGTGGAATCGTTCACCCGGTCCGGCGGGGAGCTGCTGGTGCGGCTGCTGATCAACAATACCGCCGCGCTGCAGAATGTGCTGTACATGCGCACCTGTCAGGTGCAGCTGGGGGAAAGCGTGAATACGCTCATGGTGCCGTCCCGGGCCATCTTCGTGCAGAACGGCAGGAAGGGCGTGGTGCTCGCCACGGAGGGCGGCGAATACTGGACCGGCGTGGAAACGGTCAGCGACGACGGGACCAACGCCTACGTGATCCCGGACAATGCCGGCGTGCTCTACGATGGGGTGCCGGTAAGGCTGTTTTAAAGGAGTAAAGAAAGAATGCTGGCTGAAAGAATCGCCGCGATCCGGGATACCCTGGAAAGGGAAAGTGCGCCCTGGGGCAGGACGCCGAAGCTCATTGCCGTGACGAAATATTCCACGGTGGAGGAAATTCTGCCGCTTTCGGAATTGGGCGTCACGGACATCGGGGAAAACCGGGTGCAGGCCCTGCGGGAAAAAATCCCATTTCTTGGTGGAAAATTTTCTCTGCACCTCATTGGAAGGTTGCAAACCAACAAAGTTAAATATATAATAAATGACGTGTGCATGATCCATTCGCTGGACAGCATGCCCCTGGCCCAGGAGATCGACCGGCAGGCAAAAAAGAACGGAAGGCAGATGCCGGTGCTCATCGAGGTCAATATCGCCCGGGAGCCGCAGAAAGGCGGCGTGATGGAAGAAGATCTGTTTCCCTTCCTGCGCGCCTGCGCCGGGCTGGACGGCATGAAGGTGAAAGGCCTGATGGCCATGATGCCGCTGGGCGCTGATGCAGACGTGCTGACGGGATACTTTTCCAGGATGCGGACGCTGCTGGACCGGTGCCGGGAGGAAGCCGTTCCGGGCACCGATATGACGGAGCTCTCCATGGGCATGTCCCAGGACTATGCGATTGCCGCCCGGTGCGGCGCCACGATGGTGCGCATCGGATCGGCCATATTCCGATAAAGGGTTTTAGGAGGACAGAAGGATGGCAATGAATTCGTTCTTTGGCAAACTGGGCGGAAAAGTAAAGAACGTATATAATAATTTCTTCTATAACGGGGAAGAGGACAGCCGCATCCCTTCCGCATCCACCGCCTATGAGCCGCCGGTGGAGTATTCCGCCCAGGTCCCCCAGTATCCCCAGGCTACATATTCTCAGACTCAAAAGTATCAGGCTCCGCAGCCCGCTTATCCGCAGGCGGCTTATCAGAAGCCGGCCGCAGGCGCCGCGCCTGTTTACGAACAGCCCAAATACGCCCAGCAGACGGCATATCCGCAGCCTGCCGCAGCGGCCCAGAGCGCATATCCGCAGCCTGCCGCGCAAGCGGAAACCCAGGCGGCACCCCAGCGCAACCGCAGGATGTGGGCGCATCAGAACGAGGATAACGTGGTGGATTTCGGGGCTTATCAGCAGTCCCAGCAGGGGGCGCAGCCCCAGGATGTCCAGGCTGCCGCGGCGGAAAGCATTCCCGCGGCCGGGCGCGCGGCGCGGATCATCAACGCCCGGGGCATGGGCGACTGCCGCAGCGCCATCACCCTGCTTCGCAACGGGGATTCCGTGCTGATCGTGCTGGAAAACGTGACGGACCCCGCCGAAATGCGGCGCCTGGTGGATACCCTGAGCGGCGCATGCTATTCCCTGACCGCCACCATCACCAAGGTATCCCGCTACGGCGTATATCTGCTGGCGCCCCAGAGCGTGGCGGTTTATGCCGATCAGACCACCAACCAGATGAACGGCGCGCCCATGCGGCCCGTGCAGCCCCGGGGCTATCAGCAGCCTTACGCCGCTGCCGCGCAGCGCCCCGCCGTCCCGGGCGGCTATGGCTATCAGCAGGCGCAGGCGGCATACGCGCCGCAGTCGCCCTTTACCCGGCGTGCGGCGCCTGCCCAGGAAGCGCCCCAGCCCTTCTATACCCGTACCGCGCCGCAGACCGCGGCCGTACAGCCCTTTGCGGCTCAGCCGGCAGGCTTCGGCTACGCGCCGGACGATACCGCTGCGGCTGAATAATCAGGATCGCTGCAAGCGCGAAGGAGGAAGAAATTATGGTATATCAGATCATCCGGGCGGTAAGGTCCCTGTTGAGCCTGTATGCGCTTTTGCAGCTGCTGCATTTCGCTCTGCCCTTCATCACCAACGCACAGCGCCCGTGGATGGCGGTGCTGACCCGGATCTGCGAACCGGGGATCAAGGTGGGCAACCGCGTGGCGGCAAAGCTGCTGCCGGACAGGCGTTATCCCGTGGACATCGGGCCCATCGCCTGCGCGCTGCTGTGCTGGGTGGCGCGGTTCATTCTCTCGTTTTTCATTTGATTTACATTTGACACAATAAAGGAGGAGCAAGCACCATGGCGATTACCATTGCAATGATCGAGGAGAAAGAATTCAAAACGAAGATGCGCGGATACGATCCGGTGGAAGTGGATGAATTCCTGGATGAAATCTGCGATGAAATGGCTGCGATGCAGGAAGAAATCGCCACGCTGAACCAGCGCCTGGGCCAATCCGGCGGCGGACGCCCGGCCGCGTACGCGCCCATTCCCGCGGCGGCCCCCGGCGCGATCCCCACGCCCGTGCCGGCTCCTCTCGCGGTGGAAAAGCCCATGCAGAAGCCCGTGGAGGCAAAGGAAGAAAGCGCCAAGGAAAAGGAAGCCAGCGAAAGCGCCCAGAAGCTGCTGCTGAAGGCCCAGAAGGTGTACGACGATACGGTTCAGGACGCCAAGGATGAAGCGGAAAAGATCCTGGCGGAGGCCAAGGAAAAGGCGGACGCGGCCATCGGGTCTCTTGCGGAAGAAAAGGAATCCCTGGAAAGCGAAGTGGAAATGCTGCGCGCCTCCGCCCGGGATTACCGCGAACGGTTCCTGAACCTGCTGCGGGATCAGCAGCACGTGCTGAAAGCGGAAAAAGAGCTGTTTGACTGAACGGGTGGAGCTTTCTGTCCGATGCCTGCAGGTATCGGACATTTTTTCATGGAAAAGGAGAGAAAAAATGCGGATCGGGGCGCTGGAAGCAGGCGGCACCAAAATGGTTTTGACCGTATCGGATGAAAGCATGCGCATCCTGGGGCGGGAAACGCTGCCCACCCGGACGCCTGAGGAAACGGTGCCGGGGATCCTGCGCTTTTTCAGGGATCAGGGGATAGACGCCCTGGGGATCGGCTCCTTCGGTCCGCTGGATCTGAACCCGTCTTCATCCGCGTACGGCAGTATCACGGAAACGCCCAAGCTGGCGTGGCGGCATTATCCGCTTTTGAAAACCCTGCGGGAAGCACTGGGCGTTCCCGCGGCGCTGGATACGGATGTGAACGCGGCGGCGCTGTGCGAGGCGCTGATGGGCGCGGCAAAGGGGCTGAACACCTGCGTTTACCTGACCGTGGGCACCGGCATCGGGGCGGGCGTAATGTGCAACGGCGGCCTGGTGCATGGCCTGATGCATCCGGAATGGGGGCATATGCTGCTGGCGCCCCATCCCGCGGACCCCATGCCCGAGGGGATCTGCCCCTATCATAAAGGCTGCCTGGAAGGCCTGGCCAGCGGGCCGTCCCTGGAAAAGCGCTGGGGCGTGCCGGGACAGGCGCTGGGGGAGGACCATATCGGCTGGGAGATCGAAGCGCATTATCTGGCCCAGTTCTGCGTATCCGCCCTGCTGGCCATTTCCGCGGAAAGGATCATCCTGGGCGGCGGCGTCATGGCCCAGCGGCATTTGTTCCCGCGGATCCGACGGGAAACGCAGCGGCTGCTGAACGGCTATCTTCCCTGCGTCAGGGAATTGGACAGCCTGATCGTCCCGCCGGCGCGTTATCCTGACAGCGGAATGCTGGGAGCGCTGATCCTGGGAAAGCGCGCCCTGGAAGCGGAAAAGACGAAAAATGAGGAATAAAGTATGCGCGTATTTGACACCCACTGCCATCTGAACGACGAAAAATTCGACGGCGACAGGGAAGAAGCGTATGAACGCATGCTGCGTGCGGACGTGCAGCGGTGCGTCTGCGTGGGGACGGATATCGAAACTTCTGCCCTTTGCATTTCCATCGCCCGGGCCCACGAGGGCGTATACGCCGCCGCCGGAGTGCACCCCCACGAGGCCGCACAGGCGCCGGAAAACTATCCGGATCAGGTCAGGAGCATGCTTGACGATGAAAAAACCGTAGCCCTGGGTGAGATCGGTCTGGATTACTATTACGATTTTTCTCCCCGGGAAGTGCAGAAGCGCGTCATGGACGAACAGATCGATCTGGCCATTGCCCTGGATGTGCCGGTGATCTTTCACATCCGGGACGCCCACGGGGATATGCTGGATGATTTCAGGAAAAGGAAAAAGCTGCCCCAGGGGATCATCCACTGTTTTTCGGGCAGCGTGGAAACGGCGCGGGAATATGTGAAGATGGGCTTTTATATTTCCTTCGCGGGGCCGCTGACCTTCAAAAAAGCGCCCCACCTGTGGGCGGCGGCGAAGGAAACGCCGCTGGATCGGCTGCTGGTGGAAACGGACAGCCCGTACCTGGCCCCGGAGCCCGTGCGCGGACGGCGGAACGAGCCTGCCAACGTGGTGTGGACGCTGAAAAAGCTGGCGGAGATCCGGGAGCTGCCGGAGGAGGAAATGGCCAGGATCACCTGGGAAAACGCCTGCCGGCTGTACCGGCTTCCCATTGAATAAAAAACGGGCTGCAAGCCCGTTCAATAGATCAGGAATTCACACTCCAGACGGCCGTTGTACAGCCGTCTTTTTTGTTTCGCCCGCTGCCCAAAGCAGCGCTCAAACCCCGTGTGGGCGGTGATGACGGCCATACGGCTGTTTTCGTGCCGGTCCCGGAGAACACGCAGGTCCCGGTACAGCCGTTCGCAGCTTTTCCGGTCGCCAATGCGTTCGCCGTACGGCGGGTTCAGAAGGAACAGCGGCGAAGGGACGGAAAGCGTCAGGTCCCGCAGGTCCGTTTTCGTTACGGTGATCTTGCCGGAAAGGCCCGCCTGCTTCAGATGCCGCTTGCACAGGTCCACGGCTCCGGGGTCGATATCGCTGCCGGAAATGCTGCCGATCAGGGAGGGATCAAAGAGCGCCCGGGCTTCCTCCCGGATCAGCTGGATCTGCGCTTTCGGGAAAGAGGGCCATTCCTCGCAGGCGAAGGAGCGGGTGAGCCCCGGGGCGCGGCGGGAGCGGAGATAAGCGGCTTCGATCAGGATGGTCCCCGTGCCGCAGCAGGGATCGTGCAGCGGCTGATCCTTTTCCCAGGGCGCAAGCATGGCCAGCGCCGCCGCCAGCGTCTCACGAAGGGGAGCCTCGCCGTTCCAGGTGCGGTAGCCCCGTTTGTTCAGTGCGTCGCCGCTGGTATCCAGCGTCAGCCGAGCGTGATCGGCATGGACGGAAACATCTACGCTGCATTTGGGGCCGTTTTCCTCAAACCAGGAAACGTGGTATTTGCTTTTCAGCCGTTCCACGATGGCTTTTTTGACGATGGCCTGGCAGTCCCGCACGCTCATGAGCCGGCTGCGGGCGCATTTGCCGCTGACGGGAAAACAGGCGTTTTTCGGCAGATACTCTTCCCAGGGAATGGATTTCGTTAATTGAAACAGATCCTCAAATGAAAATACGTCGCCTTCCCCGGCCAGAAGCAGCACCCGGTCCGCCGTGCGCAGATGCAGATTGGCGCGGAACGCGTCCGCCGGCGCGGCGGCAAACCGGGCGCCGCCGTTTTCCGCCCGGGCGTCCAGCCCCAGGCGGTTCAATTCGCGTTTGACGATTCCTTCCAGCCCGAAGGCGGCGGTTGCGATAAACTCCATCGGCACGCCTCCTTACAGCAGGCAGCCCATTTCCAGGCGGATCTCGTGGCGCTCCACATCCTGATTGCTGTATTCGCAGGTGTTCAGCCCCATCAGCGACAGGCCCTGGGACAGATAAAACGCGATGGCTGCGGCGTTGCAGCTTTGCGTTTCCAGGATCAGCGCGCGCCGGTGCTGGGCGCGGCCGATCTCCTTGGCGCGGGTCATGAGCAATGTGCCGTATCCCCGCCGCCGGAAGCCGTCCTGGACGCACAGGTTCGTGACCCTAAGACGGTTGTTCCATTTTTCCGGGGTCACCTCCAGAATGGCGCGCAGCTCCTTGCCGTCCCACAGGCCGTATGCCTTTGGATCGTCCCAATGGGGGGCGAAAAGCTGATCCGAAAACTCCTTCCGGGTCGGCGCGCAGGGGGTGCGCACCAGCTCCAGGGAAAACACGTTTTCGCTGCTGCGCTGGCGCAGATCGTAATATGCGCTGCTGACATAGGAGAAAAATACCTCGAAACCATGGAATTTTTCCTTCGGCAGCTCGGAAATGTGCATGACGATCGCCCCTTTGTTTGATGCCGGTCCGCTTGCGCGGCGCGTCCATACCGGTATTATACATGATTTGAGGAAGATTGAAAAGCAGAAAAACGCGCGATCGACAATTCCCGTGCTCCGGTTCGACGGCAGGATATGATTGTGAATCTATAATGATTCGCAGAGATCCGCCAATGGAAACGGGGGACGGAAGATGGTTATTCAGCCGGAAGTGCAAAAGAAGACGAATAAAAACAGGATGCGGTCTGTTTTTGCGTACATAAAGCAGGGGATCCGCGCCGGGAAGCGGCATCTGCCGGCGTTCGGCATGTTCTTTTTGCTCAGCATGGCCAAATGCCTGTCCGTGCCGTCTCCCTATGCGGTATGCTGCATGGCGACTTATGTCCGATCCGGGATCGGGACGGCGGGCGCGTGGGCCGGGCTGGCGGCGGGAGTGGCGTATCAGTTTGCCTGGGGCGCGCCGCTGGATTATTGGCAGCCGATCGCATGCGCCGTATGCGCTCTCCTGGTAAAATGGATCGGGAAAAAGCGGGGCTGGGTCATGTTTTCCGTGGGAGCGGTGCTGACGCTGAAAGCTGCCGTGGGCATGATCGGCGCATCGGACAGCCGGGAGATCCTTTTGAACGGATTTGGCATCCTGCTTGGCTGCGCGTTCATGCCGGCGCTGCTAAAGGCGGCGGAAAAGTGGAAAGCGGGGCTGAAGGAAATTGATCAGGACGATTCGCTGTGTCTCATGCTGCCATTCATGCTTCTGATCGTGGGCGCCGGACGCATCCATCTGTTCGGCGCCAATATCGGGTATGCGGCATCGGGCTTAACGGTGCTGCTGATCGCCTGGTGCATGGGCGCCGCAGCCGGGGCGATGTGGGGATTGGGCTGCGGGGTGGCGATGGTGCTGGGGGGCCAGCATGCGATGTTTCTGATCAATCTGGCGCTGGGCGGGACCTTGGCCGGGATGGCCCGGGAGAAAACGCGGATCGCCGTAAGCGGTTTGTATATCATTTCCACCCTCACGGCAACGTATCTGGTCCAGCTTCACATGATCCCCGCGATATTTTTCGCGGATCTTGCGGTGAGCGCGGCGTTTTGCATTCTGCCGGGAAAATGGATGCGTCTTACGTCGCTGTTTTTCCGGCGCATCCAATGGAGCCGGCCGAAGGAAAACGCATATATGCGGATGAAGATCCAGCGCTGGGCGAGGTCCATCGAAGAAATGGCGGACGCCCAGCCCAGGCCGCGGATCCCGGAAATTCCGGCGGCGGAACAGGCGGAAAGGCTGATGAACGCCCTGTGCGAAGGATGCGAACGGCAGACAGATTGCTGGGGCGAACGGTTTGAAAAAACAAAAGCGGGCATGCAGGCCCTGACGGAACGGAACGCGGACGACGGGGACGAATTGGAGATCATCAACCGGTATTTTTCCAAGTGCGTCAGGATTTCCAGGCTTCCGGAGGCTTTGCACGGCCTGGAAGAGGAAAAGCTGCGCCGGGCCCAGCGCATCCTGTGCGCGGAATATGAGCGGGATATGCTCCTGACTCACCTGAGCGCCCTGTCCCAGGCCGCGCAGCGGATCATCCTGGAAAGCGGAGAAAACGAAGAGGAGGCGGAATGGATCCGCCAGACGGAGGAAGCCATGCACGCATGCCGCTTTCCCGGAAAAGCGGTTTTCGCCAAGGAAGTGGACGGCAGGAAGATCCTCTGCCTGCAGACCGGCGTGCCGGGGCTGCGGCTGGACCCGGACGGGGCGCTGATCAGGGAAATCAGTCTCAGACTCCGGTCCGGGATGACGGTGACGGAGAACGGTGGCGGGCGGATCGTGCTGGAAGAAGAGCCGCCGCTCAGGCTGGATACGGGCATGGCGACGGTCTGCGCCGCAGCGGGAGAAGGGGGAAGAACGGGCAAAAAGGCGGACAACGGAGACGCCGTACTGCTCAGGGAGATCACAGGCGGCAGGCACATGATCGCGGTCAGCGACGGCATGGGCCACGGAACGGGCGCCCAGGAAGAAAGCAGGAAAACCCTGGAGCTCCTTTCCCTGTGCCTGCAGGCCGGGTACACCCGCGCCCAGGCGATGACCGCGGTCAATGGCAGCATGCTGTCCGTAACGGGCGGGGAAAAATTCGCCACGGTGGATCTGTGCCTGATCGATCTGTGGACGGGGGAAGCCGCCATGAACAAGCTGGGCGCCTGTCCGTCTTATCTGGTGCGGGGGCAGAAGATCCAGGAAATCCAGGGGGAAGCCCTGCCCCTGGGAATCATCGAGCGGGTGGTCCCCATGGAGCATCTGTTCACCATGGCGGAGGGGGATGTGCTGGTGCTGATGACCGACGGGGTCGCAGACGCCTTCGGGGAGGAAGGGGAGATCCTGTCCGTCCTTCGGGAATGTCACGGGGATGAACCCCGGAAGATCGCGGACGATCTGATGCGGGAAGCCGTGATCCGGTACGGGGGAATGCCCCCGGACGATATGACGGCGGTGTGCGTGCGCATGATGGAAAGGAAAAAACATGCAGCATGAAAAACACGTTAGACAGCGAGCGAAAGAAGCGGAGCGAGGACGCAGTTTACGAATAAATCATTCCTGGCAGAGTAATACGGGAACCCTTGACATTCAATTCGGGAAAATATAAGTGAGAAACATGACAAACATTTTTTGAAGCTTGCCGGAAATACATTGGCTGCTGTTTTGTTTTCCGCCTCCAGCAGCCACATGATGCAAGGAAAAGAGCAAAAAGTAAATAGATTGACAAAAAAAGTGATTATAGTATAATGTTGCTATTGAATGTGGCGATTTGGCTTTGCCGCGTTTTTGATATATCACGAATGACTGCTGATACGAAACTAAGGAGAAAGGGATGATTAAAAACAAAAGCAGGATGATTGACCGGTGAATTGAATGAATAACGACGAAGACAAGAACTGAGAGGGGCGAAAATAATGAAAAAAAGGATCACAGCGTTTATTCTGACAGTTGCTTTGCTGTTCATGAATGTGAATTTTTCGGCGTTTTCAGAAGGAACAGAAACAGCGGACGCCGCATCCGGCAATGAAGGCAGCATATCTATAACGGAAGGACAGAACGATTCTCTTGATGCTGAACAGGAGGAAGCGCCTGCCGCAGATCAAGGCGCAATCAGTGAAGGCAATCAGGATGAGATCGCTGTTCTTTACGGGGAGGAAAGCCCGGCAGGTGATCCGGGTGAAACAGCTGCAGATCAGACCGAGAACGCCCTGACGATTAATTCGGCTGATGCAGATGATACCGACCCAAATGATGTACAGGAGGGATCAGCTGATTATCAAGTTCAGAACGATCCTTCTGGCGACACCCTGAACGAAGCGGCAATCGAGCCCCAGAATATAGCGGCTGATGGAGTTCAGGATGATGTAACGGATCAAAATGATGAGACCTCCGATCTTCGGGAAGAAGGATCTGGCGATCCGGCGGATGAAACTGTTCCTGATGCTCAGGATGTGATCT
Organism: Clostridiales bacterium; assembly: GCA_024681215.1. GTDB lineage: Bacteria > Bacillota > Clostridia > Christensenellales > Aristaeellaceae > RUG563. The sequence continues at coordinate 41,798 of JAILBG010000123.1, forward strand.
CTGTTGATTCCCAGGGCAAAGATACAGAAGATAATCAGGATGCAGATAATGACAACGCTCAGGATGCAGATAATAACGATGATCAGGATGCAGATAATAACGATGATCAGGATGCAGATGGTAGCGACAAACAGGATGTAGCATCTGGCGATGTCCAGGATCCGATCCCAGTCGATGCCCAGGAAAAAGCGTCTGATGATCCACAGGACGAAGCTACCAACTTAACAGAGAACGAAGCAGAAAAGGAAAACCGGGAGGAAGAAGATCCTGCCGGTCAGCAGGATGAGCTTTCTGCAGCAGGCCAAACGGATGCTTCTGCGGAAGGACAGGACGAAGCAGATGCTGATGATCAGATCAGCGATGCGTCGGAGCATACAGAAAAATTTGTCAGCGGGTATATTTACGTGAAGAATAGCACAATTGCTTATTCATCCGTAAATATGCAAAATGCAGTTGGTCAATTCGATGCTTTGTCAGTCGCATATGCCGAGACGGCGCAGGACGGCGGGGATTTTTCTTCTTCCATTCTGAGAATCCGTTTTGATACGGAAACCGCAAAAAGGAGCGGTTCCGGGTTAATTACTGCCTATATTTCTGGACGGGATGCAAGCATAATCGGAAATGAAGAAGCGCAGCGGCTGACGGCGCAGTGGAAAGGAAGCGGAACAGTAAGAGAATATAATGGGAAACCGCTTCCCGTCGCCAGCTATACGGATAAAACGATCCATGATCAGGATGAAATGCCGGCCGTGCAGCAGGCAGAAACTCCGGAAAGCGCCAAGAGTGAGGCCGAAGATACCGCACAGGCGGGTCCGGCTGCAGGCGAAGCAGACGAAACTCCTGCAGGATCCGACACAGAAACAAAAGAGAGCGCCGATGCGGAAAAACTTGAAGAACAGCCAGTCGGAATCCAGCAGGAAAAGAATACGGAAGATCAGCCGGAAGGCAAGCAGGAAGCAAAGGCAAACGACGAATCAGATGCGCTTCCGGAAGGAAATCAGTCAACGTCGGAAAACACGCAGATCATCGGAAAATCCCGGCTTCTTTCCACAAGAGGCTTAACATTGGCGGCCAGCGGCAATAAACTGGCCACGCCAACCATTTCAAGCCACAGCGACCGTCAGCAAATCAGCTGGGGAGATATTGAGGACGGCCTGACCATCCGGTGGAATTCAGTCACGAATGGAAAGTATTATTATTATGCGATAAAGATGCTGGACGGCACTCCTGGCTCCGGAGATAACGAAGCGGGCACCATGCTGGCAAACAATAATTCCACAACAAGCAGAAGAGTGACCATAGACAGAGAATACTTGATCGCTGGAAGATGGATAAAGATTTATGTCTGTGCTTTGGCGAATGGAGATTATGCGGCCAGCGATGCAGCAACAATTTACATTTATATTAAACCGACAACGCAGTTATCCAAGCCGGTTATCACGACGCATTCAAATCAGCAGCATATCAGCTGGAACGATGTGACGAATGGGATGACCGTTCGCTGGAATGCTGTATCAAATTGCTCAACCTATTATTATGCCATCAAGCTGCTGGATGGAGAGCCGTCATCCGGAACCAGCGAAAATGGCACAATGATCGCGTTGAATGAATCAACAAGCTCAAAATACGTTACAGTTGGCAGTGATCAGCTTGAAGCGAAAAAGTGGGTCAAAATCTACATTCAGGCGAACGGTACCGGGGATTACACAGCAAATTCCACAACTATTTACGTTTATATCGAAGGAAAATCCCAGCTATCCGCGCCGGTAATCACTTCCCATACGAACCAACAGACAGTGCAGTACAGCAATCTGGACGATGGCCTTACTTTCAAATGGAATGCCGTGACAAACGCCACGGGATACATCTATGCGGTGAAGCTGCTGGACGGCGAACCCAATCCCAGCGATAATGAAACGGGAACGATGCTGGCGCAGGCCAATGGGACGACAGCCCGCACAGTGACGATCACCCAGAGCAAGCTTGCCCAGAACAAGTGGGTAAAGCTGTATGTGCAGGCCTATGGCAGCGGATACAACGCGAACAGCACCACCATTTATGTGTACGTGCAAGGAAAGTCGCAGCTTGCCGCCCCCGTTGTCACATCTCATACGGACCGGCAGACGGTGCAGTACGGCAATCTGGGCAGCGGCCTTACCTTCAGCTGGAATGCGGTAGCAAACGCCACGGGATACATCTACGCGGTGAAGCTGCTGGACGGCGAACCCAATCCCAGCGACAATGAAACGGGAACGATGCTGGCGCATGTGAACGGGACGACAGCCCGCACGGTGACGATCACCCAGGGAAAACTTGCCCAGAA
>JAILBG010000138.1:0-26855 GCA_024681215.1 Clostridiales bacterium
TCGGCACGGACAGGATGCTGGCCGCCCTGAACGAAACCGGGGACGCCCCTCCCCAGGAGGTGCTCCGGGGCGTGCGCCGGGCGGTGGACGGCTTCGTTCAGGACGCCGAGCAATTCGACGATCTGACCATGCTGTGCCTGGCGTACAGGGGAAAAACGGAATAATTACTCTGAATATGCAAATATCGCCCCGCCTGCAGTTCGCAGACGGGGCGATGCTTTTTTGGCCTTACCAGGTGCGGAAGGGGCATTTCTGCCGGGCGTAGGCGGCGCGGAGCTCCACCAGGCAGCCGCAGCCCATGCAGGTGCCGCCGTTCAGCTGGCCGCAGCTGCGGCAGGCGTCCAGCCGGGCGGCGTACACGCTGTCCGGCGCGCGGTCCCGGGCCGGGATTTTTACGAGCACGCTTTCCACGTACTTCTGGTAATCCTCCGGCGATACGTCCCTGAGCAGGCACCGGCGGCATTCCGAGGGGGCCGCCATGGCTCAGCGGAGGATGAAATGCGCCGCGGAAACGGGGGGCAGCACGGCGGTGAGCTTTCCGTCCTTCACGGTGAAATCCGTGAACGCCCGGTCCTTCACGGTGTCCGGGGCGTCGAAGGTGTTGTGGTCGTCCATTTTCCCGGTGAGGATGCGGGCGGAAGCCTCCCGGATCTCCCGGCCGCCCAGGGCGATCTCCACCTCCCGGGCGTCGTCCAGGCCGGGATTCACCAGCGTCACATGGACCGCGCCGTCGGCGGCGATGGAGGAGGATTCCTGCAGGATGGGCAGCTCGCCTTCCGGGCCGTCCGGGATCAGCACGCTCTCCAGCAGGTCGTTCTCCTGATGGTCCTTGTAGAGCTTGAAGATGAAATAGGTGGGGGTCAGCAGCATCCGGGGGCCTTCCGTCAGGATCACGGACTGGAGCACGTTCACCAGCTGGGCGATGTTGGCCATGTGGATGCGGTCGCAGTGCTTATTGAAAATATTCAGCGTCAGGGCGGCCACCATGGCGTCCCGCATGGAGCTTTGCTGGTAAAGGAAGCCGGGGTTGGTGCCCTCCTCCACGTCGTACCAGGTGCCCCATTCGTCCACGATCATGCCCACCCGCTTTTCGGGATCGTACCGGTCCATGATCACCTCGTGGGTGCGGATCATGCGCTCGATGTTCAGGGCGGCCTTCAGCGTGATCTCATAATCCTCCCGGCTGAAGCCCAGGGCGTGGCCTTTATGGTTCCAGTCGTGGGGCACGGTGTAATAGTGCACGGACAGGCCGTCCATGAACCGGCCGGCCACCTTCATCAGCGTTTCGGTCCATTCGGTGCCGAAATCCCCGGGGCCGCAGGCGATCTTATAGATCTTCTCCCCGGGCCGGTAATTGCGCACGTAGGTCTGATACCGGCGGTATTCATTGGCGTAGTGCTCCGCCGTCATGTTGCCGCCGCAGCCCCAGCTTTCGTTGCCCACACCGAAGAAGGGCAGCTTCCAGGCTGCTTCGTGGCCGTTGGCTTTGCGCTGGTCCGCCATGGGGGAGACGCCCTCCATGGTCATGTATTCCACCCATTCGCTCATTTCCTGCACGGTGCCGCTGCCCACGTTGCCGTTCACATACGGCTCGCACCCCAGCTGCCGGCACAGCTCCATGAATTCGTGGGTGCCGAAGGAATTATCCTCGGTGACGCCGCCCCAGTGGGTGTTGATCATCTTTTTGCGCCCTTCCTTGGGGCCGATGCCGTCCTTCCAGTGGTATTCATCGGCAAAGCAGCCGCCGGGCCAGCGCAGCACGGGGATGCTGATGTCCCGCAGGGCCTGCACCACGTCCTTGCGCATGCCGTTCTCGTTGGGGATATCGCTGTTTTCGCCCACGTACACGCCGCCGTAGATGCAGCGGCCCAGATGCTCGGAAAAATGTCCCTGCAGCTCCTTGCGGATATGACCTTTTTTCACCTGCGGCTGGATGATCAGCTTGTTCATCGGTGGTGTCTCCTTTTCGTTTTCTGGCGGCATGCCGCTTTTCTTTGATTATAGCAGATGCGCTTCCGGGACGCAATACGAAAAACAAAACGCCCGCGTCAGCAGCGGGCGGAAAGGGCTATTCCCGGGCGGCCAGGATGGAGCGGATGAAATCCCGGGACCGGTCCGCTTTGGGGTTTTCAAAAAATTCGCGGGAGGGGCCGGTTTCCACCGCCGTGCCGTCCGCCATGAACAGCACCTTGTTGGATACGTTCCGGGCGAAATCCATTTCGTGGGTGACCACCAGCATGGTCATGCCCTCCCTGGCCAGCTGCCGCATGACGGACAGCACCTCGCCGATCAATTCCGGGTCCAGGGCGGAGGTGGGCTCGTCGAAATAAATGATCTCGGGATCGGAGGCCAGGGCCCGGGCGATGGCCACCCGCTGCTGCTGGCCGCCGGAGAGCTGGGAAGGATAGCTTTCCAGCCGGTCCGCCATGCCCACGTGCTCCAGGGCCCGGAGGGCGGCCGCCCGGGCGTCGGCCTTTTTCATGCCGCGGCCTTTTTCCAGGCCCAGCGTCACGTTCTGCAATACGGTCTTGTTCAGAAACAGATTGAAATTCTGGAATACGAAAGCCGTCTTTTTCCGCACCCGGGCGATATCGGCCTTGGAAGCGGCGTGCAGATCGAAATGCCCGCCGTCGAATACCAGCGCGCCGCCGTCCGCCTTTTCCAGAAAATTCAGGCACCGCAGGAAGGTGGTTTTCCCGCTGCCGCTGGGGCCCAGGATGGCCACCACGTCGCCCTTGTCCACGGTGAGGCTGATGCCCTTCAATACCTCCCTGTCGCCGAAGCGCTTGCGCACGTTCTGAATATCCAGCATCATGCCCGGACGCCTCCTCTCTTGGCCAGCAGCTTTTCGCCCAGCCGCTGCAGCCAGGTCAGCACCGTGCAGAACAGCAGATAGATCACCGCCGCCTCGCAGTACAGCAGCAGCACGTCGCCCCGCTGTCCGCTGATGATCTGGGCCTGGCGGAACATTTCCGCCATGGTGATGGAGGCGGCCATGGAGGTATCCTTCACCATGGCAATCAGGGAATTGCCCAGGGCGGGGAAGGCGGTGCGGAAGGCCTGGGGCAGCACCACGTGGCCCATGATCTGCACGTAATTCATCCCCGCGCAGTACCCGGCCTCCATCTGCCCCCGGGGCACGCTTTCCAGGGCGCCGCGCATGGTTTCGGCCATGTAAGCGCCTTCGTTGAAGCCCAGCACCAGGAAGGCCGACAGGTAATTGCTCAGCTTGATCCCGATGTCCGGCAGGCCGTAAAACACGATGAACAGCTGCACCAGCAGGGGCGTTCCCCGGGTGATCCAGATATAAAAACGGCACAGCTGACGCAAAAACCGAACGTTGGCGTACTGGATCAGCGCCACCGTCACCGCCACGGCCAGCCCCAGCGCAAAGGACAGGATGGACAGGGGGATGGTTACTTTGATCCCGTATTCCAATAGCTGCGGGAAGCTTTCGGTCAGCATTTGCCAGTGTTCGTTGCCCATGCTATCGCCACGTTCCCTTCCGAGAGAATAAAAAGCCATGGAGGGAAAGCCTCCATGGCTGAATATAGAGCATGCTACCGGGGCTTGTCAAGGGAAATCATTTCGCTTTCGTCATGTCCGCCCCGAAGTATTTCTGCGAAATCCCGGCTAGGGTGCCGTCCGCCCGGAGCTCGGAAAGGATGCGGTTGACCTCCGCGACCAGGGTATCGGTATCCGCGCCCTTCACCATGGGGAAGCATACCGGATCGCCGGGGATGGTGAGCACCACCTTGAGGTTGGCGTTCGGATTGTTTTCCAGGTATTCGTCCACGGAGCCCTTGGAATTGATGCTGGCCTGCACCCGGCCCTGCTCCACCAGCCGCAGGGTCTGGGCCAGGGTGTCGGCGTATTCCACGGTGGCCCCGGCGTCCAGCGCCCGCTGGGCGTAGGTGGAATTGGGGGAATTGGAGGTGGTTTTGCCCTTCAGATCCGTGATGGAATGAATGTCCTCGTTGTCTTTCGCCACCACCAGCACGATTTCCGTGTACACATAAGGATCGGAGAAGGCGTACTTTTCCGCCCGGTCTGCCGTGTAGTCCACGCCGTTGCACACGATGTCGAACCGGCCGGATTCCAGCCCGGCCAGCAGGGAATCCCACGCGGCCTCCTGATAATCGGGCTCCACGCCCAGGCCCTTGGCGATCAGGCCGCCGATCTCCACGTCAAAGCCGGTGAGGGCGTTGTCATCGCCGTGGTAGGTCCAGGGCGGCCAGTCGCCTTCCGTGGCGATGGTCAGCTTGCCTTTCGCCTGGATCCGGGCCAGCATGTCCCCCTGGGAGGACGGGGTCTTGGGAATGAGCAGGAATACGATCACGCCGGCCACGATCAGCGCGGCCGCCACGATGATGGGCAGGTACTTTTTCATCCTTGATTTCCTCCTTGTCGGTTGCTCCGGCGGGGGACAGAAAGCCGTTGCCTTTTCCTGTAGGGGTGACTTCATCTTAACACAGGGGGGAAGCCCGCGTCAACGGGGAAAGCAACCGCGATCCCATGAAAACGGGGAAAATACAAAGAAAGCGGGGATATTTTGCCCCCGCTGAAAAGTATTATGAAATTTACCACACGTTGTTCATGGCCACGGAAACGCAGTGCTGATGCGCTTCGTCCACCCGCTTGGTCTCGTGGGTCTTGCTGTTGTAGAAATGGATGCAGAAGTGGCCGTCGAAATTGTTGTTGGTGATGGTGCAGGTGCCGTGGGGCATGCCGTTCATGGAGGCGGCGTACACGTGACCGTTGTATTTGACCAGGATGGGCCGGCGGTTCCAGCTCCATTCCCCGCCGTAGATGGATTTCAGCGTGGCGGTATCCTCGGCGGTCAGGGGCTCGCTGTCCAGGTGGTTGCTGCCGAAGCGGCGCTGGCAGCGGAAGGTCTTGCCGGTGTAGATGTCCTTGACGGTGTAGATGCAGCTGCCGCCGAACACGCTGCTGCCGCCGTTGAACCAATCCAGCCGTTCGGTGGTGAAGGTGTAGTTGGAGGCGTTCTTGCCAAAGAGCGCCTTGATGGTGTTGTTGCCCGCGATGCCGTCCTGATACAGGCCCCGGGATTTCTGAAACGCCAGCACGGCTTCCTTGGTGGTGTCGCCGTATTTGCCGTCGATGGGCGCTTTGAAGAAGCCTTTGATCTTCAGCGCCTGCTGCAGGGCCACCACGTTCTTTCCGCTGCTGCCGGGCTGGGTGGTGGCCGGAACGGCGATTTCGGAAATACGGGTGATGCCGTTCATTTTGGGATCGTTGGCCACGGAAGTGCTCTGCACGCTGCCGAACAGCTTCAGGATGGTGGCGTAATCCGCCTTGCCGGTCTGGGGGACGCCCACGGCCTTCTGGTAGGCCTTCACCGCGTTTTCGGTGTTCTGGCCGAATTTGCCGTCCACGGTGCCCTTATAGTAGCCCTTGATTTTCAGGGCCTGCTGCAGCTTTTCCACGTTTTTGCCGCTGGAGCCCTGCTGGGTATAATCCGGCGGGCCGCCCAGCTGGGAAATGCTGGTGGCGGAGGCGTAGGTGCTGCTGCTCTTGGCGGTGCCCAGGGCGTTCTTCGCGCTGTCGGACAGGGTGACGAATTTCTGCATCACATAGCCGGCGCACCCGTCGTAGGTGACTTTATAGAAATTGCCGCTGGTGCCCGTCACTTTGACCTTGGTGCCCTTGGCCAGCTGGCAGTAGTATACGCAGTCCGTATTCGGCTGCGTACGGAAAAACACCTTGTCTTCATTGACTGTGCCGGTGTAGTTTTCTCCCAGCGCCGTCGGTATCAGGCTGACGCAAAGAAGAACCGCCAACAGCAGTGCCGACGCATGTTTGAGCGAATGACGCATGCGTTTCACCCGTCCTTTCTATGGATTCAGGACCATTATATTACAAAATTATTAAAAAATCAATACGTTTTTTAATAATTTTTAATTTATTTTGTAAAAAGTGAAATATTTTCTTCTTAAATATCCGGTTTTTCCGGCCCCGGCAGGGTTTTTAGACCGGCAGAGGGAAAAGAAAAAGGGATCGCCGGGAGAGCGAACGCCCCTTTGAAGGGAGCGAATAAGACATGCGGAGGCACGGATGAAGCTGTACGATCGGGTGATCCCGGGCGTTTTTCTGGAGCGGCCCAACCGCTTCATCGCCCGGGTGCGGACGGAAGAAGGGGAGGAAATCTGCCACGTGAAGAACACCGGGCGGTGCCGGGAGCTGCTCCTCCCCGGCGCGCCGGTGTACCTTTCCGTGTCGGAGAATCCGGCGCGGAAAACGCGGTGCGATCTGGTGGCGGTGCGCAAGGGCGCGCTGCTGATCAATATGGACAGCCAGGCCCCCAACCGGGCCGCCGGGGAGGCGCTGCCATGGCTGTTCCCGGGCTTGACGCGGACGAAGCCCGAAGCGCCGCTGGGCGGCTCCAGGCTGGATTTTTATCTGGAGCAGGGAGAAAAGAAAACCTATCTGGAGGTCAAGGGCGTGACGCTGGAGGAAAACGGCGACGCCCTGTTCCCGGACGCGCCCACGGCACGGGGCGAAAAGCACCTGCGGGAGCTGACGCGCTGCGCGGAGGCGGGGCTGGGGGCGGCGGTGCTGTTCGTGATCCAGATGCAGGGCCCCCGCCGGTTCCTGCCCAACGCCCGCACCGACCCGGCCTTCGCCCGGGCGCTCCGTCAGGCCCGGGACGCGGGGGTGCGGATCCTGGCGTACGACTGCGCCGTGACCGCGTCGGGCATGACGCTATGCCGGGAGATCCCTGTGATTCTATAAATTGGAAGGAGACAGGTTTTTTTGCTTATTTTCCGAAAAACCCTTTACGAAACGGGAAAAATGTGATATGATTCGTACAAACAGGGACCCAATACAATAAGGAGGCGTTTTTTCCATGAAGAAATTTGTTGCCCTCGCACTGGCGCTGGCCATGATGCTGTCGCTGTGCACGATCACCGCGTCCGCCGAGGATTACGTGATCCGTATCTACTCCAACTCCAATTCTTCCGAGCGCATCACCTGGCTGATCGAAAAGGCCAAGGAAGCGGGCTTCACCATCAAGATCGACGACAACAGCGTCATTTCCGGCGACGCTCAGGCTGTGCAGGCCGCCAATGAAAACAAGGACGCCGACCTGATCTTCGGCCTGAACGAAGTGCGCTGGGGCCAGCTGCTGGGCGGCGTGTACGAGAACCTGAAGATTATCGACTGGACCCCCTCCTGGGCGGACAAAGTGGGCGATTACAAATTCGACGGCAAGGCCTACGGCCTGGTGATCCAGAACATCCTGATGCTGTACCGCACGGACGAGCTGGGCACCAACGGCGAAGCGCTGCATTTCGCCCACTGGGCCGACCTGGTGAACAGCGGCTATAAGTGGTACCGCCAGGGCAAGGTGACCGGCACCACCAACATGAACATCAACAACGCCATGCTCTACGCCTTCACCGATCCCGTCTCTCCCGCGGGCGGCATTTCCATCGAAGGCTGGAAGACGCTGTGGAACTACTGCGCCAACGGCGATTTCACCGGCGATAAGTACGGCCTGGATCCCCTGATGAAGGGCGAAGTGCAGGTATCCACGTTCTATTCCTCTTCTCTGTATGGCCAGATCGAGGATGCAGCGGTATCCGGCAAATTTGAGAATCCCCTGAAGGGCACGCTGACCCCCCAGAACTGGGCGCTGGTGGAAATTGACGACGGCACCTACTACATCGCCGAATACATCGGCATCGTGGAGAAGGAAGGCCGCACCGAAGAGCAGACCGAGATCGTCAAGGCCTTTGCCGACTGGTTCGGCAGCGCCGAAGTGCAGGCTGCCTGGGGCGAAGAATTCGACAGCTATCCCTGCAACGCGGACGCCGCGGCCGAGCTGTACGATGAAGTGCCCGCCATCTACGCCATCAAGAATTGCTCCCTGACCGAAGTGGAAGGCGCGGGCATGAGCTACGCCGATTACGTGGGCGCGCATTCCAAGGAATGGACCAACATCCTGACCAACCTGGGCTTCTACTGGCCGGACAATTCCTCCGCCCCCGCGGAGCCCGATTGGGACAACCTGGATTGGGCGACCCTGACCCAGGCCCAGTAACAGAGCGAACCGGCGCATCGTCGGTGGGCGGGCCCTTCCCCGGGCTCGCCCGTTTTTATCAGGGCCCCGTCCGCAGGAGGGCGCGGCCCTGTCCATGATCCACACAAGAAGGAGCGGATGCCGTTTATGATTCGTCTGGACGATATCATCGTAAGATTCGGGGAATTCGAGGCGCTGCACAAGATCAGCGTGGAGGTGAACGAGGGCGAATTCTTCACCTTCCTGGGGCCGTCCGGCTGCGGGAAGACCACAACGCTGCGCACCATCACCGGCTTTATCGATCCGGCGGCCGGCACGGTGAACATGCAGGGCCGGGACATCACCCACGTGCCCATCGAAAAGCGCAATATCGGCATCGTATTCCAAAGTTACGCGCTGTTCCCCACCATGACGGTGTACGACAATATCGCCTTCGGCCTGAAGATCAAAAAGATGAAGAAGCCGGAGATCGCCCAGAAGGTGCAGGCCATCGCCAAGAAAGTGGACCTGACGGACGAGCAGCTGAAAAAGGCCGTCAGCCAGCTTTCCGGCGGCCAGCAGCAGCGCGTGGCCATCGCCCGCGCCCTGGTGACGGAGCCGGCCATCATCTGCATGGACGAGCCGCTGTCCAACCTGGACGCCAAGCTGCGGGTGCAGCTGCGCAACGAACTCAAGAAAATGCAGCGGGAATTCGGCATCACCACCATCTACGTCACCCACGATCAGGAAGAGGCGCTGACGCTGTCCGACCGGATCGCCGTGTTCAACAAGGGCTACATCGAGCAGATCGGCACCCCCAACGAGGTGTACAACCATTCCCGGACGGAATTCGTGGCCAACTTCATCGGCGATATCAACCGCCTGGGGGAGGAGATCGTGGGAAAAATGGGCCTGCCGGCGGAGAAGCACCATTTCATCCGGCTGGAGCGGGTGCGGGTGAACCGCCCCGGCGACGAGGGCACCCTGCAGCTGCCCGGCGTCATCGAAAGCCGGGAGTATTACGGCCTGTACATCAAGTATTACATCCAGGCGGCGGGCCAGACCGTCAAGGTGATCGAAAAGAATGACGGCATCAATATCTATGAGGTGGGGGATTCCGTGACGGTGGGCATCCACCCCATGGACATCATGTCCTACGAAGCGCAGGAGTGAGGTGGCAAAAATGGAGAAACGCGTATTGCCCGGCCCCGGAAAACCCGGCTGGCTGAACGCTTCGCTGCTGTACAAGGTATTCGGCGGGGTGCTTTTCGCCTATCTGTTCCTGGGCTTTATGGTGGTTCCCTGCCTGAATACGCTGCTTTCCGTGTTCCGGGAAAAGAACCCCGTCACGGGAGAGGTGGAACCGTTCCGCGTCATCAACTATTTCTTCAGCGGCACCATGCCCTCCTTCATCCTCAATTCCGTGATCCTGGCCGTGGCGCTGGTGATCACGGTGAACGTGGTGGGCATCAGCATCGTGCTGCTGACGGAGTATTTTGACATCAAGGGCGCCAAGATCCTGCGTCTGGGCTATATGACCACCCTGATCTATTCCGGCATGGCGCTGGTGACCGGCTATCTGTTCCTGTACGGCCGGGACGGCATAGTGACCCAGTGGCTGCAGGGGCTGTTTCGGCAGGTGGACAAAAAATGTTTCAGCGGCTTCTATTCGGTGCTGGGCACCATGACCTTCGCCTGCACCTCCAACCACGCCCTCTTCCTGCGCAACGCCATCCGGAGCATCGACTACAACACCGTGGAGGCGGCCCGGAACCTGGGGGCGCATCCCTTCCGGGTGCTGATGAAGGTGGTCATGCCCACGCTGCTGCCCACGCTGTTTTCCCTGACGGTCATGACCTTCATTACCGGCCTGTGCGCCATGAGCGCGCCCAAGCTGCTGGGCTACAATTCCATCAATCCCCAGATCGTGGAGCTGGCGGGAAAAACGAGAGGAGATATCGACTTTCCCCAGGCCCAGGCCGCTTTGATGAGCATCATCTTGGCCCTGTTCACCGTTATCCTGCTGACCACCCTGAACCACTATGAACGAAAGGGCCATTATCTGTCCGTCAGCAAGACCAAGGCGAAGCTGGTGAAGCAGAAGATCCAGAACCCCGTGGGCAACGTGCTGGCCCATATCTACGCTTATCTGCTGTTCGTGATCTACATGCTGCCCGTGGTGATGATCGTTCTGTTCTCCTTTCAGAATTACGGGGCGGTCAATACCAAGAAGCCCAGCGTGGAGGCGATCACGACCATCAACTATTTCGGCTCCGAGGACGTGGAGATCCCCCGGGAAGGGAAAAAGCCGAAGATCAAGGAAAACGTCGTCACCGGCGTGTTTACCAATCCCAAAACAGGAGAAGGCATCCGCCTGAGCTTCCTCCTGGCGGCCTCCGCCGCGGCGCTGGCCTGCGTGATCGTGGTGGCGGCGGTGAACTATATCTTCAAGCAGAAAAACAAAAAACGGGCGGTGATCGTGGAGGCATGCCTGCTGTTCCCATGGCTGCTGCCAACCATCCTGATATGTTACAGCTACCGAATATTCTTTAACAGCGAGAATATCTGGTATGTGTTCAATCAGAATCTGTACACAGGGGAAAACGTGCGTCTGCTGCTGATCATCGCCTATACGGTGGTGAAGCTGCCCTTCGCCCTGCGCATGATCAAGGCGGCGTTCTACGCCATCGACGAGGAGCTGGAGGACGCGGCCCGGAACCTGGGGGCGTCCGGGTTCAGGACGCTGCTGAAGATCAAATTGCCCATTATCCTCCCCAGCGTGCTGGCCGTGTTCGCGCTGAATTTCAATTCGCTGTTCACCGAATACGATATGGGCGCCACGTTCTTCAATCCCAGCGCCGTTACCTATGCCCGGGTCATTGAGAGCATGTCCACGCCGGAATTGCAGAACGATTACAACGCCGCGGGCCGCCAGTGCGCCTCCACGGTGTTCATCATGATCGTCAGCGGCCTGATCCTGTATCTGGTTTACGGCGTGGGCTCCCGGGATCTGGGCGAAAGGCTGGAGCGCCGGGCCAAGCACAGGCAGCGGCTGATGCGCCTGACGGGCAAAGCAAAAAAGCCCTCCGCAAAAGCGGCGGCGTAAATAATCAAAAAAATAACGGCAGCGCAGCGGACGGACGGACCGGGGCTGCGCCGCCGTTTTTATTTGTTTTCCGCAAGCAGAGCGCCCAGGGCGCGGGGCAGGGGGGAGCATAAATCGATCTTCCGGCCGGTAAACGGATGGGTGAAGGCGAGGCGGCAGGAATGCAGGGCAAACCGCCCGGGCAGGCGCGGGTCCTTTTCGCCGTAGAGGTAATCCCCCAGCACGGGGCAGCCCAGGGCCGCCATGTGCACCCGGATCTGATGGGTGCGCCCCGTTTCCAGCCGGAGACGCAGCAGGCACAGGCCGTTTTTCTCCGTTTCCAGGCGGTAGCGGGTCACGGCCCGCCTGCCGTCGGGGCGGATCTCCCGCCGGACGCCGGCGCCCTCGGCGATGGGCAGATCCACCGTGCCTGCGTCCCGGGGCGGACGGCCGCGGCAGACGGCCAGGTATTCCCGCACGAAATCCTCCGTGTGCAGAAGCCTCTGCAGCCGCTGCTGGGCGTTGCGGTCCCGGGCCGCGGCAAGAAGCCCGCTGGTGCCCTTGTCCAGCCGGTTCACCGGGCGGAACAGATAGTTTTCGGGGCAGCCCAGGCGGGCGTACAGCGCGCTTTCCAGGGAGGCGCCGCCCTGCCGGGGGGAGGACAGAGTGGGCAGCGGCGCGGGCTTGTCCAGCACGAAAAAGGCTTCGTCCTGATAGGCGATGGCAAAATCCGCCTCCGCCGGGGCGGGGACGTATCCGCCCCCCGTTTCCTCCCATTGGGCGCAGAGCACCTGGCCGGGGCCGGGGCGGACGTCCGCGTGGACCGGCGCGCCGTCCAGGGTGATGCCGCCGAGGAATTTCAGGCTGGAAAACAGGCCGCGGGACAGCCCCATTTCCTTCAGGGCCAGGGATCTCACCGTGCGGCCCGCTTCCGCGGCGCTGACGGTATGGCGGACCGTGGGCACGGCTGCTTCCTCCTTTGCGGTAAAAAACGGGCGGAAACTGCTTCCGCCCGTTCATTGTACCGGCTTTGCCGCCGCGTGTCAATCGGCCTTACGGGTCCATCAGCCCCAGCATTTTTTCCCGCAGGGCCTTTCTTTCCGGCAGATTGGGCCAGTAGCGGGTGAGCTGGCGGGTGGAGGTGACGTAATTGCAGTAGGTGACCCGGTTGCGCACGTACAGGAGCACCTGGGTGTCCCCGTTCAGATCGTTTTCAATGCTCAGGGGCACGCCGAAAGCCCGCGCCTGGCCCTGCAGCATTTCGAGCTCTACCTGGGAAACGGCGCCCAGATCCGGAAAGAAGGTGAAAAACTCCTCCTTCGTTTCGGTGCGGCCGCCTTTCCCGTCGTAAAAATTCCGGTACGTTACGGTAACGCTGTCGCCGTTCACATCCACATAGACCGTTCCGATGACGTACAGGCTGGAGGCGACGTACTCAAATTCCTGCCGGCCCTGGACGGTCAGATCCACGGGGGCGAAGGTGTACCATTTGTCCGTAAGCCCCGGCTTCACGTCCCGGAAGGCGGGGCCGAAGGCGCAGGCGGTGTTGTTGTGGTACCAGGCGCCCCGCTCGATCACGATGCCGGGGCCCTTGCCATTTTCCAGGGAAAAATACAGGTCGAGGGCGCAGGCCTTTCCGTTCATTACGAAGGAAAGGCGCATCTGCTTGACGGGGTGGGCGGCGTCCAGCCCGGCGGCGTCCGCGGGGATGGGCCAGGCCAGGCTTTGGCCCGCCTGGACGCCGGAGAGCTGCTGGGTATACACCACGGTTTTTTTCTGCATGTCGGTGATGGAATACACCACGTCGCCGGAGGCATTGGCCACGGTGACGGCCTGGGCCTGCTGCCCCGGGAAAAGGGTCACCGGCCCGGAAAAGGAGACGGAGAGGGGCCTGTCCTCCGCCAGGGCGATGCCGGCGGGCAGCAGGAGAACGGCCGCCGCCAGCAGGATCAAAAAGTGGTTCAGTCGGGTCATGGGGGATACGCTTCCTTTCTTGGAATGGATTGGAAAAACCTTATTCCATATAATTAGACGCCGCGGGGCCCGGTTTTGTCCCGCGGGTTTGAAAATTTTTCCGTCCAGTGCGGAAAACCTCCGGGAATAATTTGTTCCATGTGGTCACCCGTATTGACAATGTAAGATTTGGGATGTAAAATAGGGGCGTACACAGGAAACGGAGGAGAGAATCATGGCGGAATCATTGCTGTTTCAGACGAAACCGGATCAGACGGACATGCCCGCGGTGCTGGTGGAAGGGGCGCACACCCCGGATGCCCTGGCCGGCGCCAGCGGCGTATATATCGCGGCCAGCGGTTCGGCCATGTTGCAGAACGGCCCGCAGGCCCTCAAGACGGTGGATCACTGGCTGTGGCTGGCGCTGGAAAGCGGCAGCCTGACGCTGGAAAACCCGGAAACGCCCATGATGCTGCGCTCCGGCGAATGCTGCATGCTGCCCCCCGCCACGGCGGACGTGGTATTGGACGTGAGCCAGGAAGCCCGGGTGCTGTGGATCATGGTGGGCGGCACCCTCAGCGGCGCGTTTCTGCAGCGGATGGGCGCGCTGCCCCACCGGATCATGAAGCAGGGGGCGCTGCCCAGCCAGCTGAACCTGGCCAAGCACATCGTGCAGGCTACGGTGCGGGTGGCGGCGGCGCAGGATGCGTCCAGCGCTCAGCTTCAGCAGCTGCTGTGGGCCATGCTGGCCTCCCATTCCGGCCAGCCGGTGGCTATGGACGCGGTGCTCTCCCACGAGATCGCCAAGGTGGTGGACGCCATGCGCAAGAACCAGTACCGGGACAGCTTCTCCCTGAGCGACATGGCGGCCCTGAGCCGCATGCCGGTGGAGACGTTCCGCAAGCGGTTCGTGGCCGAAGTGGGCATGCCGCCCCAGAGCTACCAGCTTTTCTGCAAAATGGAGCGGGCCAAGGTGCTCCTCAAGGAGGGCTACACCGTGCGCCAGGCGGGCATCGAGGTGGGCATGAACGACCCCTACCACTTCAGCAAGACCTTCAAGAACATCGTGGGCATGAGCCCCTCCGCCTACAGCAAGACGGCGCTGAAATGAGGGCGCTTCTGACCGCCGAGCCGGCGATGGCGCCGGAGCAGGCGCGGCTGCTCTCTCCCCTGCAGCTGGCCTATGTGGGGGACAGCGTGCACGCCCTGCTGGTGCGCACATGTTTAATGGAAAAAAATCTGCCTGTGCGGGACATGCACGCCGCCGCGAACCGGGCGGTGAGCGCCGTATCCCAGGCCCGGGAGGCCCAGAGGATCGCGCCGCTGCTGACGGAAGAGGAATCGGACGTGTTCCGGCGGGGGCGCAACGCCCATCCGCACCACGCCGGGCCCAGGTCCGCCAGCGTCGGCGAGTACGCCGGGGCCACGGGGCTGGAGGCGCTGCTGGGCTATCTGTATCTCACCGGGCGGACGGATAGGCTGCGCATCCTGGCCGAATACCTGCAATCGGAGGAAAATGACAATGCCTGAAGCAAAACTGCAAGTGACCCTCCTTTCCCACACGCCGGACCCGGAAAAGACCTGCGCCCTGGCGGCCCGGACCTGCTATTCCGCCCTGGAATACGAAGAGCTCCGGGCGCTGGTGGAGGAAAAGGACCAGGCGGCTTTCCTGCGCCGGATCGTGGCCTCCGGCCATCTTTCGGTGCTGGAGCACGCCAGCTTCACCTTCGGCGTTTCCGGCGTCAGCCGGGCGCTGCTGGCCCAGGTGACGCGGCACCGTATCGCCAGCTTTTCGGTGCAGAGCCAGCGGTACGTTTCCCTGGACAAAGGCTTCGGCTATATCGTGCCGCCCCGGATCAAGGCCCTGGGGGAAGCGGCGGAAAAGGAATTCGCCCGGCAGATGGACGAAATGCAGCGCTGGTATGTGGAATGGCAGGAAAAGCTGGGCGGCGGCGAGGGCAGCAACGAGGACGCCCGGTTCGTGCTGCCCAACGCCTGCGAAACCCACATCACGATGACCATGAACGCCCGGGAGCTGCTGCACTTTTTCTCCCTGCGCTGCTGCAGCCGCGCCCAGTGGGAGATCCGGAACATGGCGGTGGAAATGCTGCGGCTGTGCAAGCAGATCGCCCCGGTGATTTTTGAAAACGCGGGCCCCGGCTGCGTCGGCGGCCCCTGCCCGGAGGGCGCGAAATCCTGCGGAAAAGCGATGGAAATGCGGGAAATGTTCAAAGCCCTGTGACCGGCTTGCCGCGCCCGGATGCGCGTAAGGAGGAAGAGGATGAGAAAGGCGCTGAGCCTGGTGCTGTGCGCGGCGATGCTGCTGTGCGGCTGCTGCGCCGGAGCGGAGGAAGAAGCGGCGGCCCTGCGCTGCGGGGATTACGAATACGCCCTGCGGGAGGACGGCGCCGCGGAAATCACCGCCTACAGGGGCGAGGGCGGGGAAGTGGCCGTGCCCGCGGAACTGGAAGGCCATCCCGTTTCCGCCATCGGGATGTTTGCTTTCTTTGGCCGTGACGGGCTCACCGCCGTGACGGTCCCGGGCAGCGTGAAGGAGATCGGGTGGGGCGCTTTCGCAAACTGCCAGGATCTGGCCGCGGTGGAGCTTGAGGACGGCGTGGCCGCGATCGGGAAACAGGCGTTCCATGCCTGCCCGCTCCTGACCGCCGTGACGATCCCGGGCAGCGTGAAGCAGATCGGCGATTCCGCCTTTTCGCTGTGCTTTTCCCTTTCCTCCGTCGTGTTGGAGCCGGGGGTCCCCGCCGTGGGGAAAAGCATGTTCAGCTACTGCATGGCCCTGTCCTCCGTGACGCTCCCGGAAGGCCTCCAATTCATTGGAGAGGGGGCGTTCTCCAGCTGCGAATCGCTGACTTCCCTGGTGCTGCCGGACAGCGTGACGGTGATCGGGCCGTATGCGTTCACCGAATGCATGAACCTTGCCTCCATCACGATGCCCGAGCGCATGACGGATATCGGGAGACGTGCGTTCAGCTACTGCAGCAGCCTTTCCGCCATCACCGTTCCCGAGGGGATCGCGGTGATCCGGGATTATACGTTCTATGTGTGCGAATCGCTGAAAACCATCGACCTGCCGGACACGGTGACGATCATCCAGCCCTTCGCGTTCCAGGGCTGCTACAATCTTTCCCTGTTCGTTCCCCCCAGCGTGATGGTGTTTGGGGATTACGCCTTTGACGGCCAGGACGCGGACCCGGCGATCATCGTGGTGCGGGGCAGCCGCGCGGACCGGTATTTTGCCCAAAGCTCCTATACGGTTTCCATCGCTGTGGTGGATGAAGCGCCCGCCGGGCGGAGGGATCGGTAAAATACAGAAACGAGGAAAGCTGAAATGGCATTCTATAAGGATCTGACGAAAAAGAAAATGACGAGGAAGGATCACCTGCGGGCCGAGAGCAAATGGGAAGAGGAAGGCGCCCGCTACCGCCGCAGCACCGCGAAAGCGGACGAGCAGCGCCGGGAAAACCAGCGCGCCGATGCCCGCCGGCCCGGCGGCAAGCCCGCCTTCCGGGGGGAAAAGCCCCCCGTCCCCAGGGAGCAGGCCGAGCGTCCCGCGCCCAAACGCCCCGCGCCCCGGCAGGAAAAGCCGGCGGAAAGGAAAGCCGCGCCCCGCGCCGAAGCGCCGCGGGAGGAATTCCTGCCCCCCGAAAACCTGCTGTCCGGCCGCAATCCCATCCGGGAGGCCATCAAGTCCGGCCGGGACATTGAAAAGCTGCTGGTGGCGAAGGGCGATCTGAGCGGCACGGCCCGGGAAATCGTAGCGATGGCCCGGGAACGGCATATCCCCATCCAGACGGTGGAACGCAGCCGCCTGGACGAGATCACCCGGAACCATCAGGGCATGCTGGCCTTCGTCTCCGCCTACCGGTATTACGACGTGGAGGACATGCTCCGCGACGCTGAGGAAAAGGGCGAGCCTCCCTTCCTGGTGATCCTGGACGGGGTCACCGATCCCCAGAACCTGGGGGCCGTGATCCGCACCGCCGCCTGCGTGGGCGCCCACGGGGTCATCGTGCCGGAGCGCCGGGCCGCGGGGCTCACCCCCTCCGCCGTGAAGGCCAGCGCCGGGGCCGTCGAAACCGTGAAGGTAGCCCGGGTGACCAACCTGAACCGGACGCTGGAAATGCTCAAGGAAAAGGGCGTGTGGCTCTACGCCGCGGACATGGAGGGCCAGGACTACCGCACGGTGGATTTCTCCGGTCCCATGGCGCTGATTGTGGGGGCCGAGGGCGAGGGCGTCAGCCGCCTGGTGCTGGAAAACAGCGATTACAAGGTTTCCCTTCCCATGAAGGGGGGCGTGGGATCCCTGAACGCGTCGGTGGCCGCGGGGATCCTGCTCTATGCGGCGATGACGGGCCGCGGTTGAATCTATTTTTCCCGGGAGGCGCGCCATGGCGGATGAACCCATGATGGATGAAGACAGGGAATTTGATCAGTACGTGCCCATGACGGACGAGGACGTGGCCGCCCTGGCCCAGCAGGGGGACGGCCAGGCCCTGGCTTATTTGCTGAACAAATACAAGAATTTCGTGCGGTCGAAGGCCCGCAGCTATTTCCTCATCGGCGCGGACCACGAGGACATCGTGCAGGAGGGCATGATCGGGCTGTACAAGGCCATCCGGGATTTCCAGCCCGAGCGCCTGGCCTCCTTCCGCTCCTTTGCGGAGCTGTGCGTCAAGCGCCAGATCATCACCGCCATCAAGGCGGCCACCCGGCAGAAGCACGTGCCCCTGAACAGCTACGTTTCCCTGAATAAGCCCCTCTACGACGAGGAATCGGACCGCACGCTGATGGACGTGATCGAGGGCCGGGTCACCAACCCGGAGGACCTCTACATCAGCCAGGAGGACTTAAGCCGCATCCAGACCCAGATCTCCGAGGTGCTTTCCGATCTGGAGCGCCGGGTGCTGGAGGCGTTCATGGACGGCAAAAGCTATCAGGAGATCGCGGAGCTGCTGGGCCGCCACGTGAAATCCATCGACAACGCTTTGCAGCGGGTGAAGCGCAAGCTGTTCAAATTCCGGGAGGACAACGATAATTAGGATCGCTTTCATCGGGGAGAGGGGCGCTTTTTTGCGGGGCAAGGAAGCGCCCCTTCCCCATATTCCTCCCCGAAGAGGGTCCGCTTTGCAACCGCCGGTTGCAATCCGGGCATTCAACCAACGGTTTCTTGCCGGAATCGAAAAAAACCCCTATGCTGAATATGCGCCCGGCCGGTGCCATCATATGGGAAGGAGCGAAAAATATGATCGACAATCAACAGGCGGGACGGAACCTGATGCTGCTGCGGCTGCAGAAAGGACTGAGCCAGCAGGGCCTGGCGGAACTGTGCAATGTGACCCACCAGGCGGTGAGCAAATGGGAAAACGGCGCGGCGCTGCCGGACGTGCAGATGCTGCTGTTCCTGAGCAGCTATTACGGCGTATCCATGGAAGAGATCCTGACGGGCAGGATCAGCCTGGACGCGGAGGAGGAAGCGGCCCTGCCCGCCGTGCCGCCGGCCCCGCTGGTCCCGGAAACGCCGCCAATTCCGGAAACGCCGCCGGCCCCGGAAACGCCGCCCGCGCCGGATACGCCGGAAGTGCCGGCGCTGAGCTGGGAGCAGATCCTGGAGCTGGCTCCCTTTGCGAGCCGGGACACCCTGGACCGGCTGGCCGAGCGCTGCCTGGAGCAGGCGGACGAGAGCCATATCTGCGACCTGGCGCCCTTCGTATCGAAAGCGTGCCTGGATCGGATGGTGAAGAAGCTGCTCCACGCCAGGCGGAGCCTGGCTTTCAAGCTGGCGCCTTTCCTTTCCCGGGAGACGCTGGACTGGCTGATATTGAACGGTCAGCCTGATGAAAACGGCCGGGAGGCGCGGGAAAGGGAATAATGCGCTGAACCGAACGAAATGAAAACGCTCAGGAAGTCGGCTTTGTCGGTGTCCTGAGCGTTTCCGTCTGTCTCCTACGCGCTGCCGTCCGCAGGCGGGGGAGGGGGTTCCTCCGCCGACGGACCGGCGAGCCCGGTATAATAGGCGTGTACCAGGGGCCGGTAGCCCCATTGCTTCATGGTTTCATAGCGCAGGGAAAACCGCTGCTTCCCGCGGGTGCCCGTGGCCAGGTAACGGATGCAGTCCTGCATGTAATGGTCCAGGGCGCGCAGGCTGCGGTCGGTGTTCAGCAAGGGGAAATACCACCGCGCCCAGGTCAGCTCTCCCCGCCGGGGGCTGCCGTACAGCTTCTGATTGAACCGGCGGATGAAGGCGCGGGCGGCCTTGCCGCCGTCCTTATTGTTCCGGATGCGCCAGCGCATCAGGGCCCGGGTCTTTCGCCGCATTTTGGCTTTCAGCTTGCGCACGGAAGCCTCCGCCACGTCCACTTTCCCGCCGCTGCAGGTAAAGCCCAGAAAGGTCCAGGGTTCGCGGGGGCGGATGCGGGCCTCCTTGTCCGGATTGATTTCCAATCCGCGCTCCTTCAGGATCGCATGGATGCGCCGGATGCCGTCCTCCAGCGCCGCTTCTTCGGGCGCGAAGATGATGATGTCGTCCGAATACCGCGCGTAAACCAGCCCCGACGCCTCCATGGCGCTGTCCAGGGGCATCAGATAGACGTTCGCCAGAAAGGCGGACAGGGGCATGCCGGCCATGATGCCCTTGCGCATGCGCACGGGCTGACCGTCCTGCAGCGCGTAGGGGCAGCGCAGCATGCCGGCCAGGAAGCCGTACAGCGGCGCGTCGTCCTTCAGGATCTGCCGCAGCATGGGCAGCAGCTTTTCCACGTCCACGGAATTGAAATAATCATGGATGTCCGCTTTGTAGGCGTACATGTCCCCGAGTCCCCGCACCTGAAGCAGGCTGCGGATGGCCTGATGCACGTCCGTTCCGCGGCGGAAAGAAAAAAGCCGGGGGGAGAAAACGCCGTCGTACCGGCGCAGTCCCCAGGCGAGGAGCTTCAGGGCGTAATTCACTTCCCGCGGGAAAAGAAACACCGTGCGCTTTTTGCCGGTGTGGTGCTTGCAGATGATCGCGGCCCGGGGGTACGGCAGGGGCGCGCCGGCCTGGAAATCCGCCGCCACGGCGCGGTATTCGCCGTTTTCGATGAAGCGGCGAAGATCGTCCTCCTCGGTTTTGTACAGATGGCCCCCCTCGGTTTTCTGCCGGAAAAAGGCGAGCCACTTTTCCGGATCCGACAGGATTTCCAGCATGGGCGTCCCCCTTTTTCTTCCGTAAAACTCCGGGACAGCATAAAAGGGCCGCAGCCCTTTCATCGGCAGGCCGGCGAAAAGGCGCTTCCCGAAGCCCCGGCTCCTGCCCCGGGAAGGGGGCTGCCGGGGGGGCCGCCCTTCCGGATCTATATCACAAAGCAGGCGGGAAAACCGTTAAAGAACCGGTTGAATTCAACCGGTTTTGACCGGACTGCACGGGAAGCGGCTGCCTGCAAAGCCGCGCGGATGCGCCGGGGCTTCACGCTTTGTCCGCCGCAGGCGCGTGCGGGGCACGCATTTCCCGCCTGCTTTGCGTTCAGGGATTCAGGGCCTTCTTCACCCGCTGGATCACGTAATCCCGGCGGTTGGAAAGAGGCGTGTAGAAGACCAGCGTGCGGTATCCGGCTTTCGTCAGGGCCTGATACACCGTCGGCCGCGCGCGTTTCTGGCTGGAGGAGAGCAGGATCACAAGGCAGGGGCGAATGCCGACGTACAGGACGAAATCCGCCTTGACATGGGGATTGGCGTAGCTGGAGGTCAGCGCGGAAACGGAAATGTCCTTGCGCAGCGTATAGGAACGGAAGTACTGCTTGAAAATGTCTTCAAAATACGATTTCCATTCCTCCCGTCCGTACTGGGGACGGGTCTTTTCGTAAAACTTCATGAAATATTGGTTGCGCTCGGCGCGGGCGTACGGGTCCTCGCGGCCGGCTCCGCAGACCCGGGGGAACTTTTTGTATTCCGCGGGGGAAAGCCCGAACTGCTCGTTTTTCATCTGCGGTCCGGCGGGCTGGGCCGGTGACGGTTGAACGGGAGCGGGCTGGATAGGCCGCTGTGGATAGGGTCCGGGCTGAGATTGCTGAGGATACTGTCCGGGCTGAGGCCGCTGCGGATAGGGTCCGGGCTGGGGCCGCTGTGGATAGGGCCCGGGCTGGGGCTGCTGCGGATAGGGTCCGGGCTGAGGCCGCTGCGGATAGGGCCCGGGCTGGGGCTGCTGCGGATAGGGCGCTGGCTGGAAGGGGGCCGGCTGATACGGGCCGGGCTGGGGCTGATACGGTCCGGGCTGGGGCTGATACGGGCCGGGCTGGGCAGGAGCGCCGTCCTGCAGCTGCCTCAGCACGGAAATCGGATAAAACACCCCGCAGCATACGCATACGGCGCCGGTCAGATCCTGGTTCATTTGTAGGGTGTTCCCGCAGACTTTGCAAGCGATCATTTTTTTATCCTCCGCATTCCTGTCCCGGCGTGGAACAGTATTCAGACAGTGTATGAAAACTGTATAAAATTATACCGCATGACGGCCCGGCGTGTCAAGGACGGCGCGCCGGGGGCGGCGGGACGCCGGCTCAGACGAACAGCTCCACAGCGGTATTCTCTTTTCCTTTTTTGCTCAGGCTTTCCATGCCCCGGTACCGGAAGCGCCCGAAGCCCCGGACAGAGATGATATCGCCCGCCTTGGGCACGTGGCTGGGGCTTTCGCACAGGCGGCCGGAAACGAACACCTTCCCGGCGGGGAAGAGGGCCTGGGCGTCGCCCCGGCTCATTCTGAACACCCGGGCGATCAGCGCGTCCAGCCGCTGGGAGGACACCTGCACGCTCATCGGCCGGGTTTCGTACAGCGCGCCTTCCGGCGGCGCGGAAGCGGCGCAGGAAACGGACGTGCGCCGGACCTGGACGAGGCGCTCCCGGATATACGGCGCGATGCGCTCCTCGCAGAACAGGTACGCTTCCTTCTCCCGCACCGCGATATCCCCCAGCAGCTCCCTTTCGATCCCCAGCCCCATCAGCGCCCCCAGGTAATCCCGATGGGTGAGGGGTTCGGAAAACTTCTTATTCAGCGGCAAAATGCGCAGGCACGCGATGGGGAAGGGCGCGTCGTACCCGCAGAGCGCTTCATCCCCGAAGCGCAGCATCTGCCTTTCGCATCCCTCCGCCCCGCCGAAGAGCCGCCAGGGCGCCGGGGGCAGGGAGGGCAGCGCCCGGTAAAAATCGGAAATGCCCGCCAGGGACAGAAAATGGGTGAAGCAATAAACGCCCTGGTCCCAGGCCCGGCTGGCCAGATCCGAAATTCGGCGGGTCAAATCTTCCTCCACGCGCCATCCCTCCTGTTTTCGATTATACCATTCTCCCCACGGCGCCGCAAGGGCGGCGGGCCGCTTGCATATTGTCCTTTTTCCTGCTACAATATGGGCGAAATCTGCTGCCGCAGGAGCGGTCGCTCCCGCG
Organism: Clostridiales bacterium; assembly: GCA_024681215.1. GTDB lineage: Bacteria > Bacillota > Clostridia > Christensenellales > Aristaeellaceae > RUG563. The sequence goes on from JAILBG010000138.1 coordinate 22,491, forward strand.
GCAAAAATCATCGAACCGGCCGATATCGGGAACTTTTTTGCGGCAATCCCGTCTGAATGATGCCGCCTGCCGAAAGGAGAGCAAGCATGGAAATCAGGCTGTTGAAACGCAGACAGCCCGCTGAGGAATTTGAGGCGCTGGCCGCCCGGGAGGAAAAGCGCGTGTACGCCGCGTGCTATCACATGATGGGCAACCGGGAGGACGCCATGGACTGCGCCCAGGAAACCATGCTGCGGGCGTTCCGGGCCTTTTCCTCCTTCCGGGGGGACGCGGCCTTCGGCACCTGGATCACCCGGATCGCCATGAACGTGTGCACCGACGAGCTGCGCAAGCGCCGGGACGCCGTATCCCTGGACGCCATGCGGGAGGACAAGGGATTTGAGATCCGGGACGAAAGCCCGGGGGCTTACGCCCGCCTGGAGCAGAAGGAAAGGATGCGCCTGCTCCGGGAGGGCATGGCGCTGCTGCCGGAGGACATGCGCAGGATGATCGTGCTCCGGGACGTGCAGGGCCGCAGCTATGAGGAGATCGCCGGGATCCTGGAATTGTCCCTGGGCACGGTGAAAAGCCGGATCAGCCGGGCGAGAGAAAAACTGGCGCTGATTTTGCGAAAATCTTCGGAACTTTTTTCGGACCGTTCCGTCTAATGCAGAGAGAGGAGGAGAAAATGATGAACTGCAAAGAATTCTCTGATCTTCTCGATGCCTTTTTGGATGGAGAACTGACGAAGGAGCAGGCGGAGCAGATGCGGCGGCACGCGGCGGAGTGCGCCGAGTGCGCATCGCTGCTGGCCCTGCGGCGGGATCTGCGCGCCATGGAGGACGAAGTGGAGGTGCCCGACGAATTTTCCGCTTCCTGGCGCGAAGCGGTGCGGGCGGAAGCGGCGGACAGCAAGCACAGCCCGGCGCGCGCTTTCCGGCAATCCTGGATAGCCGCGGCCGCGGCGCTGGTGATGATCTTCGGCGGCGCTTTGGCCATGAGCCGGGGCAGGCTGCCCACGGTTTACCGCACGGCCGGCTCCGCCAAGGCGCCGGCAGCCGTTGCCCAGACCGCCGCCACGACGGATGAAGCACCCGCGGCGAACGAATTTCCCGCGGCGAACGAATCCCTCGCGGTGAACGAAGCGCCCGCGGCGCAGCAGAAGGCCGCGGAAAACGACGCCGGCACGGTGCTTGCGCTGTTCGCTTCGGGGAGCCTTTCCAACGTGCTGTACGAGGACGCGGAGGAGAGCGAGGAGATCGCCTGGGAGGAAGCGCCGATGATGGACTGGGCCGCGGAAAGCGCAGAAGAAAGCGCGGACATGGCCGCCGAAGCGATGGAGGCCGCTCCCGCGGAGGCCCGGAAGGCCGAGCGGGAATACGCGGCCGCCCCCGTGATGTCCACTGCCCTGCCCACGGCCGAACCGACCCCCGCGCCTGCGGCTTCCCCCGCGCCGGAGGAAACGGACGCGCCCGCGCAGGCGGAAGCGCCGGAAAAGGAGATCGCGGAAGGGGAAACGCTTTCGTGGCTGTTCTGGCTGGGACTAGCCGTCTGCGCGGCGGGGGCCGCCGTGCTGGCGTTGCTGCTGGTCCGCCATCTGAAAAAGGCAAAGCATCAACAGCCCGTACAGAAAGGAAGGAACTAATATGAAAAAGCTGATCGTTGCCGCGCTGTGCCTGATGATGACTTTGGCGCTGGCCGCGCCCGCCCTGGCGGAGGAGAATCCCGCGGTGGTGAAGGTATCCGGAAACGCCACCATCGCCCTGGCGGCGGATACCGCCACCTTGCAGGTGGGGGTCACCACCCGGGCGGACACCGTGGGGGAGGCCCAGGCGGAGAACGCCCGGCTGATGAACGCGGTGCTGGAGGCGCTCTACGGCATGGGCCTGGAAGAAAAGGACGTGATCACCAGCATGTTCAACGTGAACATGCTGTACGATTACAGCTATGACGATACGGGGAAGGAAAAGCGCACCAGCTATTATCAGGTGGAAAACATGCTGAATGTGAAGGTTCGGGATCTTGCCAAGGCGGGGCCCATCCTGGACGCCGCCATGGAAGCCGGGGCCAACACCACCTACGGCATCGTGTTTTCCTCCACCCAGGAGAACGAAGCCTATCTGAAAGCGCTGAAGCGCGCCGTGGAGGACGCCAGGGCGAAGGCCCAGGTGCTGGCCGCGGCCGCGGGGAAGGAGCTGGGCGAGCTGAGGCTGGTGGACGCCAGCCAGAGCGGCGGCTTCTACGGCATCAGCAATACCTTTAAGGAAGAAGCCGCGGAACGCGCCGACGGCGCCGCCATCGTCAGCGGCGACGTATCGGTGAACGCCTCGGTGGTGCTGGAATACGAACTGAAATAAGGCTTTCAGGCCGCGCTGAGCCGTCCGGTGGCCCCGGGCGGCTTTTCTGATGGAAAAATGAATGAAAAATTCAGGTTTTTTCAGATTTTTTCCGGGAAAATCAGTTGACATTTGATTTTGCCGATGTTATTATGTTAAAGTTGTCTGCATTATGCGGGCGACTGCGTTCCTGCGCCGAAGAACGGAGGAAGAGGGACATGCCGGAGCGGCTGAAAAAGCGGTCCATGCGGGTGGTGGGCGTGCGGCAGGTGCTGCGCGGCCTGAAGGAAAACAAGCTGGATTGCGTGTTTCTCTCCCTGGATGCGGCGCCCCATCTGCGGCAGCAGGTGGAGCAGGCGGCCCGGGAAACCGGGACGGCGCTGAGCACCGTGGCCACCATGGAGGAGCTGTCCCAGCTCTGCCGGGTGGACGTGCCTTCCGCCGCCGCGGGCGTGCTCCGCACTGACGCAGAGGAACCCAAAGCGGACTGATCCGCCGGATACGTCGAAGGTTGGCCAATCCTTCGATCGAAATCCGCAGAACCGGCTTTGCCGGTTCGAGGAGAAAATTTCCGGAGCATCTTTGATGCGGGAGGGAATTTTCATTCTTCTTAAGATTTTCCGGCCGCGGTGCCTGCGCCGCAGGAAAATCTGCAAACCCGATAAAACGGGTGCGCCCGTTTTATCGGCCCAGCAATGACTATATATTCCCGAGGGTTGCGGGGATGTTATAGGAGGAGACCGCAAAACGGCTCCGAACAATTATCAGGAGGTGCTTCCATGCCAACGATCAATCAGTTGATCCGCAAGGGAAGAGAAAAGGTTGTCAACAAGTCAACCGCGCCCATCCTGCAGGGTTGCCCGCAAAAGCGCGGCGTATGCCTGAGCGTCAAGACCACGACGCCCAAGAAGCCCAATTCGGCTCTGCGCAAAATCGCGAGGATCCGCCTGACCAATTCCATCGAAGGTACCTGCTACATTCCCGGAATCGGTCACAATCTGCAGGAGCACTCCGTCGTGCTGATCCGCGGCGGCCGTGTGCGCGATCTGCCCGGCGTCCGTTACCACATCATTCGCGGCGCGCTGGACACGGCCGGCGTTGCCAAGCGCAACCAGGGCCGCTCGCTCTACGGCGCCAAGCGCCCGAAGAAGTAAGGAACGCCTTCGCCATCGCATGGGCTGCTGCCCCGGCCGGGGAAGAGAACAGGAACCGCCCGCGGAAAGGAACATCCGCCGGCAGGCCGCCCGATCCCCCGCCGCGCACCGAGAAAGCGGAGCGGCATGATGCTGACATGCTGCGGTCGGCCCGATGGGAAGCGTTACGAATTTTGAGGAGGGAACTACATGCCCCGTCGTGGATTTATCCCGAAGCGCGAAGTGCTGCCCGATCCCGTTCACGGGACGGTCGTGGTCACCAAGCTCATCAATCAGATCATGCTCGACGGCAAGCGCGGCGTGGCCCAGCAGGTCTGCTACAGCGCGTTCGACATGATTAAGGAAAAGACCGGCAAAGAGGCCAACGAAGTGTTTCAGCAGGCGCTGAACAACGTGATGCCTCAGCTGGAAGTCAAGGCCCGCCGCGTGGGCGGCGCCACCTATCAGGTGCCTGTGGAGATCCGGCCCGAGCGCCGGCAGACCCTGGCCCTGCGCTGGATCGTCGATTTCTCCCGCAAGCGCGGCGAAAAGACCATGGCCGAGCGCCTGGCCAACGAGCTGATGGAAGCCGCCAACAACGGCGGCAACGCCGTCAAGCGCAAGGAAGAAATGCACCGCATGGCCGAGGCCAACAAGGCCTTCGCCCACTACCGCTGGTAATCGGCGGGCGGCGCACGATCCTGCAAGTTTCAAGGTTTTAGAAGAGGAGAATTCCCCGTTATGCCCAGAAGTCACCCCCTTGACAAGGTCCGCAACATCGGCATCATGGCGCACATCGACGCCGGAAAAACCACCACCAGCGAGCGCATCCTGTTCTATACCGGCAGGACGCACCGCATGGGCGAGGTGCACGAAGGCGCCGCCACCATGGACTGGATGGAAGAAGAGCAGGAGCG
>JAILBG010000016.1:0-51606 GCA_024681215.1 Clostridiales bacterium
AGGCCGTGCGCGCATATGAAAGCCGGGAATATGACGAAGCCCTGCAGATGTTCACGGAACTGGAGGACTTCAGCGATTCCAAGCAGTATCTGGAGAAGACACAGGCGGCCATCACCCTGCGGGGGAAGCAGGAGAATTACAGCCGCGCCGCACAGCTGGCCCGGGAAGGAAAATATGAACAGGCGCTTACGATATATAAAGAACTGGGCGAGTATGAGGACGCTGCCGAGCAGGCAGTGGAAATGCAGAACAGGATCGATTACAACAAAGCCGGCGACCTGGTGAAGAAGGAGAAGTTCGACGAGGCGATCGCGATTTATACCAGGCTGGCGGAGATCGGATACGGCAGCGCGGAATCCCTGAAAAAGCAGGCAGAGCAGACCCGCGCCAATGAATTGGCGTATCAGCAGGCGCTGAGCCTGGCTGAACAAGGGGAGTATCAGAAGGCCAAGGACAGATTTTCCAAGCTGTACGGCTACAAGGATGCGTCGGACCAGGCGGATCTGATGCAGAAGCACCTGAGGTATCAGGCGGCGGAGCAGCATCTGGAGAAGGAAGAATTTGACGACGCGATCGCCATCTTCACAGAGCTGGATGATTTCTCCGACGCCAAGGAAAGAGCCCGGCAGACGGAAACCGTCAAGAAGAACGAGCAGGATTATCAATCGGCGCTGGAGCTGTTTGAGCAGGGCCAGTACAGGGAAGCCTATCATATCTTCAATCAGCTGGGAGAATACAAGGAAGCCGCAGCCCAAAAAGAGCAGTCCCTGGGCTATGTCAAGTATCAGACCAACGGCGACGAAACCGGTGAATTTGTGCTGGGCAACCCCGTGACCGGGGAAAACCTGCTGATGAACAGCGCCCTGGAGCGTCCCTCCGAGAACGGCGCGCTGCGGCTGGATGTCCGCGGGATCCTGGAAAGCTATGTGGACCTGCCGATCACCATCAGCTTTGATGCGAAAACGAACGGCGACAAGCGCACCGTTACGGTTTCCGCTTATCAGGCCAGCGGCATCAGCATTGCCGATTCCATGAGCTTCACGGTTCCCTCCGATAAATACGACCGCTATTCGTTCACCACCAGCGTAAAGGATTATCAGTACAAAATCGATCCCCTGACGGCCCAGAAGCTCTCCGATGGCGCCATCGAGTTTTCGGATGGCACGGAGGACAGCAAGGGCTTCACGATCAAGAACATCAAAATTGAAGTGGGCACGAAGGCCACTCCCTGGGGCTTTGCGCCGGGAGATCCCCTGATCACCGGGAAAAATCTGCTGATCGGCGGCGGGCAGATGCGCACTTCTTCCCAGGGCACCCTGAAGGTGGATCTGGGCGATATCCTGAAGGACTGCGTGGGCCAGCCGGTGACGGTGAGCTTTGAAGCCAAGGCCAAGGGCGATTCGCTGCGGGTGCGGGTGTCTTCGGATGCCAACGGCGCATTCACGCTCCAGGAAACCGCTTCCATTGACGTCAATTCCAGCGGGTATCAGTCATATTCCTTCCATTCCACCGTTCAGGCCAACGAGGGCAAGACCAGCCCCAGCGTGCTGATCTTTGACTGCCTTGCCAAGAACCGGAAGGATTTCAGCATTTCCAAGCTCAAGATCGAAATTGGCACGGAAGCGACAGCGTGGAGCTTCGCGCCCAACGATCCTGCCGTTACGGGAGACAACCTGCTCAAGGACAGCGCCCTGATCCGTCAGGCGAAAAACGGGATGGTGCGGATCGGCGTTGCGGACGTTCTGGAGCCTTATGCCGGCATGCCCATCTGCATCAGCTTCGACGCCATTGCGGAAGGAAACGAAGAAGTGGTGCTGCGGGTATCGCCTTATCAGAGCAACGGTATCAGCATCGAAGAAAGCCACGAATGCGTTCTGACGAATACGAATAAAGGATATACCCGCTGCTCCTTTACCGACCGGGTCAGGACCGTGGATCTGGCGGACGGCGGCGAGATCGGCGCTTACGGCCAGGGCGAGATCGCGTTCATCAGCGATTCGTACAAGGGCTTTACCATTAAAAACATCAAGATCGAAGTGGGCGATCACCCCACCGACTGGTCGTTTGCGCCCAATGATCCCCTGGTTACGGGCGACAACCTCCTGGTGGGCGGCGGACAGACCAAAAAATCCGAATCCGGCCAGCTCAGGATCGACGTGCGGGATGCCTTGGCCGGCAGTGTCGGCCAGCCCATCACCATCAGCTTTGAAGCCAAAGCGGAAGGCAGCAGGGCCCACATGCTGGAAATGAGCGCCTATCAGGAAAGCGGCATCAGCATTGCTGATAAGTATTCATTCTCCGTCAGCTCCAAGCAGTATAAAAAGTTTTCCTTCACAACCACCGTGACCGATTACGGTTACAAAGTCAACAAGCAAACGGGCGAAATGCTCAGCGGCGGCAGCATTTCCGTCAGCGATCTGGGCACTCCGACCCAGGAATTCAGCATCCGCAATCTCAAGATCGAAGTGGGCGTCGAGCCTACGGACTGGAAATACGCGGCCAACGATCCGGTGGTTACCGGGGACAATCTGTTCCGAGACAGCGCCAAAGCGCGTCAAGCCAACGACGGCTTCCTGTCCATCCCCACCCGGAACATTCTGGAACCCTATACCGGCATGATGATCTGCGTCAGCTTTGATGCGAAAGTCAATACGGAAAACGGATTTGATATCCAGGTCTATCCGTATCAGGACAGCGGAATCAGCGTTGACGGCAGCCGCACATTCCATCTGACGCAGGAATACGCCCGTTATTCCTTCGTCGGACAGGTTAAGGATTTCGGCATCAGGGAAAAGGACGGGAAGAAGTACAGCCGGGGTGAACTCGCGTTCTACAATAAGGAACGCCAGAGCTTCACCGTGAAGAACATCAAGATCGAGGTGGGAACCAAGAATACCCCCTGGTCGTTTGCGCCGAATGATCCGCTGGCGAAAAAAACAGGCGTGAACCTGCTGGTCGGCGGCGGAATGACGCGAAAATCCGAATCCGGCTATGTGGGCATCAACGTCCGGAATGCATTGGCCGATTATGTGGGCCAGCCGGTGACCATCAGCTTTGATGTGATGATGCTGGGGAAGGAAAGCCGCACGCTGCGGATGTACGCTTATCAGGACAGCGGCATCAGCATTGCCGATAAATTTGAATTCCAGGCGGTTCCCAAAAAGTATACCAGGCAGAAATTTACAACGACGGTGGCCGATTACGGTATCCTGGCGGATCCCAAGACAGGCGCTGTGCGCAGCAGCGGCATCCTTTCCTTCTTTGATCCCACGTCCCCGAAATCAAAGAAGCAGGATTTCCTGATCCGGAACGTGAAAATCGAAATCGGCACCAAAGCCACGGAATGGAGCCTGGCGCCGAATGATCCGCTCATGACGCCGACGGGAGAAAACCTGCTGGTGGGCGGAGGACTGGCGAAAAAGTCCAATGGAGGCGGATTCCTGGCCATCGGCGTGAATAATGCCTTGACTGAATATGTGGGGCAGCCCATCACCGTCAGCTTTGAAGCCAAAATGCTGGGGGAGGAAAGCCGTACATTAAAGATGTACGCTTATCAGGACAGTGGCGTCAGCATCGCCGATGTATTCGAGTTCAAGACGGAGCCAAATCAGTATCAGCAGTACAGCTTTACAACCTCCGTTTACGATTACGGAATCCGGACTGCCCCGGATACAGGAAAGCAGTACAGCCTCGGTGAGCTTGCGTTCCTTGATGCCAGCGAAGCAAAGCAGGAATTCAGCATCCGCCATGTCAAGATCGAATTGGGATACAAAGCGACCGATTGGACCTTTGCGGCGAATGATCCCTTGGTAAACGGGAGCAATCTGCTCAAGGACAGCGCCAAGGTGCGCCATGACCAAAACGGATTCCTGTCAGTTGATGTCTGGGATGCCCTGGAGCCGTATATCGGCATGCCCATTACCGTCAGCTTCGATGCGAAATCAGATACAGCGGAAGAGATTCCCATCCGGGTTTATCCGTATCAGAACAGCGGCGTCAGTATTGAAACGAGCCATGATTTTAACCTGACCACATCCTATAAACGTTATTCCTTTGTGGACAGGGGATATCTGTTTGGCAAGCGCCCGGACGATTACGGCGGGAAATACAGCAAAGGCGCAATCGCATTCTTCAATGAATCCCATAAAGAATTCTCGGTCAAAAACGTCAAAATCGAATTGGGCGAGGTGAAAAACCCGCTCTGGTGCATGGCGGTTGACGATCCGCTGAATAAGATCATCGGTCAGAATCTGCTGATCGGAGGCGCGCAGACGAGATCGTCTGCCGGCGGGTTCCTTGAGGTGGCCGTTCGCGATGCATTGGCGGATTATCTGGATCAGCCGATCACCATCAGCTTCGAAGCCATGACGGTGGGCGAAAAGAGCCGCACGCTTCAGGTGTATGCCTATCAGACGAGCGGTATCAGCATTGCCGACAGAGAGGAGTTCACCGTACAGCCCAATCAGTATCAATCCTTTGTCATGCATACTTCCGTCAGGGATTTCGGGATCCGCGTGAATCCGGATACAGGGAAGATGCTCAGCAGCGGCAGCCTTGCGTTCTATGATCCGGGCAGGCAGGAATTCAAGATCCGCAATATCAAGATCGAAGCAGGAAATGAGCAAAGTGACTGGAGCTATGCGCCGAATGATCCCGTCGTATCGGGCGAAAACCTGCTGAAAAACAGCGCGCGTGTACGCCGTTCCTCTGAGAACGGATTCCTGTCCATTCCCACGGCAGATATCCTGGCGCCGTATACCGGCATGACGGTCTGCGTCAGCTTTGAGGCAAAAACCAATACAGGGAATGAATTTGACATTGAGGTTTATCCATACCAGGAAAGCGGCGTGACCGTTGACGGAAAGCAGACGATCCATCTGACGTCAAAGTATGCGACCTATTCCTACATTGGCAAGGTTCAGGACTTTGGCATCAGGGAAAAAGAAGGGCAGAAGTTCAGCGCGGGTGAAATCGGGTTCTACAGCAAGGAGCATAAAATCTTCAGCATCAGGAACATCAAGATCGAAGTGGGCCTGGAGCCTACTCCCTGGAGCTTTGCCCCCGGCGATCCTTCGGTCACTGGCGATAACCTGCTGATGGACAGCGCAAAGATCCGCACGGCGCCCAACGGGCAGCTTTCCATTGATGTCGGGGAAGCCTTGGAGCCGTATGTCGGCATGCCGGTCTGCATCAGCTTTGAGGCGAAAGCGGAAAAGGACGACGGCCTTGCGCTCCAGGTTTCTCCGTACAGGAACAGCGGCGTTACCATCGAAGAAAGCCATAAGGTCAGCCTGTCTACGACCTATAAGCGTTATACCATCACGGATTGGGTGACCCAGCTCGGCACGGCAGAAAGCACTGCCGGCAAGGCAAACTTCCGGGGCGGGATTTCGTTCTCCAGCACGGGCAGCAAAGGATTTTCCGTCAAGAATATCAAGATCGAAGTGGGCGTAAAGCCGACTGATTGGAGCTTTGCACCGAACGATACGATCTTAACAGGCGATAATCTGCTGAAAGGCGGCGGAAAGAACAGAAGATCCAATGGCGGCGGCTTCCTGAGCATCGAGGTGCGGGAGGCGCTGGACCATTATGTGGGCCAGCCGGTCACCATCAGTTTTGAAGCCATGATGGAAGGCGATGAAAGCTGCACGCTGCAGATGTATGCATATCAGACCAGCGGCATCAGCATCGCCGACAGGGCCGAGTTCCAGGTGGAACCGAGGAAGTATCAGAAATTCAGCTTCACCACATCCGTCGTCAATTACGGCTACAGAATCAATTCTGAAAGCGGAAAGAGGTTCAGCGACGGGGAAATCGCCTTCCTTGATCCGGGAAAAACGAAGCACGAATTCCGTATCCGTAATGTGAAGATCGAGGTGGGCGTTGAACCGACTGAATGGAGATACGCCGCAGACGATCCTGCCATCAACGGTGAAAACCTGCTGCTGGACAGCGCCAAAGTGCGGCAGACCGGAAACGGCTTCCTGGGAGTCGGCATCTGGGAGGATCTCAAATCGTACGAGGGCCAGTATGTGTGCATCAGCTTTGATGCAAAGGTCAATGGAAACGAGGGGTTCCCCATCAAGGTCTATCCCTATCAGGAAAGCGGGCTCAGCATTGGCAGCAGCAAAGAATTTGCATTGACTACGGATTTCAGCCGCTATGCCTTTGTCACCCAGATCATTGATTACGGCCAGCGGTACGAGAAAGGACAGAGGCTCAGCCTGGGCGAGATCGGGTTCATTAACAGCGAACGAAGGGATTTCACCGTCAGAAATATCAAAATCGAGATCGGCAACAAGGAAACGCCCTGGACGTTCGCTCCGCGCGATCCGCTCCTGGCGCTCAAAGGAGCGAACCTGCTGCCCGGAGACGGCCATGCAAGGCAGTCTGTCGGCGGGTTCATGGAGTTTAACGTATTTACCGCCCTGCGTAAATATGAGAATCAGCCGGTCACCATCAGTTTTGACGCCTGCATGCTTGGAAACGAAAGCCGCACCCTGCGGATGTATCCCTATCAGACCAGCGGCATCAGCATCGCTGATTCGTTTGAGTTCACGGTGAATCCGGGGGCGTATCAGACCTTCAAATTCACCACATGGGTGCGTAATTTCGGTATCCGGACTGACACGAGCGGTAACCAATATACCAACGGCAGTATCGGCTTCTACGATCCGACCCTGCAGAGGGAAGGATTTGATATCCGCCGCCTCAAGATCGAAATAGGCACGGAGAAAACGCCATGGAGTCCGGGCCCCATGACGGAGGAGTCCACCTCCGGCGTTGCCGAGTAATTCCATTCCATCCGGAAACATCTCCGGCCGGAAGCATAAAAAAACACCGGCGTGTGATCCCTGCCAGTCTGGCGGGGCCATACGCCGGCGTTTTTTATTCGGATTCCTTATCTTTCGGAGGGCTGAAATACGCCTGAGGATTCACGATATTTTGGAGGATTCTTGTATCCTGCCGGACAGAACGCGGCAGCGGAAGGCCGGACGCGCATTCACACCTGGCCGGAGGAGGCCTTTGCTTTTTTCCGGTTCTTCAGCTTTGCGGCGATGATTTCCATGTCCTTGTAATTGAGGATCAGGAACAGATCGATCCCCACGGCGGATAATGCGATATTGAAACGGATGCTGCTGAAAATGGAAACCAGGCAAACGGCGATGCCCACCGCCAGAAACAGCAGGAATTCAGGCCAACGAATGGTGATCCCCAGCTCTTCCCTGTTCTGCTTTTCCCGGATCAGCCACATGCCCAGGAAGGAAAAGAATGTGGAAACCGCGGCTGCCTGCAGGCCGATGATTCTGATCAGTCCAATATTTACGGAAGCGTTGATCAGGGCGCCCCAGATGCTGGATGAGAAAGAGCCCTTCGTATTCTTGGACCGCAAGTATCCGACGCCGTAAAAAGAGCAGAATGCCTGAAAAACGGCGCCCAGATAATAGAATGGAATATAATCGCAGGCAATTTTATAGTCCTGCCCCATTACCAGCCAGACAAACAGCTTGGTGGCCGGAATCAGCACCCACAGCAGCATGAATGCCAGCCGGTACAGCCGCCGGAATACGTTTGTAAAGAAGGCTTTTTCGTACTGTTCGCTTGCGATGGCCAGATCCTGCCAGGAATTCAGAAACAGCCCGAAAACCGACTGCAATATGGTGGGAAATTTATGCGCAATGGCCAGCACGCCGTTTGCGCTTACGCCGAGAAACCACAGTACGATGTATCTGTCGGAGGAATCGACGATCCACCAGCTGAGATAATTCGGGATCAGCGGAATGGAGAACCCCAGTAGTTCTTTCAGGAGCCCGGGCTCAGCCTTTCTGAATATATTGACCCGGATCCGCTTTTCGGCAGCGACGATCGCCGCGAGCCCAACGATGTTTGCTGTGATATAGCTCATCAGCAGGCTTTCCACGCCCCTGTGCAGCACGCACAGCTGCACGATGTTCAGGCCAAGGAAAACGCACGTATAGATGATGCCGGATATGGCGAATATCCACTGCCGCTTGAGGCCCCGAAGAATCTTCTGGGAAATCTGAAAGAACAGCGAAGACAGCAGGGCGCCCAGGAAATACCAGATATAGGGAATGGTGACAATCAGGAAATGGACTGCCAGGATGATCCCCGAACAAAGCAGCGAACTGACCAGCAGAAACTGGTATGTGACCCGAAGATACGCTTCGCTGTCTACGTTTTCCCGGATGATCCACCGGTATACGGCGTCTGAAATCTGCATGGAAATGATCGGGATCAGCAGACCGATGGTACTGATCAGAACGTCGTAGGTCCCCATTTCCGAAGTTGCGAGATAATAGGTATACAAAGGCGCGATCAGGAACATCAGGATTTTCGTTCCAAACGTGCCCACGGCATAGATACCGGTGCCTACCAGCAGTTTTTTTCCGCTTTTCGTTTCGCTCATTTTTTCAGATTATCCTTCAGCGCAAAGGGGAACGCCTTCAGCATGGCGTCGTAATCGATGGTGCCGGGCGTCCATTCCTTTGCTTTTTCCAGTAGATCCGTAAGGCTGTATCCTTCATACAGCTTATAGCATTTGGGATCGTCCTTCCCGATGGAACGATAGAAATCAAAGAACTTGAATTCCCATTCCCACGGGCAATCATGGGGAGCCACCTCGATCCAGACGCACGGGATCCCGTAGCTTTCGGCTACGATCAGGCCGTGCAGCGATTCGGAGATGATCACTTTGCACTGCAGTACTGCGTCGATGATATCCGTCCATTTTTCATATTTGGACATGTCGATCATGCGCACCCGATCGTCTTTCTTCCATGCAGACAGCAGATCGCTGTCAGCAGTCCGATAATGCGGGATCACCCCGATGCAGTCGCCGTTTTTTGTATCCGGGCGATACACCAGCGGCAGCAGCAGCGCCGGGTCGCCGTACACAGGAGGACAGTCGATCCCCTTTTTCAGCAATGCCTCCCGGGTCAGGGGGCCTCTGACGCTCAGCACCTTCCGGGGCCTTCCCTGCAGCAGCGGATCGGAGGTAATGGCCCCGGATCCGTAGATGACCGTATTGTCCAGATTGAAATCACCGATGATGCTGCCGATCAGCGAATACCGGGTGACTTTCGGGCAGAACAGCAGCTGATCAAACTGAACGAACCGGATTTTTTTATCGGTCATCATCCCGAACAGATACTCGTTCAGGTCATCGCCCCAATTGTTCTTTTTCAGCCGGCCAAACATCGTTGTGAAAACGAAACAGCAGCCGTACGCTTCGTTCTTCCGAACCAGCTTATTCAGCAGGAACTGCAGATTCCAGTAAAGCGTCAGCACCAGCCGGAAAACAAAGCGGTACGTTTTTGTGAGCAATTTGCTGCTCTTGATCGCATGCTTGATTTTTTCCATTCATGTCCTCTTTTCTTTTGGGGTGTCCGCCGGCGCGCCGCCAGGTTCAGGCCTTTCCGACGTAAAGCCTGATCAGAAAATAGACGAGGCAGAAGCAGTGCATTTTCATGGCGGTATTCAGGACCGTTTTGACTGCGCGCTTGCTGATGCTCTGTTCGGCGTCGAAGCGAACGGACCTGACGGCCTGCCGGTAAGCGCCGCTCCTGACGGCGCGCTTGAGCATCGCGTATTTCGCCGGGAAAGGATCCGTATTTTTTTGATTGAAAATATATCCCCTGGACAGAATAAAAATATCGTGCCATACGCGGTAAGCAATGCCCTTGTCGATACTTCCGTTCCACACGGAATGCCCCACGCTGCTTACTTTTTCAGTAATGTACATGAATTCTTCATAGCAATTGCTCCTGAATCCCTGCATGGCGGAGCCTTTCCTGACCGCATAGACGTACCACATGGATTTGCATATGGCCACCGTTTTGCATTTCTTCAGCAGCTCGATATTCCACAGGGTATCCTCGTTCCACCTGGGAACGGTATCGAATGAGGTCGTGTCAAACAGGCTTCTGCGAAAGAGCCGGCAGCACGGGCCGTCGCTCAGGTATCCATGCCCGAACCTGAACCGGGGATCCTCATAACCCAGGATGTGGTTCATCAGCGCGGAGATATCTTCTTCGCTGCGGATGATCATATCCTCCGGATCGCTGTCTGACGACGCGTGCCGGATCGTTCCCTCGTCGGCCAGATCTTTATAGACATAGCCAAACACGATGTCGGAATGATGCTTTTCGATCATGGCCTTAGCCTGCTCCAGGCACCGGTCCGTGGCGTAGTCGTCCGCGTCCATGAAAAAGACGTATTCGCCTTCGGCCTTTTCCACGCCGTAATTCCTGGCTGCGGAAGGGCCTGCGTTTTCTTTCCGGAAGTATTTGATTTCGCTGTGCTGATCACTGATTTCCTGATAGGAAGCCGCGTTTGCCGCCTCGCTTCCATCGTCCACAATGATGATCTCCGTATCGCTGTGATCCTTTTGCCGCAGGACGCTTTCGATGCAGCGGACCAACAGATCCTTTGATACGTTATAAACAGGGATGACAACGCTAATCAGCATATTTTTCTCCGTTACCGCGCTTGATTGCTTCTGGAAACGCTCTTATTGCCTGAGAATGCTTTCTACCTGTGCGATGACCGCCGGCTCCAATTCCGGCCGGATCGCCTGAGTCTCGAACTTGATCTTCGGGGTTAGCAGGCTGTTTTCCGGCAGCGGGATATCGAACAGGCAGGGCTCGCTGTCGTGGATCCAGGCCCTGTAACCGTCCAGTTCGTCGTAGGAAGAAAGCTTTGCGGCCCGGATGCCGTAAGCTTCGGCAATCCTGCTGAAATCCGGCACGGAATAACCGCCGGACGCAGTGGTGTTGGCAAACCGGTCGTTGTGCTCAAAGTGCTGCGTCTCGCTGATTTTGCCCAGCACGCGGTTGTTCAGGATGAATATTTTGATGGGCAGATTCTCCCGCCGCACCGTTTCCAATTCCTGAATGTTCATTTGGAAACCGCCGTCGCCCGTGATACAGAACGAAGGGGCGTTCCCCGTTGAAATGCAGGAGCCGATCGCATAGGGCAAGCCGCATCCCATAGTCCCGTAGCCGCCGCTGATGTGGATGCGCCCCTTGTATCCTTTCAGCAGGAGGGACTGGGCGCACCAGCATTGATTCATGCCCACGTCCACGGAAACCACGGGATCCGGCGGCAGCAGGGACGCGATCTTTTCCACCGCAAGATTTCCCGGCTGTTTGTCGTAATCCTTCAGGATGGCCTTCGCCTGCATGCATTGAGCCTTCCAGGCCGAATAATCGCCCACGTCCTCCGCCATCAGCATGCGCATGAAATCCCTGGCGTCTGTATGGTATTTCTTTTCGTTTTCCTTGATGTTGCGGCTCAGCTCGTACTCGTCGATATCGCAGCGGACGAGATCGGCCTTCGGGGCGAATTTCCGGGCGGTCCTTCCCACCTGGCGGATCCCGAGCCGGGCGCCAACGGAAATGATCAGGTCGCATTCATTGAGGATCATATTTGCGATCCGGTTGCCATGCGTTCCGATAAAGCCGATGTGAAGATCATCCTGGGCCAGGTCCACGCCGTTCATGGTGGTCAGGACAGGGATGTTCGTCCTGTTGGCAAATTCATGCACCATGTCGACCGCATCGGCGCTGCGGACGCCGTTACCCACCAATAATATCGGCTTGCTGTATGTCGAGCGGAAAATCAATGATGACCCCTCCTTTCCTGCCCAGCAGCGCCATGTTGTACGCCCTGCTGATAATATCCGGGAAGCCCTCGGCGCTGTTGGCGGTAACGGAATACTTGGTAATGTTCCTGGTCATGGATACGATATCCATCTCCTGGAAGCCGTTCTGACGGATCCCGGAAAAGCCCTTCATCTCGTTTGTTGGCACGTTTCCGCAAATGCCCATGACGGGGAAGCCGTCAAACCATGCGTCCGCCAATCCGCCCAGGCCGTTGACCGCGCCGGGACCGGAGGTGGTAAAGTATACCCCGATTTTTCCGCTTGTCCTGGCGAACCCGTCCGCCGCCAGGGCGCACCCCTGCTCGTTATAGCATACGTGGGTGCGGATCTCATCCTTGCGCCGGTACAACGCATCCATGAACGGAACGATATACCCGCCGGCATAGCCGAACACGTCCGTAACACCGTGCCTGATCAGGAAATCCACCAGATACTCTGAACAATTCATAGCCTTTATCCTTTGCCAGTCGATTTAATACAGCAGCTCTTCGGGCACCTTCAGCAGGGCGCCGAACAGGGCCAGGTCTCCCTTGGTGGTGATTTTGATGTTGCTGGCGGTGCCCTGGGCGAAATATACCCGTTCTTTGCAGTGAATCAGCAGGGAACTGGTGAATGTAAAATCATGCCTGTTTTCCTGCTCCGCCTGCTGATAGCACCGCAGGGCCAGGGAATACCGGAACGCCTGGGGAGACGCGGTGAGCATCACGTGTTCCCGGTCCACATCGGTGATCCCGGACAGGTGATCTTCCGTATACACGATGGGGGGATGGCAGGCGATGGACGACGATGCGTTTCCCTTTTCGTGGGCCACGCGGATCACTTCGTCGATGGCCTTCTGCGGGAGCACGGGCCGCACCGCGTCATGGACGATCACATAATCCTCCGGTTCCGCCTTGTCCCTGAGAAAAAAGATCCCGTTCCGGATGGAATCGTGGCCGGTGCTTCCGCCTTCGATGATCCATTCCACCTTCGTCAGGGCATATTGCCGCACCAGCGCTTTCAGCCGTTCCATCCAATCCCGGACGCATACGACGACGATCTTTTCGATCTGCGGGTTCCGCTGGAAGTTTTCGATGGAATAGACGATGATCGGCTTGCCTTCCACCTCCAGGAACTGCTTGGGAATGTCCGCTCCCATCCTTTTTCCGACGCCGCCGGCCAATAAAACCACATAGTTTTTCATGCTTTATGCCTTATCGATTTTCAGCAGAGTATTGAGGAACAGCTCCATGTATTTCTTATGGGCGATCGTCAGCCGCAGCCAGCCCGTCAATCCGTCTTTCCCGCACAGGATCAGGATGCCGTTTTCCTGAAGCAGATCCGTCAGCTCCCGGGAGGTTTTGTGCTTGGGCTTGATGCAGACGTAGCAGCCCGCCGACGGGATCAGCTCATAGCCATGGCCGGTCAGTTCCCGGATGATGTATTCTTTTCCTTCCAGATACTGTTCCATCAGCTCGGACAGCAGCCGCTCATGATTGTCGACGATGGCCTCCGCGAACAGCAGAGCGATCGAATTGACCGTGTAGTGCGGCTTGTAATTGTTGATGCAGCGGATGTTCTCCGCGCAGGACATGATCGCCCCCAGCCGCAGAGAGGGGATGGAAAGCATCTTGGAGAACGTCCGCAGGACCACGACATTGTCGTATTCCCTGACCAGATCGATGGAGGTCTGGTCGTAGAAATAATAGTAGGCTTCGTCAATGATCACCAGGGCGTTGTTCCGGCCCGCTTTCTCAATGATCTGCCGGATGTCGTCCTTTGCATAGACGTTGCCCACAGGCATGTTGGGGTTCACCAGGACCACGATGCCGGTGCGCTCATTGATGTTTGCCAGAATGTTTTCCACTTTGAAGGAGAAGTCGTTTTCATACTTCATCTGCACCACGTTCATTCCGATCATCTTGGCGTACACTTCATACATGGCGAAGGAGGGCGTCACCGTCAGGATGTTCTTCCCAGGCTCGCCGAAGACCTTGATGACGTAGCCCATGCCGACGGTGCTGCCGTCGGTCAGGGTAACGTTTTCTTTCTCCAGGCCCAGCAGATGCGCGTATTTCGTGGTGGGGATGGTTTCCTCGGGATAGATGGCCAGAAATTCCGGCGTCACTTTTTCCATGACGGAATCGAACAGCCATTTGGGCAGGCCGTCGGGGTTTTCATTCTGGTCCAGGCGGATGTATGCGCCGCGTCCTTCAGGCTGCGGCACCCGGTAGGTGTTTTTGATTTTTTCATTCACGTAAATCATGGGGATGCTCCTTTCAAATTCAATGCTGTTTTATGATGCAACCAGTTTGTGACGGCTCCCGGGCGAGGGGATCCAGGCGCTTATTGGGAGAAGATCCACGCATACGGCAGGGAATCGCACTGGTCGTTTACGATGGCATAATACCCGAAATAGAACAGGAACCAGGCAATGTAGTACGCATAGAGCAGCATCCTCTTGCGCTTATTGGTGACCCGCGCCAGCACAAGCGGCAGGAAGATCACCTGTGCGATCTGGGAGCATCTGGCGAAGCGCGTATACCAGGTATTGTACAGCCCCAGCATACGGAAGGGGATCTCCATGATGCAGATGCGGAAGAAGAAATTGCTGTCCTGCTTTTTGAAAAGCTCCTTCCTGCAGAAAATGAGCAGCGGGAGGATCACAGGCACGATATGCAGCAGCCACGTCCAGCCGACTTTCATGGTTTCGCTGCGGGAATACTGGGTGGTGGAGAAATACCGTTCAAATGCGGAGAAGTTGCCGATGATGTTGAACAGGAGCCCGATCAGCAGCGGGAAGGACAGGATCAGAACGAAGAGAAGAATATTGCGGATGCTGTTGGCGCCTTTGTATTTATACCGTTTCAGGGGCAGCATCGCCAGGCAGAAAAGGGAGGCCTGATGGAACAGAGAGGCCAGCAGCACCATGATGATGAACTGCCATGTTTTGTTCTTTCCCAGCGCGATGTACCCCAGCAGGATCAGGCAGAGCGCGACGGAGAACCGCATGCCGTTCTGAGCGTAAATATACTGCGTCGTCAGGAAAATGAACAGCGCAAAGGAGAACCGGATCTGCGTGGAATAATTCCTGATCGCCAGCAATAGCAGCATGAACATCAGGATGCCCATCGCCCAAAGCAGCAGCCGGAAGGAAGGCAGGATCTTGTTCATCAGATAGTAGGCGGGCTCGATATAGAACAGATCCATGCCCTTGCTGTGCAGGGACCAGTATTCGCTGATGGAAGTGCCGTGAACGGCCTCGTAGATGCGTTCATAGTTGAAATAGTCCGTGCCGATGCCGTACCGCAGGCTGAACATGGCAATGATCGGCATCAGGAAAACACAGCCCACGAAGCAGTACATTACGCCGTTGGCTTTCTTTGCTTTTTTGGTAGAAAACCAATCGATGCGGATGCGGTTGTAGCATCTCTGGAACACCGCGGCCAGCAGGATGGTTACCGCGAAAACGGCAAGATACACGAGCAAGTATAAAACCATCGGTCATTCTCCTATCGCTTTGGTTGGCGTGCGATCATGCGTTGATCAGCTCAGTCACCGTTTTGCAGGCCTGTCCGGTTTCATAGCTTCCGCTGGCCAGGTGATGCGCCTTCACGCGCTGTTTGTACAGATCTTCGTCGAATCGCAGAATGTTTTCGCACATTTCGTCGTTGCTGTGGGCGATGGGATAGGGCCACTGGGAAGCGGGCATATAGAAGCCGCGCTCCTTTTCGTACTGCTCGATGTCCGGCGCGTACAGAAAGATGGGCCGGAAAGTAAACGAATAATCCCACATCAGAGAAGAGTAATCCGTAATGACCGCATCCGCGCAGCACAGCAGCTCCTGCATATCGGGGTAGGCGGTGCAGCTGACAGCGTTCAGGCCGCTCATGTCAACGTCGGCCAGCTTCGGATGCAGCCGTATGCCGAAGACCCATTCGCTGCCGAATCTTTCCTTCAGCGCGTTTACCGTCCGTTCGATATCAATGTCGATGTAGTTCGTGATTTTTTTGCTGGTGGAATCCTCGCTGCTGGATCTGAAGGTGGGGGCGTAGAGCACGAACTTTTTGCCCTCCGGGATCGAATAGTATTTCCGCACCTTCTGCCGGATTTCCTCGTGATCGCCGAACAGGATGTCGTTGCGGGGCAGCCCGGCGGGAATGCATTTTTCCGGCGGATAGCCCATGGACCTGGCTTCAAATTCAGTAAAGATCCGGCAGGAGGACAGGATGAAATCCGTGTTGTCGCAGTTCATCTGCACTTCTTTCCTGTACCAGTAATTGTCGTACACGTCCACGCTGGTCTTCTTGTATGGCCCGCCGCCGTGCCACGTGCTGATGATCCGCTGCTTTTTCCGCTTGGGAATATACGATACCCCGCCCGCGTTGGTGATGACCGTGCCGCTGGTGAGGAGCTCCCTGAAATACCGGAGGCTGTTGGGCCGGATGATCAGATCGTCCGCAGGCCCTTCGTATCCGTCCTTGATGGCAAATACGGGTTTCAGGCCTTTTTCGTTGTGAGCCCTGATATAAATATCGATATATTTCAGGTTGTCCCCGTAGGTGTAGGACAGCTCATTGAGCAGGAAGACCTTTTTCTTATCCACCGGGAATACCCAGAAGACGTGAAGGAACGCCTTCACCGCCCGTTTTTTCAGATAATTGACAATCTCGCCGTTTGGCATATGCTGTTTCCCCCGTGTGTATTTCTGCGTGCTCCGCCGGATGATCCGCTTTTTATTTTCTCCAGATCATCCGGTTGACAATGCCGGTGTAGCTCTGGATGATCTTAATGACCTTCGCGCTGACGTTATCGTCCGTATAGGCGGGCACATCCACCGCGTCATCGCCGTTGGCATGCATGGAGACGGCCAGATCCACCGCCTGCAGCACCTGCTCCGCGGTGATGCTGCCGATGATGAACACGCCTTTGTCCATGGCTTCCGGGCGTTCCGTGCTCGTCCGGATGGAGACGGCGGGGAATCTGAAATAAGCGCCTTCCTCCGGCACGGTGCCGGAATCCGACACCACGCAGAATGCGTTTTGCTGCAGCTTGTTGTAGTCGAAGAAGCCGAGGGGCTTGTGCCGGATCACCCGGGGATCGAAGGTGAAGCCGCGCGCCTCGATGAATTTGCTGCTGCGGGGATGACAGGAGTAGAGGATCGGCATATCGTACTTTTCCGCCATGGCGTTCACGGCGTTCATCAGCGACAGGAAATTGGTTTCATTGTCAATGTTCTCTTCCCGGTGCGCCGACAGCAGGATGTACTTTCCCGCCTGCAGCCCCAGCGTTTCCAGCACGCAGCTGCTTTCGATCTGCTCTCTGTACTGATTCAGCACTTCCGCCATGGGGGAGCCCACCACGTAAGTGTATTCCGGCTTGACTCCCGTATCCAGAATGTACCGTCTGGCATGCTCCGAATAGCAGAGATTGACGTCGCTGGTCACGTCCACGATCCGCCGGATCACTTCCTCCGGCAGATTTTCGTCCTTGCAGCGGTTGCCCGCTTCCATATGGAATACCGGGATCTTCAGCCGCTTTGCCGAGATCACGCACAGGCAGGAATTGGTATCCCCCAGAATGATCAGCGCATCCGGCTTTACCTGCGCCATCAGCTCATAGGAGCTGGCGATCACGTTGCCCATGGTCTGCCCCAGGTTTTCGCCCACTACGCCAAGATAGTGATCCGGCTCGCGGATCCCCAGGTTCTCAAAGAAAACCTTGTTCAGCTCATAGTCGTAATTCTGCCCGGTGTGCACCAGGATCTGCTCGAAATACTGATCGGCCTTTTTGATGATCCCGGACATTTTTATGATTTCCGGGCGGGTGCCCACAATGGTCATCAGCCGGAGTTTTCTGTATTCCATGGGCGATGCTCCTTTATCAATCGTTCACACGGCGTTCCGCGGGGGAAGGGGCTTACAGATGATAATGGGGATAAAGCTGCTTATGGGCCCGGATCCAGTCCGCCAATTCCGCCACCATCTGCTCGTAATCGGGGATTTTGTAATCGAAATCCCATCGCGTCCTTTTCAGGGATTTGTCCGCCGCCATCCTGTCCACAGGGACGATGGTGACCTTTTCCTTCCGGATGTACTTGTTGAAAAGGCCGAGCAGATCGCATTTGGAGATCCAGGTGTCGGGGACGGCGTTATACAGGCCGTGGGCCTTTACCCAGGCGGCGGCTTCCATGGTCTTGGCGAGCTGCAGCGTGGTCTGTCCGGTCCACATGGCGCCGGTATACCCCGTCACTTCGTCGTGCTGCTGCATGAACCAGTTCAGCAGCCCGATGCCGTTGGGATTGATGTCGGGGCCTACTATGGAATTGCGCAGCGTGATGTTTTTATTGTCTTCCAGCTCGCCCAGGGCCTTTGAACGGTCGTAGAAGGTGGTGCCGTCCCGCAGGTCGTCCTCCGTATACTGTCCGCGTTTCCCGCTGAACACGCAATCCGTG
Organism: Clostridiales bacterium; assembly: GCA_024681215.1. GTDB lineage: Bacteria > Bacillota > Clostridia > Christensenellales > Aristaeellaceae > RUG563. The sequence continues at coordinate 18,117 of JAILBG010000016.1, forward strand.
CTCATGTGGATCACCTGGGTATCGGTGCCTTCGGTGAGCTCCGCCAGGTAGTGGGGGAAATAGGCGTTGAGGTAGGCGGCCCCCGCCTTGTTGTTTTCTGCGAACTGATTCAGCAGGCCGATGCAGTTGATCACCGTGTCATACTTGTTTTTCCCCACCAGGTCCTTCACAAAGGCCGCGTCCATGGCGTCCCCGGCGACTGAATCAATGCAGACGGAAGGCCTGCGGTCGAAGCCGAACACCTCGTGGCCCTGTTCCTTGAGATAGGTGCTGATCATATGACCTGCCATGCCGTTGCATCCCAGGATCAAAAATTTCATGCCTGCGCCTCCAATTGTTCTTTGACATAATCCGTCGTCAGCAGCTTCCTGACGACCCCTTCCACATCCAGCCGCACCGTATTGTGGCTGGTATAAGCCTCGTCTGCCTGGGTCCGCACCTGCCCCGTGATGAAATACTTGTCATAGTTCAGATCGCGGTTGTCCGCGGATACCCGGAAATAATCCCCCATATCCTCGCTCCGGAGGCGCTCCTCCTGCGTCAGAAGCGTTTCATAGAGCTTTTCGCCGTGGCGGGTGCCGATGATGCGGGTGCCCGTATCGCCGAAGAGCTGCTGCACCGCCTTCGCAAGATCGCCGATGGTGCTGGCGTCCGCCTTCTGAACGAAGAGATCGCCGGGGTTCGCGTGCTCGAACGCAAACCGGACCAGCTCCACCGCCTCGTCCAGGTTCATGAGGAACCGGGTCATTTCCGGATTGGTGATCGTAATGGGATCGCCCGCTTTGATCTGATCGACGAACAGCGGGATCACCGACCCGCGGGAGCACATGACGTTTCCGTACCGGGTGCAGCAGATCACCGTATCGCCCCGTTCGGCGGCCACGCGGGCGTTGGCCGTGATCACATGCTCCATCATGGCTTTGGAAATGCCCATGGCATTGATGGGATAGGCCGCCTTGTCCGTGCTCAGGCACACCACCCGCTTCACGCCCGCTTCGATCGCCGCGTGGAGCATATTGTCCGTGCCCTCGATATTCGTTTTAACTGCCTGCATGGGGAAGAACTCGCAGGAGGGGACCTGCTTGAGCGCCGCGGCGTGGAAAATATAATCCACCCCCGGCATAGCGTCCCGGATGGACTGGGGATCCCGGACGTCGCCGATATAGAATTTTACCTTCTTCGCATATTCCGGGTGCTTCGCCTGAAGCTCGTGACGCATATCATCCTGCTTTTTTTCATCCCGGCTGAATATGCGGATCTGGCCGATATCGGTGGCAAGGAAATGCTTAAGGACGGTGTTCCCGAAAGAGCCTGTTCCTCCCGTGATCAATAAAGTCGCCCCGTTAAAGCTTGACATTGCCGATCTCCTTTTCCATAATCTCGTCCATACGGTCGAGTAATGTTTCTTTGTTGAAATGCTCCTGCGAATACGCAAGGGCGTTCCGGCCCAGGCGCTCCCGTTCTTCCTTCGGCATGGCGATGATGGCTTTGATGTTCTGCACGAACCCGTCCACGTCCTCGGAGGCGCTGGCAAGCCCGGCGTTTGCCGATTTGACGATGTCCTGCACTTCGCCGTCTGCGGAAACCAGGATCGGCCGGCCGCAGGCAAGACACGACTGCGTTTTGGCCGGGATGGTGATGGAGAACACCTCGCTCCTGGACAGGGTGATCAGCAGGGCGTCCGCGGCGGCCAGGTAGGCCGGGATCTGTTCCGCCGGTTTCCGGTCGATAAAGTTGAAGTACTCTTCCACGCCGAGCGATTTCACCGTTTGCATCAATTCTGCCTTGTATCTGCCGTCCCCGATCACCTGGAAGCGGACGGCGATGTTTTCTTCCTTCAGCTTTCCGGCCGCCCGGGGCAGCAGGGCCAGCCCCTGGGCATACCCGATGTTGCCGGCGAAGACCAGATTGGGAACGCCGTCGTCCGGGATCACATCGGCGCCGACCCGTTCGGCCGGCCTGTAGAAATCCTCCGCGTAATGGGGCCAGAATTCGATTTTTTCTTCCGGGATGCCCCTTTTCCGGATGGCGCCGATGAAGCTGTTCGAAGAGGTCAGGATCCTGGCGGAGCGCTTGTAGATATAATCCACCATTTTCTGTATGGCGCCCAGGAAGAGCCTGTTATGGATGCCCGTAATGATCTCCACGTTTTCGGGCCACAGATCCGTCACATACAGGATGTGGGGGATTTTGCGCTTTCTGGCGTACCAGGTGCTCACCAGCGCCTGGGTCATGGGCGACACCTCGTAGGTGAACACGGCGTCGGCGTCGACGGACGTTTTCCGGATCCATTTTCTTCCGGCGGTGACGAAGGAAAGGTAATTCCGGATCAGGTGCATGGAGCCTGTTTTTCTGGGCTCGATGGGCAGGCGGATGATTTCCATGCCGTTCCATTCTTCCCGGGTTTTTTCCGTTTTGCTGTAGCCTTCGTAATACTCGCCCTGGGGGTAATTGGGGATGCCGGTCAGCACGGTCACCTTATACCCGCGTTTTACCCATTCCGTCGCGATATCGTTGATGCGGAAGGTTTCGGGATGGAAGTACTGCGATACGACCAGGATATGCTTCATTTTCCTTCCGTCCTCTCAATCGATTCCTTCAGACCGACCACCCGGTATTCAAAGCCATATGCGCTCATTTCCTGATCGTAGCTCATGCTGCCGAAAGCCTTGTTGGCCAGGCCGGAAACTTTTCCCGGGATATGGGACGCCAGGACGATCAGCCAGTTCAGGCATTTCGTCAGCCGCACCCGATGGCCGGTCGCTTCCCCGATCAGCTTCACCATTTCCGACGTGCGCGTATACGCGGCGTTCTGGGGGAAGAAGACGCCGCCCTCGCCCCGGATCATCACCTGGCAGAGAAACTCGCACAGGTTATCGATGTAAAGCATGGAACGCTCATTCCCGATATCCGGGAAGACGGGAAGCTTTCGCGCCATGGACGCCAGCTTTGGATAATTTCCCTTGCTCCCCTTTCCGTAGATCATCGGGGGGCGCAGAACGGCGACGGCAAAGGCGTCGTCCGCCAGCTCCCTTACGCCCCGGTCCGCCTGCCATTTGGAATCGCCGTAGAAATTCGACGGTTCCGGCTCCGTTTCCGCAGTGATCCGCTTTCTTTTTCCCAAGGGCGCGGAGTCGCCGTAAACAATGGCGGACGACATGAACACAAACTGGCGGACTCCCGACGCTTTTGCTTTTTTCGCCGTTTCGATGGCCAGGTCCGTATTGACGGCATAGTACCTGGCTTTCGTTGCCTCGTCCACTTTGCCCACGTCGGCGTGGGCGATCCCGGCCACGTGAAAAACGATATCATACGGGCTGAAATCCTTCTCCCGCCAGCTGCCGTCGATCATGTCCACCACGTCTGCGGACAGCTGGGACGCGTAATGCTCCGCCGCGTATTTTTCAAAGCTGCCGCCGATGTAGGAATTTGCTCCGGTGATGAGCACCTTTTTCATTTCTTCTGTTCCTTCTTCTTCATTTCGCCCGTGCCGCCTTCGACGACGCTTTTGTCCCCGCCGAAAACGCCCACGGAACCGAGGAAACACCGGATGTCCATTTTCAGGCCCAGCTTGGCGGCGTATTCGCCGTCCAGCTTCGCTTTCGCCGGGATTTCCAGTTCGTCCCGTCCGTTGATCTGCGCCCAGCCGGTGAGCCCCGGCTTGATGTCGTTGGCTCCCCATTTATCCCGTTCCGCCGTCAGCAGATCCTGGTTCCACAGGCCGGGACGCGGCCCGATCACCGACATGTTGCCGATAAAAATGTCCCAGATCTGGGGAAGCTCATCCAGGGAATGGGCGCGGATGAACCGGCCGGACCGGGTGATGTACTGGTCCGGGTTCTCCAGCATGTGGGTGGGAACGTTGCGGGGCGTGGACAACCGCATGGACCGGAACTTGTGCAGCTTGAAATACTGCTTGTTTTTGCCCAGACGCTTCTGGGTGAACAGAACGGGGCCCGGATCGTCGATCACGATCCAGAGGCTCAGCAGGAAAAAGACGGGGCTCAGCAGCACGAGCCCGAAGAAGCTCAGCACCACATCCAGCAGCCGCTTCACAATCTTCTCATAAAAGCCCGCCTGATGCTCCGCCTTGCCCACCGCTTCCAGATGGCCGCGGACGCCGTCGGCGTTTTCCGGCTCCGCATCGTTTTCCACAAACCGGACCCGCTTCCCCTCCAGGGGATTTTTTTGGGCGGGATCGTTGCTGTATACGGACCCCGGCTTCCTGATCACAGCCAGAAGGGCCATGAGCAGGATGATTGCCAATACAATGTAAATCACAGTCATCCTTTGTCCGCTCCGTGCAAATCGTTTTTCATCGCATGCGCGATCCTTCGGCCCGCTGCGCAGGGGCCTTGTCCGCGTGCAGCGCGGAATCGCCGGGCGCTCTTAATGAAAGCAGATCCTGCCGCGGGCCAAGCCGTCCCTGGCAGGATCGTAACTCCCCTCTGCCAACCGGCCGATCAGGCCGCCGCAGACCAAGCGCTGCACTGCCCGGCCCGGGGAATGGATGCCCCGCGCTCCGCAGTGCGGATCAGTTTCCGTCCAGCTGCGTGAACGAAATGTTGTAGATGATGACCAGATCGTCGGACATTTTCTTCAGATCGTAGGAATAGTGATAAGACTTGTTCTGTACCAGGTAGACCGTCTTGCTCACGAATTCGTCGGAGACGTTGGCGTTCGCCTTGAACTGCAGCTGATATTCTCCCGTGGGATACAGGTGGAGGTACCGGCCTTCGATCAGCCCCGGGGTTTTGGAGTAGCCGAAATCCTTCAGGAATCCTTCGGCGTTGTACAGCTTGAAGCATACGGTGGCGAATTTGTTTTCCTCGTCGCTGGATTTGAAATTGTAGCCGTTATAGTAGTTTTTCTGCGCGCCGTTGGAGCATTCCTCGCCCCGGGCGGTCTTGATATACTGGGAAAGGATCTCGTCCGTCGAACGGATATCCGTGACCTGGGTGTTGAGGGTATCGATCTGATCGCCCATATCCTTCATCGTGCTTCTGACGCCGATCAGGCTGTTTTCAATATCCTCCACCTTCTTCTCAGCCAGCTTTTCCATAGAAGACGTGGCGTAAACGGACTGCTGCAGCTCGTACATCTGCTTGTTCAGCTGATTGATGGAGGGCTGCACCAGGACGAACACGATCATCATCAGGAAAAGCATCAGCGCCAGCGGAATCAGCCAGGTCAGCTTCGAGCTGATTTCCTCGCCGGATCCTTTTTTGCCGGTCCCCACGCTCTTTTTTCCCTGGAATTCCGCGGCTTTCAGCTGCTCCAGCTTCTCATCGGATTTCCACTGGGCTTCCGCGGACTGCAGATTGAACAGAACGACGCCCAACTTGTCGCTCATGGCCTGCAGCTGTTCTTTGTCCGGCTTTGTTTCGTTCTTTTCCCAGCTGGCGATTTCTTCCGGGCTCACGCCCACGAAGCCAGCCAGCTGCGCCTGGGTCATGTTCGCTTTTTTCCGTGCATCCTGGATCTGATTTCCCAACGTGTTCATATGATTCTCCTTTACTTCAGATTTCTGCACCATTCAGTTCCGGTGCGGTCTTGTTTGTTTGTTCACATGGTATCATCCGACGGATGGTTTCGCGGCCCGGCCGTGCGCTCCGTCCGGTTTCACGCGGTTTTTTCCGCCCGCTCTTCCTCCGCCGGGTGGTATGTGGATACCATCTCCTCCACAAAGCTGCGGATGTCCGGCTTGTTGGCGTAGGCTTTTTTCATCAGCGTTTCCAGCTGGCCCAGGAACACGTCCGTATCGAAGGGGATGGGCTTGCCGATGTGGATCAGGTCGTTGTCCGTCTTCTGCAGGCCTTCCTCCGCCATCAGCTTTTCTTCGTACAGCTTCTCCCCGGGCCGCAGCCCCGTGTATTCGATCTTGATGTCCACGTCCGGCTTGAACCCGGACAAACGGATCAGGTTCCGCGCCAGGGCGTCGATCTTCACCGGGCTTCCCATGTCCAGCACGAAGATCTCGCCGCCTTTGGCGTAGGTGCCCGCCAGCAGCACCAGGCTCACGGCCTCCGGGATCGTCATGAAATAGCGGATGATGTCCGGATGGGTCACCGTCACGGGCCCGCCCTTTTCGATCTGCTTGCGGAACAGGGGGATCACCGAGCCGTTGCTGCCCAGCACGTTTCCGAACCGGACCGCCACAAACTCGGTCTGGATATTCCGGAAGACGGAGCCCGTTCCGTCTTTATCGGCGTTTTCGATGCCCTCGTGGGTGAACAACTGAGGGATCTCATCGGCCTTGCCCGCCTTGATCTTGGCGTCGAAGGCCTGAATGATCATCTCGCACAGCCGCTTGCTGGCCCCCATGATGTTGGTGGGGTTCACCGCCTTGTCCGTGCTGATGAGCACGAACCGTTTGCATCCGTGCACCATGGCGGCGTAGGCCGTTTTGAAGGTGCCGATGGCATTGTTCTTGATGGCCTCGCAGGGGGAGGTTTCCATCAGGGGCACGTGTTTGTGCGCCGCGGCGTGGTACACCACGTCCGGATGATAGGTTTCAAATACGTTGAACATCTTCCGGCTGTCCCGCACCGAGCCGATCAGTACTACCAGATTCAATTCCGGATATTTTTCCTTCAGCTCCAGCTGGATATCATAAGCATTATTTTCGTAAACGTCGAAAATGATCAGCTGCTTGGGCTGGTGCGCCGCGATCTGCCGGCACAGCTCCGATCCGATGGAGCCCCCGCCGCCGGTCACCAGCACAGTTTTTCCGGAGAGCGCGGCGTAAACGTCATGCAGGTCCACCCGGATGGGCTCCCGGCCCAGCAGGTCTTCGATGGAAACCTTTTTCATGGCGGACACCGTCACCTGGCCGGACACCAGCTGATACATCCCCGGCAGCTGCATGAGCTTGCAGCCGGTGGCGTTGCAGATGCTCAGGATATCCCGCTTCTGCTCCGCCGTGGCGCTGGGGATCGCCAGATAGATCTTGGATACGTCGTATTCGCTGACCGCCCGCAGGATATCGTCCCGGCCGCCCACGATGGGCACCCCGTCGATCTCCCGGCCCCAGGTGTTCTTATCGTCGTCAATCAGGCAGACCGCCCGGTCGTGGATCTCCCTAGCCTCCATCATATCCCGCACCAGCATCTGCCCGGCCGATCCCGCGCCGATGATCATCACCCGCGCGGCGGAGGCGTCCGCCTTCCGCTTTTTGCCGCGGAACAGGCTGAGGATCCGATAGCTGAACCGCGACGCCACCAGCAGGATCGCCTGGATCACCGCGCCGAAAACGTGATAGGAAACCGGCATGCGCAGATAAAGATCCGGCTGATAGAAGAACAGGGAAATCAGGATCACATGGAGCAACGATGCGGTCAGCGTGGCGATACAGGCCCGCATCAGATCCACATAGCTGGCGAACCGCCAGACGGTTTTATACAGCTTGGCCCACCAGAAAACGGCGAGACAAAGCACGATGTAAAACGGAAGGAACCGGAGATACGCCGTCAGGAATTCCTTGGGGATGGCGGAGTATTCGCAGTCGAACCGGATCCACAGCGCCAGGAAATACGATACCGATACCGCAAACGCGTCGTACATCGCCAGCAGCAGCGATACGGCGTGCCACTTCTTTGGGCGGCTTACGTCATGTTTCAACAAGGCTTCTCACCCTTTACATTCCATATGGTCAGACTTCTTATCCGGAGATCCGGGCCGATTCAGACCGTATGCTCCTCGTACCTGCGTGAATGCTCCGATCCGCGGGCAGTATTTTTCGTTCAGAAGACGGCTGCCTGGCCGTCGCTTCCGCAGGCCCGTTCCGCATTCCCGGCCGGCTGAACGGATGCGGTTTCTGATCAGACGGTTATTCAGTAAAAAACCATGAAAACCCAATCATGTCAAGGTCCGTACGTCCGGCTGGACATACATATGCATTATAACATGGGCGGGCACTCATGTCAATATAAGCCCGCCTCCGCGTCTGCTGTTCATTGCGGGGCTGCGATGCATGCCGAAGGGGGAATGCAGGAAAAAAGAAGCGCAGGAGGATGCAGGGCCGGTGATCGCTGATTTGCGGCACAGAACCGGCTTGGAAGCATCTCCTGCATGAAAAGCAGAGCCCATAATATATTGAACCTTTTTCGATCCCCGATCCCGTCAGGGGGCTTACGCCTTTCCTTTGCGCAGCATCGGGATCTGCACGATGACGATGGCGGCCAGCATGATCCCGCAGCCGGCCAGCTCGCGGCCGGTCATCCGTTCGTTCAGGAGCAGCGCTCCGGCGATCACCGCAAACACCGCCTCCAGGCTCATCAGCAGCGAAGCCACCGTGGGGTCCGTATATTTCTGCGCCACGAGCTGCAGCGTGTATCCGATCCCGCCGGACACGACGCCGCAATACAGGATCGGGACGAGGGCGGAGGAGAGCTGATCCCAGCCCGGGGATTCCGTGAGGAACGCCGCGGCCCATGCGATCAGGGCTGCGGTCAGGAACTGCACAAAAGAGATGCGCACCGGGTCGCCCCGGTTGGCAAAATGATCGCAGCAAAGGATATGCCCGCTGAACAGCACGGCGCAGACGCAGAGCAGCGCGTCCCCCGGGGTCAGCGCAATGCGCTCCTTTACGCACAGCAGATACATCCCGGCCACCCCCAGCAGAACGGCGAGCCATACGGGCCAGGGATTGCGCCTGCCGAAAAAAACAGAGCCGATCACCGGCACCAGCAGGATGTACAGGGCGGTAATGAACCCCGCTTTCCCGGCGGGGGTGGAAACGATGCCCATCTGCTGGAAAATGCTGGCGAGGGCGAGGAACGTGCCGCACATCGCGCCGCCTGCCAGGGTGCTGCGGGCGCGCTTTTTCGCTTCGTCCGTCCGGGCCGGGGGCCGTTTCCGCAGAAGGGAAACGCCGCCCACCGCGGCGGCGGCCAGCGTCATCCTCGACGCGGTAAAGGTCATCGGTCCGATATGGTCCATGCCTGCGCGCTGAAAGGCGAAGGCCGTTCCCCAGATCATGGCCGTGAGAAGCAGCAAAAAGCTGCCGATCCACTGTTTTTTCTTCATAGATGCTCCTGCCTGTGCTTTGTTGCCGTCCGCGTTTCCGGCGGCTGTACGCTTGCCGTCCACGGCCCGCCTACCGCCGCTTTTCACGTTTCCGGCAGCGCTTTGTAGTACTCCTCCAGCCGCGGCCGGGCTTTTTCGTAGGCGGAGCGCAGCCCGGGATCGAACTGGGTGCCCATGCCCTCCAGGATGATCCGGTTGGCCCGCTCAAAATCGAAGGCTTCCTTATAAACGCGGCGGCTGACCAGGGCGTCGTATACGTCGGCCACGGCCATGATCCTGGCCTCGATGGGGATCTGCTCCCCGGAAAGGCCGTCCGGGTAGCCGGAGCCGTCCCAGCGTTCATGGTGGTAATGGGCCACGTTCTCCGCCACGGCCTTGAAGGAACGGTCGTCCGTGTGCAGAAGGATCTCGTGGATCACGCGGGCCCCCTCCGCTGCGTGGCGCTTCATTTTTGCGTATTCCTCGTCCGTGAATTTTCCGGGCTTCCGCAGCACGGCGTCGTCCACGGCGATCTTTCCCAGATCGTGCATGGGCGCGGCCTTCACCACGTCCCGGCAGAATTCCGGGGACAGGGGGAGGGCGCCTTCCCTGACGATCTCGTCGATCAGGATGCGCACGCCCTCGCTGGTGCGCTTGATGTGGCCGCCTGTGGAATTGTCCCGGCTTTCCACCATCATGGCCAGGCTCATGATCAGGTTGTCGTGCATCTCCACGATGTGGCGGGTCTTCGCCTCCACCTGCTGCTGCAGGCTTTCGTTGTAGGTGTCCAGCAGCCGGATGTACTTTTTGTTGGCGGTGTCGTCCGTAAAGGTGACGATGTACCCCCGCCGATGGATGCCGTCGTACAGGTAATTGACGTTCACGTTATAGATTCTTTCATCCCCGTCATCGCCGCTTTCCCCGGGCACGGTGTAGACGAAGGCGCTGTTTTCCGGATCCTGGCGAAAGCTGTCCAGAAAATGGCGGATCTTGCGCTGGGTGGGCTTGTAGCCGAAGGGCTCGTCCACCGCCAGGTCCGCCAGCCCCGGCACCAGCTGTTTGGCCACGTGGTTGCTGCCCAGATACCGGTATCTGTAATCGAAGGACACGTAGCCGATCCCCCGGTCCTGCACCATGGAATCGATCACCGTGTCGCTCACGTCGTAAAGGTTCACCCGATGGGCGATGAGCAGAAAGGTCAGCTCCGCCAGCACATAGCCCAGCGGCACGAAATCCACGGTCTGGATGATCCGCCTGCCCACGAAGAAGCTCAGCATGCAGATCACGTCCGGCAGGATCAGCAGGTACAGGATCGTCCGGGGCACCTGCTTTTTCCGGTGCAGGGAATAGCCGATGGCCGCGATCCCCACCGCAAAGAACAGGAGGATCACCGCGTAGAAGGCGCCGTGCATGGGCCCGTACTGCCGGGCGAGCACCGGCGTGCCCAGCGACGCGTCATACGATATATCCCGGTAGAACAAATCCATCCGCCCGGTGGTCAGCACGGAAAAAAACAGGCAGACGCACACAAGGTACAGCGCCGTGCGCAGCCATTTGGGAAGGCCGATCCGGCAAAGATTGAATATGCTCAACAGGATGAACAGCTGCAGGAAGCAGCCGCCGATATAAATGACCTGCACCGCCCGGACCAGCCCCTCCAGGCTTTCCGACAGCCCCTGCAGCACATAGCCCAGGCAGGCCACCGGCACCAGGGTAAAGATCATGGTGAAATTGACGTCGTAGTGCTTGTGCCACACATAGATATAAACCGCGGTGCACAAAAGAGAGGACACGAACATGCCGCCGTAAAAGATCTGGATCAAGCCGCTGCGCCTCCGTTTCTCCTGGATTGCGGTCCTTTCATGCCCTTACTGGTTTTCTATGCCGATCCGGATCCCGCCGGTGCTGGTGGTGATCTCGCACCGGCCGCCGCTTCCGCCGCCGGGGACCTCCACCCGTCCGGTATCGGAATGGGCGGAAAACACTTTGTCCGAGCGCAGCGTGCCCGTCACGCTGCCCGTGCTGGTTTTTACCAGGATTGTTTCCGCGTCGCAGCCCTCGAACCGGATGCCGCCGGTGCTGCGCCTCAGATCGAATTTTCCGGACGCGATCACGTTTTTCAGCGTGAGCCCGCCGGTGCTGCCGTCGGACAGGAGATTTTGGCACGTTACGTTTTCCAGCACCGCCCCGCCCGTGCTCACGCGGACCTCCACATCTCCTCTGCACGCTACGTCCGCAAGGCGGACGCCGCCCGTGCTGGTTTTGACGCTCACGGCGCCGGCGGACGCCGCCCGGCAGTCCACGCTGCCCGTGCTGAGCGTTACCTGGATGCTGTCAAAGGAAAAATCCGCGGGGATCGCCACGTCCCCCGTTTGGCCTTCCACGGAAAGCGCCCCATAGGCGTCGCGGGGCAGGTATACGGTCACGGAGGGGCCGGACGTTAGGAAGCTGAAATCCACGAAGAACCATGTGCGCCGGGCCGTGCTTTCCACGGTCAGGGTATCGTTTTCCACCCGGACGGCATGGGGCTCCTTTTCATCCTCCCGGCAGACCACCCTGCATGCCCCGTCCTCCGACGGAGCGAAAACGATTTTTTCCCGGTCGCCGCGAAGGAGGATATGCTGAAAATCTCCGCTCACCGCGTAGGTATTGGTTTTATAATCGACCATGCCGAGCCTGCTGAAATCAAAGCCCGCGGACGCCAGCGCCGCGCCGCAGACCAGCGCTCCCGCCGCCAGCAGCACTGCCGCGACGATCAATCCGCGTTTTCTTCCGCGCATGGCTCACCCCTCCTTTCCCACCAGCCGGATCTTTACCGCCAGCAGCGCTTTCCCCGTCAGCTTCATAAGCCCGCCGGTGATCCCCCTGCAGGCGTAATACAGAAGGACCGCAAGCCCGGCGCACACGAGGCCCGCCCCCGCGGAAAACAGCGCGCCCGCCGTGTTTCCCGCCTGCAGGTATGGGATCGCGCTGATCAGGCAGGCGATCGCCGCCGCAAAAAGGCTCAGCGCCCCCGCCCAGAGGCAGAGTACCCCCGCCCAGATCACCGCATAGGCCGACAGCAGCACCGCCGTCGCCGCGATCAGAAGCGGGAGCCACAGGGGCGCGCCGAGGAACAATGCGATCTTCCCGCCCGTCAGCCCCTTTTTCCGCTTCATCTTGTTTTCCACCAGCTTCGTCAGGGGGATTTCGGCCATGATCCGATCCACGATGCCGTCCACCGGCCCCGCTTCCGCCACGGCTTCTTCCTCCGAAGCGCCGCGGGCCATGCGGCCGTCGATCATTTCGCCAAAGAAGGCGATCCTCTCCTCCAATTCGTCCTGCGGCAGCCCGGACAGCTTTTTCCTCAGCTCCGCCAGAAACGCATCCTTGTTCACGGCAGTCGTCCTCCCTTGCGGTCCAAGCGGCATTCCCGCTTTTCCTGACCCATCCCCAGTATACTACAAATCTCCCGCCGGAGACAAAAAAATTCTCGTTTATACTTCAAAAGGCCCCTGAAAACCTGTGATTTCAGGGGCCTTTGTTTTCCGGCCTGCTTACCGCTCCTGCGCCGGGTTCACGTGGATCATGATGTGCTTCACTTTGGAAAACTGCCGCTCGATATCGTTGTGAACGCCTTCGGCGATGTCGTGGGCGGCCGTCAGGGTCATTTCCCCGTCCACGGAAATTTCCATTTCCACGTACATTTTGCTGCCGAATTTCCGGGTCAGAAGCCGGTCGATGCCCTTCACCCCCGGATGGGCCAGGGCGCAGGCGCGCAGGGCAGCTTCCGTTTCCTCGTCCGCGCTTTCGTCCACCATTTTGTTCACGGCGTCGCGGAAAATCTCATAGGCGGCCTTGGCGATGAACAGGCAGATCACCAGGCTGGCGATGGGGTCCAGGATGGGCAGGCCCAGCCGCGCCCCGCCGATGCCGATGAGCGCGCCCACGGAGCTGAGCGCGTCGGACCGGTGGTGCCAGGCGTCGGCCATCAGGGCGTCGGAGTCGATCTGCCTGGCGGCCTTCCGGGTGTAGCGGTACATGCCCTCCTTCACCCCGATGGAGAGCACCGCGGCGATCAGCGCCAGGATGCCGGGGGCCTGCAATTCCTCCGGGCGGAGGATCTTCTCCACGCCCTGATAGCCGATCATCAGCCCCGTGGCCAGCAGCACCCCCGCCAGCACGATGGCCGCCACGCATTCCATCCGCTCGTGGCCGTAGGGATGCTCCCTGTCCGATTCCTTGCCGGACAGATGCACGCCGATCATGACGATGAAGGTGCTGAACACATCCGAAATGGAGTGCACGGCGTCGGACACCATGGCCCCGGACCGGGCCAGCAGCCCCGCCAGCAGCTTCACCGCCGACAGGGCGGCGTTCAGGTAAATGGAGATCCGCGAAACGCGGAAGGCGATTCTGGATGAGTTTTCCATGGGGGTATCCGCTCCTTCCTGCCCCGAAAAACAAAAACGGGAACAAGCGCGTCGTGCATGCCTGTCCCGCAGAAATATGGATCTGCTGCCGCGCGTGCGGCCCGGCTCCCATGGGCCTGATCAATTATGGATATTATAATGGATATTTCTGGTTTTTGCAAGCTTCTTTCTTTCCGGCGTTCTTTCCGGCGTCCCGTCCTTGCACATCCGGGGTGGAGGACGTATAATAAATCCGTCATGTGAAAAACAGAAGGAGGCGGACGGCATGCCTTTTGAGATCGTCCGGAACGATATCACCCGTATGCGGGTGGACGCCGTGGTGAACGCCGCCAATCCCACGCTGCTTGGCGGCGGCGGGGTGGACGGAGCCATTCACCGCGCCGCCGGGCCGCAGCTGCTGGCGGAATGCCGCACCCTGGGCGGCTGCGCAACCGGCCAGGCCAAGATCACCAAAGGGTACGATCTGCCCTGCCGGTACGTGATCCATACGGTGGGCCCCGTGTGGCAGGGCGGGGGGAAGAACGAAAAGGAGCTGCTGGCCTCCTGCTACGCCGCGTCCCTGGCGCTGGCGGCGGAGCACGGATGCGAATCCGTGGCCTTCCCGCTGATTTCCGCCGGGGCCTACGGCTATCCCAAGGACGAGGCGCTGAAGGTCGCCACGGACGTCATCCGGGATTTCCTCTTTACCCACGATATGACCGTGTACCTGGTTGTATTCGACCGCACGGCCTTCTCCATCAGCAAAAAACTGTACGCCCACATCCAGGCGTTCATCGACGACGCATACGTCGCTCCCCGGTATGAGGAAGCCGAGCGGCGCAGAAGAGAAATCAACCTGATGGCGCCGTCCTATGGGGCGTCTGAGTCCATAATGGCGCCGGCGGCGCGTCCGCCCCGGGAGAAAAAGGGAAAAGCCGTCCTCCCGGCGGACAGCGCGAAGAAGGACGCAGGCCTGCCGGGGGCGTCCCTGGAGGATTATCTGGACCGGCTGGACGAGGGCTTCCGGGACATGCTGCTGCGCAAGATCGACGAAAGTGGCATGACGGACGCGGAATGCTACAAAAAAGCGAATGTGGACCGGAAGCTGTTCAATAAAATCAAGAATCAGCCCGAATACCGGCCCGGCAAAAGCACCGTGCTGGCCTTCGCGGTGGCGCTGCGTCTGCCGCTTCCGGAAACGGAGGATATGCTCCGCCGGGCCGGCTTTTCCCTTTCCCACAGCAGCAAGTTCGATCTGATCGTGGAATTCTTCATTTCCCGCGGGGAATACGACATTTATCAGATCAACGAGGCGCTTTTTTCCTTCGATCAGAAGCTGCTGGGATCTGTGATGTGAGGAGGCCATATGCTCAGTCGGGATGTGAAAACTGCCCAGGAATGGGCTGAAAGGCTGCATCAGGGGCAGGTGGACAAGTCCGGAAAACCGTATATCGGGCATCCGGCCCGCGTTGCAGGACGGCTGCAAACACCGGAAGCACAGGTAGTAGGCTGGCTGCACGATACGGTGGAAGATACCGGGCTCTCCCTGTCGGAGGTTGAAAAAGAATTTGGGATCGAAACCGCCAAAGCGGTTGATGCTGTCAGCAGGAAAGATGGCGAAGACTGGGATGCTTATTTGCTTCGCGTCAAAAAGAATCCCATTGCACGGCAGGTAAAGATCAGCGATCTGATTGACAACAGCAATCTTTCCAGATTGGATCATATAACGATAAAAGACGTGCTGCGTCAGGCCAAATATAATCGAGCTTTACAGTTTTTGCTTTCAGAAAATAAGCTCGACTGAACATCTACTTATATTCGATATTGAGTGCTTGAAATAAATGATATTTTGCAAGTATGATAATGCCAGGAGGTGGGACAATGCAGGATTTTTCTTTCGGGAATCGGCTTTACGAGCTGAGGAAAAAGGCAGGGCTGTCTCAAACGGAGCTTGGAAAAATGCTGCATGTGACCAACAAAGCGGTGTCCAAATGGGAGAATGGGAAAGCAAAGCCGACGCTGGATATGGTGCGTGAACTGGCGGATATCCTCAATGTTTCGGTGAACGAGCTGCTGGAGGTTCCCGACGAAAAAAAGCAGATCACGAAAATCGTCATCACCGGCGGCCCCTGCGCAGGAAAAACCACGGCAATGAGCTGGATTCAAAACGCTTTTACAAAGAAGGGGTATGCCGTGCTGTTCGTGGACGAAACAGCCACCCAGCTTATTTCCGGCGGCGCTGCTCCCTGGCTTTCCACATCCGGACGCGCTTTTCAGCGGTGGCTGCTGCAATTGCAGCTTGACAAGGAAAGAGCGTTCACGGAAATTGGAAAAACGCTGAAAAACAAGAAAATCCTCATCGTATGTGACCGGGGCGCGCTGGACAACCGGGCATACATGTCCGACGCGGACTTCCGTTATGTATTGAAGGCATTGAACACAAACGAGGTAACGCTGCGGGATCAATACGACGCGGTATTCCATTTGGTGACAGCCGCCAAAGGCGCGGAGAGGTATTATACCTTAGCCAATAACGCCGCACGCACCGAAACGCCGGAACAGGCGGCCGCGCTGGACGATAAAATGATTGCCGCCTGGACAGGGCATCCGCATTTCAGAATAATCGATAATACCACGGAATTTGATGCGAAAATGCGCCGGTTGATCGGGGAAATCGCTTCCTTCCTGGGCGAGCCGGAGCCCATGGAAATCGAACGGAAATATCTGATCGCCTATCCGAACCTGAATGCGCTTGAAAAACTTCCGAACTGCCAGAAGGTGGATATCGTGCAGATTTACCTGCAAAATGACGGCAGCGCGGAGGAAATCCGCATCCGTCAGCGCGGTCAGGATGGGAATTACATTTACTTCAAAACGCGGAAACGCAAGGTGAGCGATGGAAAGCGGGTCGAAATCGAGGAGAGGCTGACCCAGGAAGAATACCTTTCGTTGATTCCCCTGGCAGATCCGGCTTGCAGGCCCATCCGCAAGCAGCGTTATTGCCTGAGCGAAAACGGGCTGTATTACGAGATCGACATCTATCCGGAATGGCGGGACAAGGCTATCATGGAAGTGGAACTGCGCAGCGAAAAGCAGGAGATCGTCTTTCCGGACTGCGTGAAAGTGATCCGGGACGTTACCGATGACGAAGCGTTTTCCAATCATTCCTTGGCAAAGATTTGAAAGGAAAGATAAGCATGAATCCTATGACGCAGAGAATCAGCCTGTTGGCGGTAGGGATTGCGCTTTTCGTGGCGCTGTCCATGTGCCTGCAGGCGCCGGTGTTTGAAAACTATTATCTCTGTTTGGGATATGTGGTGATGGCGGTTTACTGTTATTCCTTTGGCACGCTCAGCGGAACAATCGTCGGCGCGCTGGGCGTTGTGCTCTACTGCCTGGTGATCAACGGCCTGCGGGGAATGCCGGGCTGGGCTTTGGGCAACGTCGTGATCGGCGCAATCCTTGGATTCACCTTTGGAAAGACGAAGCAAATGAAAAACACACCGCTGCAAATGGGAATCAATATTGCGGAAGTCATTGTTTCGTCCGCCCTGGGAATACTGATTGTCAAATCTGTTACGGAAAGCCTGCTGTACAGTCAGATGATGGCGGTGCGGATTGGGAAAAATGTCTATGCCTTTGTCGCGGATGCCGTTGTGCTGATTGCCAGTTTGCCTGTATGCGCAATGCTGGATAAAACGGCGAAGAAGCTGTTTCCCAAATTGGCCCGGTAATTTGTCGCTCAATAAGCGACCCTGATTCCCTCCCGGTTTGCTATGATATGCCTGCAAGATGAACTTGCACACAGCAAAGAGGAGGGATTTTGATGAAAAAGAATCTGACGGAAATGGTGTTCATCCTGGATAAAAGCGGCTCCATGGCGGGGCTGGAGAAGGACACCGTCGGCGGCTTCAACAGCATGATCGAAAGTCAGAAGCAGCAGGAGGGAGAAGCGTACGTATCCACGGTACTCTTTTCCAATGACAGCACCGTGATCCACGACCGGGTGGACGTAAGGAAGATCGAGCCTTTGACGGAAAGGCAGTACCGGGTGGGGGGCTGCACCGCCCTGATCGATGCCATCGGCGGGGCCATCCACCACATCGGCTGCGTGCACAAGTACGCGCGGCCGGAGGACGTGCCGGAGCACACCGTATTCGTCATCACCACCGACGGCATGGAAAACGCCTCGCACCTGTACACCAGCGACGAGGTGAAGCGGATGGTGAAGCGCCAGAAGGAAAAGTACGGCTGGGAGTTCCTGTTCCTGGCCGCCAACATCGACGCTGTGGAAACCGCCGCGCATTTCGGCATCGCGGAGGACATGGCGGTGAATTTCCGCAACGATCCCGCGGGCCAGCAGCTGAATTACCGGGTGGTGAGCGACACGATGTGCAGCATCCGGGCCAACGCGCCTCTGGACAGGGGATGGAAGCGCAGGATCGAAGAGGACTATGAAAGCCGCAGAGACGGCAGATGAATTTTTCAGAAGGAGGGACTGCACATGCGGAATATCTGGAAGGACGGCGTCCTGGGCGTGGTGATCGGCGACGCCCTGGGCTGCCCCGTGCAGTTCGAGCGCCGGGAAGAGGTGGCGGCGCATCCCGTGACCGGCATGCGCGGATACGGCACCTTTGATCTCCCTCCCGGTTCCTGGACGGACGACAGCAGCCTGACCCTGGCGCTGCTGGACAGCATCAAAGAGAAAAACGGGATCGACCTGGACCACATCATGGGCAATTTCGTCAGCTGGCTGGACAAGGGAGCCTTCACCCCGTACGGATACGCCTACGATATCGGCCAGGGCACATTGTGGGCCATCAGGAAGTACAAGCTGAAAAAGCAGCCTCTGAAATGCGGGGGCACCGACGAATGGAACAACGGCAACGGAAGCCTTATGCGCATCCTGCCCGCCTGCCTGTACGCCTGGGTGAAGAAGCTGCCGGAGGAGGAAGCGGTATCCGCGATCCATCGTGTGGGCAGCCTGACCCACGGCCATCTCCGCGCCAATATCGCCTGCGGACTGTATTTCTTCATGGTCAAGGCCGTCCTGGACGGGAACGGGCCGCTTCCGGCCCGCCTGCAGGCCGGCCTGGACCGGGGCTTCGCTTACTACGAACAGGCCCTTGCGGACCGCGAAGACCTGGATCTGTACGCGCGGCTCCGGGATCTGGACGCCTTCGCCGCGCTGCCTCCGGAGAAAATCAAAAGCGGCGGCTACGTGGTGGACGCCCTGGAGGCGGCGGTCTGGGCGCTGCTCAACGCGGATACATTCGAAGCCGCCCTGCTCAAAGCCGTCAACCTGGGCGACGATACCGACACCGTGGGTGCCATCGCCGGCGGCCTGGCGGGGCTGTATTACGGATATGAAGCGATCCCCGCCCCCTGGCTGGAGGCCCTCCGGAAACGGGAGTGGATCGAAGAAATGTGCGGGGAAGCAAACGAAAAAATCCAGGGATAATCCCCGGCAAAAAAGGGGCTGCTGCAGAAAACGTGCTTTCCGCAGCAGCCCCCGTGTTATTTCATCCATTCCGTTTTCAGTTTCCGGCCCATCAGCAATCCCACGGTGTCCGCGGGGTTTTCCCCGTCGTGGATGATGCGGTTCACCGCCTCCACGATGGGCATTTCCACCCCGTATTTCTCCGCCAGGCTCATGGCGGCGGGCAGGGCGTTGATCCCCTCCACCACCATGCCCACCTTTTCGATGGCCTCCTGCGGCCTGTATCCCTGGCCGATCAGGTATCCGCACTGGTTGTTCCGGCTGTGGCGGCTGGTGGCGGTGACGATCAGATCCCCGATGCCCGCCAGGCCGGCGAAGGTTTCGTCCCGGCAGCCCATCGCCAGGCCCAGCCGCCGCATTTCCGCCAGGCCCCGGGTGATCAGGGCGGCCTTTGTGTTGTCGCCGTAGCCCAGCCCGGCGGAGATGCCCGCCGCCAGGGCGATCACATTCTTGAGCGCCCCGCAGATCTCCACCCCCAGCACGTCCGTATTCGTGTACACGCGCATGCAGGTGTCGGAAAAAACGCTCTGCACCTTCTCCGCCAGGCGGATGTCCCCGCAGGCGGAAACCGCGGTGGTGGGCAGATCCTGGGCCACCTCCTCGGCGTGGGTGGGGCCGGACAGCACCGCCGCCGGAACGTCCGGGATCATGTCGCCGATCACCTGGCTCATGGTCTCCAGGGTGCCCGGCTCGATGCCCTTGGCCACGTCCACGATGATCTGCCCGGGCACGGCACAGGGGGCGATCCGGCCCGCCGTGCCCCGGACGTACACCGAGGGCACCGCGAAGATGAGCATTTCTTTCCCCGCGCAGGCCTCCTTTTCGTCCGCCGTGAAGCGGATCCCCGCCGGGATCTCCATGCCGGGCAGGTTCCTGTGCCGATGGGTCCTTTGCATTTCCTCTATTTCCGCCGGAAGCGCGGACCAGACGGCGATCTGATGCCCCGCGTTGCAAAGGATGCGGGCCAGCGCCGTTCCCCAGGTCCCCGCGCCGATGATGGCAATGTTCATGGCAGCCTCCTTCAGGGATCATTCCCTTCTTCCATTATAAAGGTTCCCTTCCCGTTGTCAATGCACAGCCGCCGGAGGCAGGGGAATTTTGCCGGGAAAGCAGGAAAAGGCCGGGTCTCCGTCAAAGTACAGTCTTGTCGCCCTGCGGGGCGCAGGAACCAACAGGAAAGGCGGGAACGAACGTGCACATCGCGCTGACCTTTGACGACGGGCCCAATACCGAAATCACCCCCCGGGTGCTGGATATCCTGGAGGAAAACGGCATCCGGGCCTCCTTTTTCCTCATTGCCGACGCCATCACCCCGGAATCCGCGAAAGTGGCCCGGCGAGCCTGGGAAATGGGGTGCGAAATCAACAACCATTCCAAAACCCATGACTTTATGGACAAAATGGTCCCGGAAACCATCCGGGAGGAGATCGCGTACTGCACGGAAAAGATCGTGGAGATCACCGGCGTTTCTCCCCGCTTTTTCCGCCCGCCCTACATCGCCGTGAACCAGACCCTCTACGACAACGTGGACCTCACCTTCATCTGCGGCGTGGGGTGCGAGGACTGGGTGCCGCAGGTGACGGCCTGGCAGCGGATCGACCGGATCTTGGCCAGCGCCAGGGACGGGGATATCCTCCTGCTCCACGATATGCCCGGGAACGAAAACACCGTGGAGGCCATCCGCACGGTGATCCCGGAACTCAAGAAGCGCGGCTTTGAATTCGTCACCTGCGGGGAGCTGTTCGCCCGCAAGGGCGTAACGCCGGAGCGGGGAAAAATCTATTCCAACGTGTGGGACTGAAAAGTGGAAAAAGAAACGATGGTGCGTCAGCGCCTGGTTTTCCGCGGGCTGGTGCAGGGCGTGGGCTTCCGGTGGCGGGCCAGCCGGGCCGCCCGGGCCGCGGGGGCCACGGGCTGGGTGCGCAATGAAGCGGACGGCAGCGTTACCGTGGAGCTCCAGGGCACTTTATCGCAGATCGACGCCGTAACCGCCGCCCTGGACCGGGGGCTGTATATCCGCATCGAGGAAATGGAGCGCCGCACGATCCCTCTGGAAGCGGGGGAAAGGGACTTTGCCGTTCTGGACGACGTATGGTAAAAAAGGAGAATGACGATGAAACTGATCCGCTGGACGGACCGGGTGTGGTACTATCCCTTTGAACAGGAGCGGGACCGGCCCAACCTGGGCTATATCCGGGGCGATAAATGGAGCCTTGCCGTGGACGCCGGGCATTCCGACGCCCACGTACAGGCGTTTTACGCCGCGCTGGAGGAGGCGGGGCTGCCCCTGCCCGCCCTTACGGTGATCACCCACTGGCACTGGGACCATACCTTCGCCCTGCACGCCATCCACGGCCTGTCCCTGGCCAATGAACGGACGAACGCCCATCTCCGGGCCATCCGGGAGCGGGTCGCCCGGGAAGGCGCGGAGGCCTTTCTTTCCCTGGATGAAAGCATCCGGCTGGAGTACGCGGGCGGCCGCCCGGTGCGGATCGTGACGGCAGACCTGGCGTTTGACCGGGAGATCCTGCTGGACGCGGGGAACTGCCCCGTCCGGGTGTTCCGGACGGACGCCCCCCATACCGACGATTCCACCCTGGTGTACGTGCCGGGGGAAAAAGCGCTGTTCCTGGGGGACGCCGCCTGCGATGTCTTCACCACCGAGGAAAAGGACCCGGAAAAATGCCGCCGCTTAGCCGCGGCCATCCGGGGAACGGGGGCGGAAACCTGCCTGGAGGGGCACTGGACGCCCCTGAGCACGGAAGAGACCCTGAAGGATCTGCTTGCGCAGAGCTGATGATTTGAGGATGGGACATGGAACGGATATGGAAGCGCGCCCGGCGCGCGCTGATCGGCGATAAAAACTTCTATCGGGCGGTGCTGACGATCATCATTCCGGTGATCATCCAGAACAGCATCTCCAATTTCGTGAATTTTCTGGATAACCTGATGGTGGGCGAGCTGGGAAACGAGCAGATGAGCGGCGTTTCCATCGCCAATCAGCTGGTGTTCGTGTTCAACCTGGCGGTGTTCGGGGGCCTGGCGGGGCCGGGCATTTTCGGCGCGCAGTTTTACGGCGCGGGGGACACCGAGGGCCTGCGCAACACCTTCCGCATCAAGATCCTGGAATCCATCCTGCTTTTGGCCGCGGCGGCGGCGGCCTTCCTGGGCTTCGGCCGGGAGCTGATCGGATTGTTCCTGCAAGGGGACGGCGACCCGGAAAAGGCGAAGATGATGCTGGATTTCAGCCATGATTACCTGATGGTGATCCTGCTGGGGCTGCCCGCCTTTGCCCTGACCCAGTGCTACGCCGGCACCCTGCGGGAAACCGGGGAGACCCGGCTGCCCATGGCGGCCAGCCTGGCCGCGGTGGTTACCAACGGGGTGCTCAATTACGTGCTGATTTTCGGCAAGCTGGGCCTGCCCCGGCTGGAGGTGACGGGCGCGGCCATTGCTACTGTGGTGAGCCGGTATGTGGAATTGGCCATCGTGATGATCTATACCCATCGCCATTCCCTGCGCTTCCCCTTCATCCGGGGGGCGTACCGCACGTTGCGGGTGCCGGGGACGCTGCTCAAAAAGGTGGCGAAGATGGGCGCGCCCCTGCTGGCCAACGAGGTGCTCTGGTCCGTGGGCATGAGCACCCTCACCGCCGTGTATTCCCTGTGCGGGCTGGACGTGGTGCCCGCCCTGAGCGTTTCCTCCTCCGTGTCCAATCTGTTCAATTCCGTTTACTTCTCCATGGGCACGGCGGTGGCGGTGATGATCGGCCAGGCCCTGGGGGCGGGGAAATTTGAGAAGGCGAAGGGGGACGTGTGGCGGCTGATCGCCTTCGCCGTGGCCATGGCGGTGGGGATGGGGCTGCTGCTTACGCTGTTCGCCCCGCTGATTCCCCAGGCCTACGGCGGCGTCACCCGGGAGGTGAAGGAATCGGCGGTCGTCCTCCTCCGGCTCACCGCCTGCTTCATGCCCCTGTTCGCCTTCGCCCACTGCACCTACTTTACCCTCCGCTCCGGCGGAAAGACCATCATCACCTTCCTGTTCGACAGCGGCTACACCTGGGCGGTGTCCGTGCCCCTGGCACTGCTGACGGTGCGGATGCTGAAAACCGACGTGTTCACCGCCTTCGCCACGGTGGAGGCCGCCAACATCATCAAGTGCACCGTGGGCTATTTCTTCGTGCGCTCCGGCCGCTGGGTCCAGAACCTGACCCACAGCGCGGAATGATCCCTTGCGGCGCCGCGGCGGCGCCCGGCCTGCTTTTCGCCCCGGCCCTTCCTTTGCAGCAACAAACGCGGGAAACGCTTTGCGGCGTTTCCCGCGTTTGTTTTATTGCTCACATATCCGCGGCCAGGTTGTCAAACAGGGTGTATTCCCCCAGCCAGGCCAGCTTCACCGTGCCCAGGGGGCCGTTGCGCTGCTTGGCTACGATCACCTCGGCCACGTTGTCCGGCACGCCTTCCTCCCGCTTGTAATAGGCTTCCCGGTGCAGGAACATCACCACGTCGGCGTCCTGCTCGATGGAGCCGGAATCCCGCAGGTCGCTCAGCATGGGGCGCAGCCCGCCGGCGCCGCGCTTTTCATTGGCGCGGGACAGCTGGGCGCAGGCCACCAGGGGCACCTTCAATTCCTGGGCGATGGCCTTCAGGCTGCGGGACAGCTGGCTCACCTCCACTTGCCGGCTTTCCGCCCGGACGTCGGAGCCCATGAGCTGCAGATAGTCCACCACGATCAGATCCAGCCCGTGGTCCATCATCATCCGCCGGCACCGGGAGCGCAGCTGCCCCGGGGTCAGGCCGGAGGTATCGTCGATATACATTTCGCTCTGGGCCAACGGCGCCAGGGACCGGGCCAGCTTCACCCATTCCTCGTCCCGCAGCGTGCCCTTGCGCACGGACTGCATGTTGATCCGGGCGTCGCTGCACAGGATACGCATGGCGATCTGCTCCCGGGGCATTTCCAGGGAGAAGATGGCCACCTTTTTGCCCTTCCGGGCGGCATTCGTGGCCAGGTTGATGGCGAAGGAGGTTTTGCCCATGGAGGGCCTTGCGCCCACCAGCACCAGTTCGCCCCCGTGGAGGCCCGTGAGCAGGCCGTCCAGGCTGTAAAACCCCGTGGGCACCCCCGCCACCTGGCCCTTGAGCCGGGCCAGCTCCTCCATTTGGGCGTAGGTCAGGGCCAGCACGTCCCGGATGTGCATCAGGTCCTCGCCGCCGTCCCGGCGCATGACGATATCGAAAATCTGCTTTTCCGCCAGGGACAGCACCTGGGGCAGCTCCTGCTCCTGGGCGTAGGCCGCCTTCGAGATCTCTCCCGACGCGCCGATCAGCCGCCGCAGGGTGGATTTTTCCGCCACGATGCGGATGTAATCCTTCACGTTGGCGGTGGTGGGCACGAACTGGGTCAGGTCGATCAGGTATTCGATGCCGCCCACCCCGGGCAGGGTGCCCCGGCGGCTCAGCTCCGCGTCCATGGTCACCAGGTCCACGGCGCTGTGGCGCTCCGCCACGGCCCGGGCGGCGTCGTAGATCTCTTTATGGGCGGGCACGTAAAAATCTTCCCCCGTCAGCGTTTCCATGGCGGCGGACACCGCGTTGGCGCTTTGCAGCATGGCCCCCAGCACGGAGCGTTCGGCCTCCGTGGAATGGGGCGGGACGGGCGCAAAGGACGTATCGGCAGGCATGCTCATATCATGCCTCGCCGCCCTCGACCCGCACGGTCATTTTTGCGCTGATCTCGGGATACAGCTTGATGATCACTTCGGTTTCGCCCACGGTGCGGATGGGCTCGGCCAGGTCGATCTTGCGCTTGTCGATCTCCACACCGTGCTGGCTTTTGAGCGCCTCGGCGATTTCCGCCCCGGTGACGGAGCCGTACAGCCGGCCCTGGGCGCCGCACTTGGCGATCACCCGGATCACCTTGCCCCGCAGGGAGCCCGCCTTCTTTTCCGCGGCCAGGCGGCGCTCGGTCTCCCGGGCGCGCTCGGCGGCCTGCTTGCGCTCCACTTCCTTGGCGGCGCCGGGCGTGGCCTCCATGGCCAGCTTCTTGGGGAAGAGAAAATTGCGGGCATAGCCGTCGCTGACGTTGACGATGTCCTGTTTCTTGCCCTGTCCCTTCACATCGGCCAGCAAAATCACCTTCATCTTAAAAGCCCTCCTTTGGTTCCCGGGGCGCGCGCAGCCCCCGGATATTGACGATCTGATCGAAGATCCCCGCGAACGTGAGCACTGAAAACGCCATCAGCAGCACCGGCAGAATGACCCGCCAGGCACGGGAAGAATTGCGCTGGCGCTGGATGAAATTGATCAGCGCCGCGCCCTGGACCGTGAACAGCGCGGTGGCGGCGGCGTACAGAATGGTGCCCGCCACGGCCGCCGCGGGGGCGGCGCTGCGGCGCAGGAAATACCCGGCGATCAGCGCCAGGCCCACCTGCCAGCCGTAGCCCCGGGGGATATACCACCGGTACAGGGGCGGCATGCCCAGATCCGGGAACCGCACGGCCCCCGCTTCCTCTCCCGCCGCTTTCGCGGACAGGAACGCCCGCTTTTCCTCCGCCAGGAAGCCGAATCGCAGCGGCAGCAGCAGGCAGGCCACCCCGCCCAGGATGCTCTGGGATACCATGACGCTGGGCACCAGGGTGGTCAGCGTGCTGGTGACCAGGCTGGAGGCGGACAGCAGCAGATCCTCCCTGGCGGCGGAGGACAGCACGTAGCCCCCGCCGAACAGCGCGGGCACCAGCGCCTTTTCCGCCAGCTTTTCCGGCAGCGTCAGGAAGCCCATGGAATAAAACTGGTACAGCAGCCCGTCCCGGAATTCGCTTTTGTCCAGGGCCTCCATCGCCGCCCGGCCCGCCGCCGCGTACAGCTGCCCGCCGCACTGGGCCTGCAGGTAGGCGAAGATCCCCGCCAGACACACAAGATGCACCCCGATCATCACGCCGCAGGCCTTCCAGAACGGCACGCGGAACCGGATCACGCCCACGAACGCGCCCACGATGGGCAGCAGGTACAGCGCGGAAACCGTCAGCCCCTGCGTGCCGAAAACCAGGTACATGGCCGCCAGGCCCGCCAGCGTGTTCACCGCCAGCGGCGCCATGCCGCCCACCAGGGCGGTCAGGCAGATCGCCGTGGGCAGCAGGTACATTTCCGCCAGGGGCACGTACATAAAGCCGACCATCGGCGCCAGGGCCAGCGCCAGCAGCGGCCCCGCCACCAGGATACAGCCCAGCAGACATCCACGCAGGGATCTGCAAAGGGGAAAATCCTTCATTCAAAGCTCCTAAAAAAAGATTGATTTCTCCATTTCCTATTTTAAGTTGACATCGCGGTTTTGTCAACCGGCGCACTGTGCGCGTATTGCGTTTTTTGGGGCGTCGGTGGTATAATGAAAAAAGCAAATCTGACAGCGGGAGGAAGAATGAAATGAACCTGGAAAAGATCCTGAATGCCTGCGACCATACCCTGCTTGCGCAAACCGCCACCTGGGAGGAGATCCGCGCCCTGTGCGACGACGGGATCAAGTATCACACCGCCTCCGTCTGCATCCCGCCCTGCTATGTGCAAAAGGCCAGGAAATACGTGGGGGACAGGCTGAAGATCTGCACCGTGATCGGCTTCCCCAACGGGAACATGACCGTCGAAACAAAGGTGTTCGAGACCCGGGACGCCGTCGCCAAGGGCGCGGACGAAATCGACATGGTGATCAATATCGGCATGCTCCGGGCCGGGGACGACGCCTATGTGCTACATGAGATCCGGAAGGTCCGCGCCGCCTGCGAAGGGAAGATCCTCAAGGTCATTATCGAGACCTGCCTGCTCACCCGGGAGGAAAAGATCCGTATGTGCCGCATCGTTACCGATTCCGGCGCGGACTTCATCAAAACCTCCACCGGCTTCTCCACCGGCGGCGCTACCTTTGAGGACGTGGAGCTCTTCGCTGAATATGTGGGCCCCAACGTGAAAATCAAGGCTGCCGGTGGCATCTCCTCCCTGGCTGACGCGGAAAAATTCCTCGCCCTGGGCGCGGTCCGCCTGGGCACCAGCCGCATCGTCAAGATCGCCAAGACGCTGGAAACGAAGTAAGGAACGGGGATAGAAACGATAAACGGGGGAGGGGTGCTCTTTGAGGCCAAAGAGCATCCCTCCCCCGTACCCCCACCCGGAGAAAGCGGGCTGGGGGGTTATTATTTTTTTCGCTTTCAGTTGATTGATTTTTTCGCTTTCAGTTGATTGATTGGATGTGTTTTGTAGGGGCGGATATTATCCGCCCGCTTCCCCTCCCAGCCGCCTTTCTTGGAAAGGGGGTGCGGGGGAGAACCATTCTTTGGGCACCAAAGAACGGTTCTCCCCCGCAAATTACGTATTCTTTTATTCCAACCACCGTTGGGCCTCTGTGGCCATCCGGTCGTTAAGGGCGTCCACGGCAGGCTGGGAATCGGCCCGGGCGGCGACGTAGAGCTTGATCTTAGGCTCGGTGCCGCTGGGGCGGATGCAGAGCCAGTTGCCGCCCTCGATCTCATAATAGAGCACGTTGGACCTGGGGAAGTCCAGGGCTTCCTGCTTGCCGTCCGCGGTGCGGACGCCGGTCTTGTAATCCCGGACGGCCAGCACCTTAAGGCCCGCCACTTCCCGGGGCGGGTTTTCCCGGATGGACGCCATGATGGACGCGATCTTGGCCACGCCGTCCTTGCCGGGCAGGGTGACGGAAATGCTCTTTTCCTTGAAGTATCCGTATTTCTTATACAGCCGCTGCAGGGCGTCGTAGAGGGTTTCGCCCCGGTCCATGCAGGCGCAGGCGGCCTCGCACAGCAGGAGGGAAGCGTTGACGCCGTCCTTGTCCCGCACCTGGGTGCCGGAGAGATAGCCGAAGGATTCCTCAAACCCGAACAGGAAGGTGTGGCTGCCGGTCTCCTCGAACTGCTGGATCTTTTCGCCGATGAACTTGAACCCGGTGAGCACCTCGTAGAGCTTCACGCCGTAATCGTCGCAGATGGCCCGGGCCATTTCCGTGCTCACCACGGATTTGACCGCCGCGCCGTTTTCGGGCAGGGTGCCGCTTTGCTTTTTGCTGCTGAGGATATGATCCAGCATCAGGCAGGCGATCTGGTTGCCGGTGAGGGTATGCCATTCGCCCTGGCCGTCCTGCACGGCGGCGCCCAGCCGGTCGCAGTCCGGGTCGGTGCCGAAGGCCACGGTGGCGC
This sequence comes from Clostridiales bacterium, assembly GCA_024681215.1. GTDB lineage: Bacteria > Bacillota > Clostridia > Christensenellales > Aristaeellaceae > RUG563. The sequence goes on from JAILBG010000016.1 coordinate 46,213, forward strand.
CCACCTTTTTGGCCAGGGGAATGGCCAGGGTGAAGGCGTTGGGGTCCTCGGGGTTGGGGGCCTTCACGGTGGGGAAGCGCCCGTCGGGCTTTTCCTGCTCCGGTACCACGGTATAATGCACGCCCAGCTCCTTCAGCAGACGCTGCACCGGCACGTTGCCGCTGCCGTGGAGGGGGGTATAGACGATGCTCAGGTCCTTGCCCCGGGCGGATAGCAGCTCGGGCCGCTGGGCCAGGGTCTTGATCATGGCGATGTAATCGTCGTCCACTTCCTTTGCGCCGATGATTTTGAGCAGCCCTTTTTCGAGGGCTTCTTTTTCATCCATGGGTACGCAGTCGGCATATTGGAGGGAACGGATGTACCGGGTCACCGCGTCGGCGGCTTCGGGGCCCAGCTGCGCCCCGTCGGCGGCGTAGACCTTGTAGCCGTTATACTGGGGCGGGTTATGGCTGGCGGTGATGACCACGCCGGCGGCGGTGCCCAGATGCCGGACCGTATAGGAAAGGACCGGCACGGGGCGCAGGGCGTCGAACAGATAGGCCTTCACGCCGTTGGCGGCCAGGGTAAGGGCGGTTTCCTTAGCGAACACGTCGCTTTTGATGCGGCTGTCGTAGGCGACGGCCACGCCCCGATCCTGAACGCCCTGGGCGATGAGGTATTTGGCCAGGCCGGTGGTGGCCCGGCGGACGTTATAGATATTCATGCGGTTGGTGCCCATGCCCAGCACGCCCCGCAGCCCGGCGGTGCCGAATGCCAGCTCGGTATAAAAGCGGTCCTCGATCTCCTTTTCGTCCCCGGCGATGCTGTTGAGCTCGTTTACGGTGTTCGCGTCGGCGGCGAACATGGAAAGCCAGCGTTCATATTCTTCCCTGTATCCCATCGAATCTCGCTCCTTTACGGTTGTTTGTGGTTTCTGTGCCTATTATACCCGTTTTCTCCTGTTTGCGCAAGGGGGCGTCTCACGCCGCCTCTGCCGCCGGCATACCCTGACACAGAGGGGGCGATGGCATGGGGCTGTGGGTGGCGGACGGCGAAAAAGGGCTGATCCGGGAGGCGAACGGCGCGTTTGCCCGGGTCGGGCCGCCGGGATTCGCCCTGTGCGCCGGGGGCGGGCGGGTGTACTGCGCGTGCGCCGGATTGTGCCAGTGCCGGGACGGGCGCACAGGGGAGGCGCTGTTCGATTTTCCGCTGCCCCCAGGGGTATGCGCGCTGTGCCTGTTCGCGGGGATGGTGTGCGCCCTGTCCACGGAGGCGGACTGCGTGGCCGCCTGCGACGCCGCCACGGGGCAGATGCTGTATTCCGCCCCTGCCGGGGCTTATCCCCGGGATCTGTGTCCCTGCGGGCGGCTGCTGGCGGTGGCGGGGGGCGCGGCGGGGGAGGTGCTGCTTATGGACGAAGGGCTGCGCTTATCGGCCCGGCATCGGGTGCCGGGGGCGGCCAGGGCGGTGTGCATGCTGCCCCGGGGACTGTACGTGCTGTGCGCTGCCGGGGAGGAAGAGCCCGCCTCCCGCCTGATCCGCATCAGCCCCCGGGGGGTCAGCGAGGAGGTGTACTCCGATCCCCGGCCGCCCACGGTGCTCTGCGCCCTGCCGGACGGCAGATGCCTGGCGGGATGCCGGGAGAGCGTGGCGCTGCTGCGGCCCGACGGACGGCTGCTGGGGCGGGAGAGATGCGCCTATCCCGCCCGGCTGCGCCCCTGCCGGAAGGGCGTGCTGATGTGCGACAGCTGGGAGGGCACGGTGCGGCTGTTTTCCGGGGGACCCATGTACCGGGGCGGCGAGCCCCTGGACGCGCTGCTGCTGCCGGAATAAAAAAATCCCGGCGGCAGATGAATGCCGCCGGGCGGGGAAGAATGGGTTATTGCAGCACCACGTACGCCGCGGGAATGAACCCGCGCATGACGGAATTGTTCACCAGCACCTCCACGAAGGCCCAGGTGTTGTTGCCGTTGTCGTTGATATAGCCCAGGAACAGCACACCGGTCTGGGGGGTGAGGGTAGCGATGGTGGGGCGGTAGCGCATGATATCGTCGGTCATGGGCGCCGATACGGTGACCCGGCCGGGCCGGTAGGCGAAATCCAGATACGGGATGCTCAGGCCCTTCTGGGGCAGGGCGGAGGCGGAGATATAGCCCATGCGGTACGCCCCGCTGCTGTTGGTATAGCCGATAAGCGCCCAGCCGTTTTCCACGCCGTAGATCACGCAGTTGCTGCCGGCCACGGAGGCCCGGCCGTCCGCGGCGCGCCAGTAATAGGTGCCCGGGCCGGAATACACGGGCCAGGAGCCCGCGATGCCCTCATAAAGCGTGTTGCCGGGGAACCAAAGGCCCTTGGTGGTATCGTGATACAGGATATTGCCCGTTCCGGGGGCCGCGGTGGGATACGAATACGGCACCTGGGTGGGCGGATAGGTGGGATAGTACGGCGCCTGGGTGGGCGGGATGTACGGCGCCCGGGTGACCGGCGCCTGAGTGGGCGGGATATACGGCGGATAAGTAGGATAATACGGCGCGGCGGTGGGCACCGGCGTGGGGGCCGGGGTGGGCCGCGGCGTGGGCACCGGAGAGGGGATGGGCGTGGCGGGCACCTGGCCGCCGTTATACTTCACATGGATGCTCCACACGAAGCCGCGCATGGGGCCTCTGTCGGTGTTGACCTCGATGTAGGTCCAGGCCTGGGTCTCCCCCCGGACGGCCAGCACCGTGAAGGCCGTGCCGCTGGGGATCTGATAGGGCATGTATTCGCCGCCCCGCCAGAGGGGATCCTCCGTTACCCGGCAATAATCGTCGGCATAGCCGATCAGCGTGGGCTGGAAGGTCAGCTCCGGGATGTTGACGCCGGTGGTGCTCATGTAGTTCAGGGCGTCCTTGGACACATAGCCCACCGCCCAGGCCTTCTTGTATTCCACTTCAAAGCCCACCAGCAGCCAGTCCCCCGTATAGCCGAATACGTAGACGGTGTTGTTGGCGCGCATCATGGAATTGCTGTTGCCGGGACGCACGTAGTTTTCCCCGGGGCCGCTGTATACCGGGAAGTCCCTGGTGAATCTGCAGCCTACGTATTTGTCCAGCGCCGTCATCTGAACGCCGTCAGCGTGAGCGGGGAATACCAGGCTCCCCAGCAGGAGAACCGTCGCCAGCAGGAGGATCAGGAAACGCTTCATGGGGCATGCTCCTTCCTATGCGGAAAAATCGGGGTCCGGATATGATTCAACCATACAACGTAATATTTTACCATTTCCCTGCGTTTTTCGCAACGTTTTTCGCATTTTTTTCATCCGTGTTCCCCGGGCGGGGCGTCCGCGCCGGAAAAAAGCCGCCCGGGCGATAATTTTTGCTGTATTTTCAGCAGGAGATAAAGGGAACGGTGTAGAATAGATGAATTTGGGAAGGGATGAGGGTTTCTTTTTTCCCGGACGGGAAATCGGAAACGGAAGCGCGCTTCCGCCTTCGGCCCTTTCCATTGAACAAGCTTTCAGAATGGGGGATCGTGCATGGACATGGCAGAAAAACTGCAGGGCCTGGCGGAAAAGAAAAACGCCATCCTGCAGGGCGACAAGGACCGGGTGTTCAAGCAGCACGCCGCGGGAAAAAGCACTGCGCGGGAACGCGCGCTCAAGCTCTTTGACGCGGGCAGCTTCGCGGAAATCGAAGGGCTGCGGGAAGAAAGCCACCTGGTGGCCGGCTGCGGCACGGTGAACGGCCAGCCGGTGTACCTGGCGGCGCAGGATTACGCTTCCCGCGGCGGCGCCATGACGCGGGAGCAGGCCGCCAAGATCGTAAAGACGCTGCGGCTGGCTCGGGTCACCGGGTCGCCGGCGGTGCTGATGCTGGACAGCGACGGCGTGGAGCTGGAAAACGGCGCGGAAGCGCTTTCCGCCTGCGCCCGGGTGGCCAATACGCTGGCGCGTTTGTCCGGCGTGTGCCCGATGATCGGGTGCGTGATGGGCCCCGCCCGGGGCATGGCCGCCGTGATGGCGCAGCTGTGCGACGTGACGGTGCAGGTGAAAAAGACCGGGGAAACCGCGCTGCATACGGCGCTGGTGATGAACAGCGAAAAGGGAAAGCAGAAGGACGCCCAGCAGCTCTTCGGGGCGGACGTCATGAACGCCCAGGGCGCCGCGGCCTTCACCGCGGAGAACGAGGAGGAAGCCATTGCGCTCACCGCCGCGCTCATCGATCTGCTGCCCGCCTCCAACATGGAGGACGCCCCTCTGGCGGACGGGGACGACCTGAACCGCCTGACGGTGTGCGACGATCCGGAGAATGTGGATGCGCTGATCCAGGATCTGCTGGACGAAGGCCGGGTGCTGGAAATGTATAAAGGCTGGGGCGGCGCGGTGAAGGCCGTGCTGGGCCGGCTGGGCGGCCGCGCCGTGGGCGTGGTGGCCACCGATCCCACCAAGGACGGCGGGCGGCTCGCCGCCGCGGACTGCCGCAAGGCGGCCCGGCTGATCCGGCTGTGCGACTGCTATCAGCTGCCGGTGATCACTTTGGTCAACACCGCGGGCATCGCCGTGCCCGCCGCGGACGGCCAGGGCGATCTGCTCCGCGCCGCGGCGGACCTGGTGTACGCCTACGCGGAAGCCACGGCCCCCAAGGCCGCGCTGTTTACCGGCAGCGCCGTGGGCACCGCGTACGTGGCGCTGGGCGGTTCCCGCCTGGCGGACGTGAGCTACGCCTGGCCCACCGCCATGATCTCTCCCCTCACCGCGGAAGCGGCCGTGCAGGCCCTCAACGGGAAGGAGCTCAATGCCGGGGAAAGCCGCGAAGCCCTGGAGGCGGCCTATGCCGAGAAGAACGGCGCCTTCGCCGCCGCCCGCAGCGGCATCGTGGACGACGTGATCGAGCCCCGGGAGAGCCGCAAGTACCTGATCGCGGCCTTGGAAGTCCTGGCCGGGAAGCAGGACGTGAACCTGCCCAAGAAGCACGGCAACCTGCCGCTGTAAGGAGGGCGTATGGAAAAGCTGTTAATGGGTTTGTCCACCACCGCCACCGGCATGCTGGTGGTGTTCTCGGGGCTGATGATCCTGATCGGCTGCATCTATGTGATGACGCTGTTCACCGCGCGGCCGAAGAAGAAAACGCCCCTGCCCGAGCCGGAAGTGACCTCCATCGAGCCCGTCCGGAGCATGCTGGAGAAGCCTTCGGAGGAGGAAGACGACCTGCAGGTGATCGCGGCCATTACCGCCGCCGTCGCCATGATCTGGCAGGGCGAAGGAAAGACCGGCGGCTTCGTGGTGCGCCGCGTGCGCCGCGCCGGCGCCGGAAGCGCCCGGGCCCGGGCCGTCCGGGAAGAACAGGTTTACAGCAGACTGTAACGTTCCCGCGGGCAAAGCGCCCCGCAGGACTTAAACGGAAAGGAAGATCAACGCTATGAGGAAATTCAGTATTA
>JAILBG010000033.1:0-2282 GCA_024681215.1 Clostridiales bacterium
TCCTGCACCGTATCCCCCTCAGCCGCGTAGTGGAGCACACCCAGGGCGGCGAGATGTGGGATGGGCTGATCTATATCTCCTGCCACGATACCTGGCGCAAAAAGCACGTCTTCTCTATTGATCCCGCCACCGGCGAAACGAAACTGATCATGGAGCGAGACGCGGGCAAAGCCGTGATCGAATCGGAAGGGATCACCGTCTGCCCTACGCCGGACGGCGCGTTTTTCCATCAGCTGGACGTGATCTATCCCTCCGTGCTGGCCATCCGCCGGTACACCGCCCCGGAAGGCGTCCGCGTCTGACAGATCTGACAAACAAATCGCCTCCGGGGATTCCCGGGGGCGATGCGTTTGTTTTCGTATTGGCCGGGGGCCTGTCAATATCCGTGTTCCGCCAGGTAACGCAGCTCGGTCTCCCGGTCCGCTTTGGACTGGGCTTTGACCCGCGCCCGCACCGCCTTGCGGTTTTTGCCGATGATGCCGTTTTTGGCAAAGGCAACCCAGAACATACCGAACAGCGCGCCTGCGCCGCCGAGGATCATATCCACCATGGTATCGATCAGCCCGCCCTCGTCAAGGATAAAGGAGCGCTGCAGGGTATAGCCGTACAGACGGTCCATGGTGAACTCATAGAATTCCCATCCCACCAGCAGGAAAACGGAAAAACAGATGGAGAACATGGAGGCCAGCGCCGGGCTGAGATGGCGGCTTCTGCCCTGAAACACGGTGGCGAAATCGTAGGCGAAATAGGATGCCACCAGACCCGCCAGAAAATGCTCCACCATGTTCGTATAGGGAAAGTTGGTCTTGGTATTCAGGAAATGGCCCACCACCACGCCGAAGCCGATAAAAACATTCAGCAGCGTCTGGGAGAAATAACCCACGCGGGTGATGAAGGATTTCCCGCCGAGAAGCTGGAACATATCCCACAGATGGGAAAAAGCGATGGAGAACAGCCCCATCAGGAACTGGGTGGTGGAATTGTGCAGCAGCCCGTAGATGCTGAATCCCAACAGCGCCGCACGGATGACCCACCACAGAATCTGCTGCGGCATGGGAACTGGATTGAGCTGATTGAGTTGTTTCAAGAGAGATCCCGGCTTTCCGAATGAATGGGGCCATCATACCATATCTGACCCGTAATAACGGTTTGCGGTAAAATTTGAACAATCTATTGTAATTTTTGAATGCCTGCGATATGATAAAAACGAACAAAAACAGAAAGAAGGCTGAATCCATGGACAGACCTGTGATACATTCCTTTGCGTCAGCCGCCGAGCTGCCCCGCAGCAAAAACAACCCCCGCAACAGCGAGGGGGATTTTGCGCGGCTGAAAGACGGCGCTCTCTTATTTGCCTACAGCCGCTATACCGGGGATGACGACGGCGACGACGCTGCCTGCGACGTGGCGGGATTGCTCTCCCGGGACGGCGGAAAAAGCTTTTCCCCGCTGCCGGAGCCGCTGGCGACCGCGGCGGAGCTGCACACAGAAAACATCATGAGCGTCTCCCTGCAACGTCTTCCGGACGGAACGCTCTGTCTGTTCTATCTGGCCAAATTCGGCCCCCAGTCCGCTGTTTATCTGAAACGGGCCTGTGAGGAGAACGGCCTGTCCTTCGGTCCGCCGGAGCTGTGCGTGCCGAAAAAGCGCGGCGTTTACTACGTGGTCAACAATGCCCGCGTTACGGTCTCTGCGCAGGGGGAAGCGCTGATCCCGCTGGCGCGCCATCCCATTGTCGGCGAGAAGGGCCGCCGGCACGGTTCCTACTTCGGCACGGCCTGCGTGTGGGCCGGCGACGCCCACGGACGGAACTGGTATCAGAAATCCAAGGTGCTGTCCATGCCCTACCCGGGTCATAGCAGGACCGGGCTGCAGGAGCCGGGGATCGAGGTGCTGCCGGACGGCCGGCTTTACGGGTATTTCCGCACAGACCGGCACTTTCAGTACGAAAGCTTTTCCGCGGACGGCGGCGCCACGTGGACGCGCCCGGTCCCTTCGCGGTTTACGTCGCCGGATTCCCCCATGCTGATCCGCCGCAATCCCTGCAGCGGCGTGTATTACGCCGTGTGGAACCCCATACCCAACTACAACGGCCGCATCGACCCCGGCAGCCGCTGGGTCAACGCGGGCCGCACGCCCTTCGTGCTGGCGCAGAGCGAGGACGGGCTTTCCTTCTCCCCTTTTACCGTACTGGAGGACGATCCCGGCCGCGGCTACTGCTACCCTGCCATGTACTTTCTCAACGAAAAGACCTTCCTGCTTTCCTACTGCTGCGGCGGAGA
>JAILBG010000052.1:0-61980 GCA_024681215.1 Clostridiales bacterium
GATCGAGGTTCAGAAGAACAGCTACAAGCGGTTCCTGACCGAAGATCTCAAAGAGGTTCTGGCCGACGTGTCCCCCATCACGGATTACAGCGAAAACCTGGTGCTGGAGTTCGTCGATTACTCGCTGGACGGCACGCCCAAGAATTCGGTGGAGCGGTGCAAGGAAAGGGATCTGACCTACGCTGCCCCGCTGAAGGTATTCGTTCGCCTGAAGAACCGGGAAACCGGCGAAATCAAGGAATCCGAAGTCTTCATGGGCGATTTTCCCCTGATGACCGAACACGGCACATTTATCATCAACGGCGCGGAGCGCGTCATCGTAAGCCAGCTGGTGCGCTCTCCCGGCGCGTATTTTGACGTGCAGATCGACAAGGCCGGCAAGCATCTTTTCTCCTCCCAGATCATCCCCAACCGGGGCGCCTGGCTGGAATATGAAACCGACAGCAACGACGTGCTGTGGGTGCGCATCGACCGCGCCCGCAAGCTGCCCATCACCGTGCTCCTGCGCGCGTTGGGCTACGGCACGGACGAAGAAATCACCGAGCTGCTGGGCGAGGACGAGCGCCTCATGACCACCATCGCCCGCAGCGACTCCACCAAGACCCAGGCCCAGGGCCTGCTGGAGATCTACAAGCGCCAGAAGCCCGGCGAGCCGCCCACCGAGGACGGGGCCCGGGCGCTGCTGCGCAGCCTGTTCTTCGATCCCAAGCGCTATGATCTCATGCGCGTGGGCCGCTATAAGTTCAACAAGAAGCTGGGCGTGGCCGCCCGTATCGCGGGCCAGACCGCGGCCGAGGACATCATCAGCCCCATTTCCGGCGAAGTGCTGGTGGAAAAGGGCGCGTACATCACCCGGGAAAAGGCCGTCGAAGTGCAGAACAGCGGCCTGAACGCGGTGCTGGTGCAGTGCGAGAACGTTACGCACAAGGTGCTGGGCAACAATTTCGTGGACGCTTCCGGCTTCCTGCCCTTCGATCCCAAGGAAGCGGGCATCCTGGAAATGGTGCACCTGCCCACCCTGCTCAAGATCATGGAAGGCGTGCCGGAGGAGGACCTCAAGCGCGTCGTGTCCGAGCACGTGTACGATCTGGTGCCCAAGCACATCATCATCGACGATATCGTGGCCTCCGTCAGCTATCTGCTGGGCCTGCCCTACGGCGTGGGCGTCACGGACGATATCGACCATCTGGGCAACCGCCGCCTGCGCAGCGTGGGCGAGCTGCTGCAGAACCAGGTGCGCATCGGCCTGAGCCGGCTGGAGCGCGTGGTGCGCGAGCGCATGGCCATTCAGGACGCCAACGACGTCAAGCCCGGCGAACTGATCAACATCCGCCCCGTATCCGCCGCCATCAAGGAATTCTTCGGCTCCTCCCAGCTTTCCCAGTTCATGGACCAGCCCAACCCCCTGGCGGAGCTGACCCACAAGCGGCGCCTTTCCGCCCTGGGCCCCGGCGGATTGAACCGCGACCGCGCCGGCATGGAAGTGCGCGACGTGCATTATTCCCACTACGCCCGTATCTGCCCCATCGAGACGCCTGAAGGCCCCAACATCGGCCTGATCGGCTCCCTGGCCACCTACGCCCGGATCAACGAATACGGCTTTATCGAGGCCCCCTACCGCAAGGTGGACAAGGCCACCGGCAAGGTGACGGACGAAATCGTATACATGACCGCCGACGAGGAAGACAACTACAAGGTCGGCCAGGCGAAGGAACCCCTGGACGCGGACGGCCGCTTCATCAACGAGCGCGTGGTGGTCCGGTGGCGGGATGAAACCATCGAAGCCCCCGCCAGGGACGTGGACTATATCGACGTATCCCCCAAGCAGGTGGTCTCCGTGGCCACGGCCATGATCCCCTTCCTGGAAAACGACGACGCCAACCGCGCCCTGATGGGCTCCAACATGCAGCGTCAGGCGGTGCCCCTGCTGGTGCCCGAAGCCCCCATCGTGGGCACCGGCATGGAATACAAGGCCGCCCACGACAGCGGCGTGGTGATGCTGTCCAAGCACGCGGGCGTCGTATCCAGCGTGGCGGCGGACGAGATCGTCATTCAGGACGAGCTGGGCGAAAAGCACTCCTACCGCCTCACCAAGTTTGCCCGCAGCAACCAGGGCACCTGCATCAACCAGCGTCCCCGGGTCAGCCAGGGCCAGAAAATCGAGGTGGGCGATCTGCTGGCGGACGGCCCCTCCACCGAGAACGGCGAGATCGGCCTGGGCAAAAACATGCTCATCGGCTTCATGACCTGGGAAGGCTACAACTACGAGGACGCCGTCCTCATCAGCGAACGGCTGGTGAAGGAGGACAAATACACCTCCATCCATATTGAAGAATACGAATCCGAAGCCCGGGAAACCAAGCTCGGCCCGGAGGAGATCACCCGGGACATCCCCAACGTGGGCGAAGACGCCATCAAGGACCTGGACGAGAACGGCATCATCCGCATCGGCGCGGAAGTGCGCTCCGGCGATATCCTGGTGGGCAAGGTGACCCCCAAGGGCGAAACCGAGCTGACGGCGGAAGAACGGCTGCTGCGAGCCATCTTCGGCGAAAAGGCCCGGGAAGTGCGCGACACCTCCCTCAAGGTGCCTCACGGCGAAGGCGGCATCATCGTGGACGTGAAAACCTTCACCCGCGAAAACAAGGACGAGCTCTCTCCCGGCGTGAATGAAATGGTCCGCGTCTACATCGCCCAGAAGCGCAAGATCAGCGTGGGCGACAAGATGTCCGGCCGCCACGGCAACAAGGGCGTCGTTTCTCGCATCCTGCGGGAGGAGGATATGCCCTTCCTGCCCGACGGCACCCCGCTGGACATCGTGCTGAACCCCCTGGGCGTTCCCTCCCGTATGAACATCGGCCAGGTGCTGGAAGTGCATCTGGGCATCGCCGCCCGCACCCTGGGCTGGCACATCGCCACCCCGGTCTTCGACGGCGCCACCAAGGAAGACATCGAAGAATGCCTGAAGAAAGCGGGCCTCCGCCCCGACGGCAAGACCATCCTTTACGACGGCCGCACCGGCGATCCCTTTGAAAATCCCGTGACGGTGGGCATCATGTACTTCCTCAAGCTGCACCATCTGGTGGACGATAAGATGCACGCCCGTTCCACCGGCCCCTACTCCCTGGTGACCCAGCAGCCCCTGGGTGGCAAGGCCCAGTTCGGCGGCCAGCGCTTCGGCGAAATGGAAGTGTGGGCCCTGGAGGCCTACGGTGCCGCCAATACCCTGCAGGAGATCCTCACCGTCAAGTCCGACGACGTGGTGGGCCGCGTGAAGACCTACGAAGCCATCGTCAAGGGCCAGAACATCCCCACCCCCGGCGTGCCCGAATCCTTCAAGGTGCTCATCAAGGAGCTGCAGGCCCTGGCCCTGGATATCCAGGTGCTGGATGAGAACAAGCACCTCATCGAGCTCAAGGAACTGGAGAACGATGACGACGATATGGATACGCCCATGCCCGCCAGCCGCGAACCGCTGCCTGAAGAGGACTTCCTGGACGAAGGCGGCGCCGCCGAGGAAGGCGAAGACGTGAACCTGGACGAGGATCTGAGCCTGGACGACGATTTCGCCGATTTTGAGGTGGACGACGTGCTGGACGATCTGAAGCTGGACGACGACGACGATATTGAGTAACCGGTTTCCCCCATTTTATCGGAAAACGGAGAAACCAAGCGAAACGGCCAAAGCGGAGGGAGTTTCGATCCATGTTTGAGCAAACCAACATTGATTCCATCAAGATCGGCATGGCCTCGTCGGAAGAGATCCTGGCGTGGAGCTACGGCGAAGTCAGCAAACCGGAAACCATCAATTACCGCACCCTGAAGCCGGAGCGCGACGGCCTGTACTGCGAGCGCATCTTCGGGCCCCAGAAGGACTGGGAATGCGCTTGCGGCCAGTATAAGCGCGTGAAATTCAAGGACAAGGAAAAGGTCTGCAACAAGTGCGGCGTGCAGATCACCCGGGCGAAGGTGCGCCGGGAACGCATGGGCCATATCGCCCTGGCCGCGCCCGTAAGCCACATCTGGTATTTCAAGGGCATCCCCTCCCGGATGGGCATGCTGCTGGACGTGAGCCCCCGTTCCCTGGAAAAGGTGCTCTATTTCGCATCCTACATCGTGCTGGACGCCGGCAACGAAGCCGCCACCAAGGTGAGCCGCAACGAGCTGATCACCGACGCCAAGTACCGCGCCATCATGGCCATGCCGGAGGAGGAGCGCGGCTCCTTCAAGGCGGGCATCGGCGCCGAAGCGGTGAAGGAAATGCTGCTGGCGCTGGACCTGGAGGCCCTCAGCGCCAGCCTGAAAAAGGAAATCGCGGACCTCATCGAAAAGGAACGCGACCGCGAAAGCGAAGGCCAGAAGCGCACCCACGCCATCAAGCGCCTGGAAGTGGTGGAGGCTTTCCGCCTTTCCCACAACAAGCCGGAATGGATGATCATGGACGTGATCCCCGTCATTCCCCCGGATCTGCGCCCCATGGTGCAGTTGGACGGCGGCCGCTTCGCCACCTCCGACCTGAACGATCTGTACCGCCGGGTGATCAACCGCAACAACCGCTTAAAGCGGATGCTGGAGCTGGGCACCCCGGACATCATCGTGCGCAATGAAAAGCGCATGCTGCAGGAGGCCGTGGACGCCCTGATCGACAACGGCCGCCGCGGCCGCCCCGTGACCGGCCCGGGCAACCGTCCCCTCAAATCCCTCAGCGATCTGCTCCGGGGCAAGCAGGGCCGCTTCCGCCAGAACCTGCTGGGCAAGCGCGTGGACTATTCCGGCCGCAGCGTGATCGTGGTCGGCCCCGAGCTCAAGCTGTATCAGTGCGGCCTGCCCAAGGATATGGCGCTGGAGCTGTTCAAGCCCTTCGTGATGGAGCGGCTGGTGACCCTCAAGATCGCCCACAACGTCAAATCCGCCAAGCGCATGGTGGAAAAGGTGAAGCCCGAGGTGTGGGACATCCTGGAGGGCGTGATCAAGGAGCATCCGGTGCTCCTCAACCGCGCCCCCACGCTGCACCGCCTGGGCATCCAGGCCTTCGAGCCCATCCTGGTGGAAGGCAAGGCCATCCGCCTGCATCCCCTGGCCTGCACCGCCTATAACGCCGACTTCGACGGCGACCAGATGGCCGTGCACGTGCCGCTGAGCATGGAAGCCCAGGCCGAGGCCCGGTTCCTGATGCTCTGCGCCAACAACATCATGAAGCCCCAGGACGGCATGCCCGTCATCTCCCCCACCCAGGACATGGTCATCGGCTGCCATTACCTGACCATCACCCGGGAGGACGCCAAGGGCGCGGGCCGCGTGTTCGCCTCCCCCGACGAGGCCATGATGGCCTATCAGTGCCAGCAGATCTCCCTGCAGGCGCCCATCAAGGTCCGCATCCAGCGCACCTGGGAGGGCGTCACCGAGCGCCGCGTCATTGATACCACCCTGGGATTGCTGATCTTCAACGACGTGGTGCCCCAGGATCTGGGCTTCAAGCCCCGCAACACCCTGGACGACCAGTTCGTGCTGGAGATCGATCACAAAGTCGTTAAAAAGGACCTGGGCAACATCGTGGACCGCTGCTTCCGCGCCCACGGCGAAAGCCAGACCGCCAAGGTGCTGGACGCCATCAAGAACCTGGGGTACAAATACTCCACCCGCGGCGCCATCACCGTTTCCGTCAGCGATATCATCGTGCCGGAGGAAAAGCAGACCTGGCTCAAGGAAACCGACGATCTGGTGGCCCGGATCAACAAGAAATACCGCCGCGGCGAAATGAGCGAGGACGAGCGCTACCGCATGGTGATCCAGGCCTGGACGGACACCACCAACCGCCTGAAGAACCGCGTGATGGAAGTGCTGCCTACCTACAACCCCATCAGCATGATGACCGGCTCCGGCGCCCGCGGCAGCGCGGGCCAGGTGGCCCAGCTGGCGGGCATGCGCGGCCTGATGGCCTCCCCCTCCGGGCGCACCATCGAGGTGCCTATCCGCGCCAACTTCCGTGAAGGCCTGAACGTGCTGGAGTTCTTCATGTCCTCCCACGGCAGCCGCAAATCCCTGGCCGATACCGCCCTGCGCACCGCCGACTCGGGTTACCTCACCCGCCGTCTGGTGGACGTGGCCCAGGAGGTCATCGTCCGCGAGATCGACTGCTTTGAGGCCCGGGGCGAAAAGGTCCGCGGCATCACGGTGCAGCCCATCGGCGAGATCGAGGGCATCGACGACCGCATCCGCGGCCGCTACGCCGCCGAGGACGTGTACCATCCCATCACCGGGGAGCTGCTGGTGCGCGTCAACGAAATGATCGATTACGACAAGGCCCAGCAGGTCAAGAAGGCCGGCGTCACCAAGATGAGCGTGCGCAGCGTGCTCACCTGCCACAGCCAGCACGGCGTCTGCGCCCGCTGCTACGGCATGAACCTGGCCCACGGCGGCAACGTGGATATCGGCGAAGCGGTGGGCATCATCGCCGCCCAGTCCATCGGCGAGCCCGGCACCCAGCTGACCATGCGTACCTTCCACTCCGGCGGCGTTGCCTCCGCCGACGATATCACCCAGGGTCTTCCCCGGGTGGAGGAGCTTTTCGAAGCCCGCAAGCCCAAGCGCGACGCCACCCTGGCCGAGATCAGCGGCACCGTGCAGATCGTGGAAACCAAGAAGAAGCGGGAAATCATCGTCACCAGCGAAGAGGACGCTTCCGAAAAGAAGACCTATCAGATCCACTACGGCGCCCGGCTCAAGGTGCAGGACGGCCAGACCGTGGCCGCCGGCGACGAGCTGATCGAAGGCAGCGTGAATCCCCACGACCTGCTTCGCATTCTGGGCGTGCGCGCCGTGCAGGAATACCTGCTGCGCGAAGTGCTTTCCGCTTACTACTCCTCCGGCGTTAAGATCGCCGACAAGCACATCGAGATCATCGTGCGCCAGATGCTGCGCAAGGTGCGCATCGAGGACAGCGGCGATACCGGCCTGCTTCCCGGCGGCCTGGTGGATATCTACGAATTCGAGCAGGAGAACGAAAAGACCATCGCGGAAGGCGGCCGTCCGGCCATCGCCAAGCGCATCCTGCTGGGCATCACCAAGGCCTCCCTGGCCACGGAATCCTTCCTGTCCGCCGCCTCCTTCCAGGAGACCACCCGCGTGCTCACCGAAGCCGCCATCAAGGGCAAGGTGGACCCGCTGCTGGGCCTGAAGGAGAACGTGATCATCGGCAAGCTGATCCCCGCGGGCACCGGCCTCAAGCGCTACAAGAACATCGATCTCCAGTCCACTTATTCCTGATCAGTATAATCGCTGCCCGCCGCAGTCCGGAAGGATCACGGCGGGCAGTTCTTTATGGAGGCAGCCATGAACCGATATGCGGACGCCTGCGGCCGGGTGTTTTCCAGCGCCCATTACGATCTGCATTTCCGCCCCGGCTCCTGCGCGGAAAGGGACATCCGCCTGATCGCCGCGGAGCAGGAAAAATGCTATGCCGCCATCACGGAAGCCCTTGGCATCACGCCGCCCTTCCGCATCCAGTATTACCTGCTGGACACCCCGGAGGAGGTGGGCGAGGTCTACGGCGACAACGAGCCCTGCAACGGCTTCGCCTCCCCGCCGGACACGGTGTTCGCCGTGTACAGCGACAAGGTGCGGTGCATCGGCATGCACGAGGACACCCACCTCATTTCCTACGTGCGCAAGCGCCCCGAAACCGCCTTCCTCCGAGAGGGCCTGGCCATGTATATGGACAGGGCCTGGTGGGGCCGGGAAAACGAAGGCTGGGTGCGGGATTTCCTTGGGGACGGGCGGTATCTTTCCGTTCCAGCCCTTTTGGATAACCATTTCTTTTTCGCCCATCCCGACGCCGTCACCTACCCCATCGCCGGCGCCTTCACCCGCTTCCTTGCGGAAAGGCTTGGCATGCGGGGATACCTGGAGCAGGTGTATTACGCGGAAAAAGAGGCCCGGGACGCCGTTGAAAGCGCCCTGGGCCTGCCCGGGGAGGAATGGGACGGCGCGTTTTCCGCCTGGCTCGCCAGCCTCACCAGATGAAGGGGATCAGCCGCCATTTCACCTTCTTTTCGTATTCCCGGTAGCCGGCCAGCCCCTCCTCCAGCACCTTTTCTTCATTCAGGATCCGCTTCACCAGCAGCGCGGGATACAAAAGCATCACGATCAGGGAGGGCAGCGACCCCAGCACCAGCGCCATGGACAGGAACAGCCACACCGTCACCGCATACATGGGATGGCGCACGACGCCGTACAGCCCCGTGTCGATCACCTTCTGGTTTTCCTGCACCTCCACGGTGCGGCTCAGATACGCGTTTTCCCGCAGCACCTCGGCGTACAGCGCATAGGACAGAAGGAACACCGCCGCCCCCAGGGCCACCAGCCACCGGGGCATCACGGTCCACTGAAAACGGAAATTCAGCCCGGCCAGCACGAACGCGGCCAGGAACATCAGGGCGCTTACGGCCAGCACCAGCTTCTGCTCCCCCTCCTTCTCCCGGGCGTTCAGCCGCCTGCGCAGCAGATCGGGGTTTTTGAAATACATCACGAATCCCGCCCCCAGCATGGGCAGGAACAAAAGCCCCATGAACAGCCACCCGTTGGGAAAACGCAGCGTGCCCGCCGGCAGGAAAAGCATGAGCCCCACCAGGATCACGCCCGAAACGTATTTGATCAGGCCTTGGCCCAGCAGCTTTTTTTCCATGATCCATCCTCCGTAAAAACTGGCCGGGAGCTTTCGCTCCCGGCCGTTGGCTTTTATTTAACTGTGGTTTCCTGGGGCTGAGTCTCGTTCAGGCTCAGCACCGGCAGCGCCTCCGCCGCGCCGCCGCTGACGTAGGTGGGCAGCTGGCCGTTCCAGGTGTTCACCTGGGTGAAATTGATCAGCTCGGGGGTCAGGGACTGGGCGATCTGCCGGTTGGCATCGGCCTCGGCTTCCGCCTTGGTGCGGATGGAGTAGGCCGCGGCGTCCGCGTCGATCTTCACCACGTTGGCCTTCGCCTCGGCGTCGATCTTCTGGCGCTCGGCCTGCTGCTGGGTTTCCATGGTCTTCTGCTCCTGCTCGATCTCGGCCTGCAGCTTCCGCTGGGCGGCCACCTGCTTGGCTTCTACCGCGTCGGTGAAGGCGTCGGTGAAATCCAGGTTCTCGATGGAAACGGAAATGATGTTGATCCCGTAGTGCTTCATTTCGCTCACCAGGTTATTCCGGATCTGGACGGACAGCTGCTCCCGGGCGCTGACCAGGTTTTCCGCGGTGTACTTGGAAAAGACGGCCTTGGTGCTTTCCAGCATCCGGGGATACACCAGCTTGTTGAAATAATCCGTGCCCACTTCCTTGAACAGGGTCATGGCGGTGGTCTTGTCGATGGCGTAGTTGATGGAGCCGATGATGTCCACCTGCTGAATATCGCTGGAGAAGGCCTGGGTGGAGAAGGGGGTCTTCTGCTCCCGGTTGTCCATGAGAATGATCTCCTGGAAGGGGCTCTTGAAGTGGAAGCCGGCCTCCAGGGTGTAATCCTCCACCTTGCCGAAGGTGGTGATGATGGCGGTGTTTCCGGTGGGCACCTGCACGGTGCACAGGGAGAACAGGATGATCGCCAGCACGATCAGCACGCCCGCCAGGATCAGGCCCTTGGAGGGCTTGAAGGCCTTTTTACCGGTATTGCTGTTCATGTTCACGCCGTTCATTGCTTCTTCCTCGCTTTCGTTTTCTTGAGAACGGGAACAGTATAGCACACCCGGCCCGCCGGGAAAAGAGGGCGCTCCCCAAATATACAGTTTTCCGCTTGAATTGTCAGCCCGGGCGGTTTTCCTGTTGCGCAAAACGGCGAATGGGTGTAAAGTAAGAATGAAAAAAATGAACGTCACCAAAGGAGAACGATCCGGCCATGGCAGATGAAAAGAATCCCTTCCCCTGGCTTGCCCAGCTGCCGCCCCTCCCCCTCTGGCAGGGCGAAGCCCCCTATGCCGCCGACAGCCCCGATCAGGCCCCGCCGTCCCTGCGCCCCTTCCCGGCGGAGAACGCCCGGGGGGCCGTGGTGGTGGTGCCCGGCGGCGGATATTATATGAAAGCGGACCATGAAGGCGTGCCCATCGCGGTGCTGCTCAACAGCCAGGGCATCAGCGCCTATGTGCTGGATTACCGGGTGCACCCCTGCCACCCCTTAGCGCCGCTGGGCGACGCCCAGCGCGCGATCCGGCTGGTCCGGTCCCTGGGGTATGAAAAGGTGGCCATCCTGGGCTTTTCCGCGGGGGGACACCTGTGCTGCTCCGCCGCCACCCATTTCGACAACGGAAAGCCGGATGATCCCGACCCGGTGGAGCGCTTTTCCTGCCGCCCGGACGCCTTCATCCCCTGTTATTCCGTGGTCACCTTCCGGGAGCCCTTCACCCACCTGAGCTCCCGCCAGGGGCTGCTGAGGGAGGAATGGGAAAAGGAAGAATGGCTGCGCTTTTTCTCCGCCGAGGAAAACGTCGCCGCCGATACGCCCCCGGCCTTTCTCTGGCACACGGCGGAGGACGGGAGCGTGCCGGTGCAGAACAGCCTGCTCCTGGCCCGGGCTCTGGCGGATCATCAGGTGCCCTTTGAAATGCACGTGTATCCCGCGGGCGGCCACGGCATGGGCCTGGCCTCCATGTGCGCGCCGGCGGCCCAGTGGGGCGCTGAAATGTGCCGGTGGCTGCTGGAAAAGGGGTGGGGCGCATGATGCAGAAAACGGACCCCGCCGCCCAGGCGAAGCGCTTTTCCGCGGCCTGGTGGAAGGAGATCGGCCTGCTGAACCTGGGCACCCTGCTCATGGCCGTGGGCGTGTATTTCTTCAAATTCCCCAATCATTTCACCACCGGCGGCGTCAGCGGCATTTCCATCCTGCTGGCCCCGTACCTGACCGGTATTTCCACCGCCACGCTGAACCTGATCCTCAACGCGGCGCTGCTGGCGGTAGCGCTGCTGTTCCTGGGCCGGGATTTCGGCCTGCGCACGGCGTATTCCAGCCTGGTGTTTTCTCTGCTGACGCTGGTATTTGAAAAGGTCCTCCCCATGGACGCCCCCATGACCGGGCAGCCGCTGCTGGAATTAATGTTCGCCGTGGGGATCCCGGCGGTGGGCTCCGCCATCCTGTTCCACGTCAGCGCCTCCTCCGGGGGCACGGACATCATCGCCATGCTGATGAAGAAGCTTTCCCATATGAACATCGGCCTGGCCCTGGCCCTGGCCGACCTGGCGGTGGCCGTGGGCGCGTGCTTCGTATTCGGGATGGAAACGGGGCTGTTCTCCCTCTTCGGGCTGTTCATCAAATCCATCCTGGTGGACGCGGTGATGGATAACCTGCGCACCTACAAGGTGTTCCAGATCATCACCGACGACCCCGATCCCATCTGCGACTACATCATGAACCGCCTGCACCACAGCGCCACCGTCACCGAAGGCAAGGGCGCCTTTTCCCACAAGCCCCATACCATCCTCATGACCGTGGTGAACCGGTCCCAGGCCATCCGGCTGCAGATGTTCGTCCGCTCCACCGACCCCCATTCCTTCATCACCATCACATCCTCCAGCGAGATCATCGGCAAGGGCTTCCGGGGCATGAGCGAATAACGATTCAAAAATACCGTCTTTGGGCGCCTTTTCCCATCGGCGCAAAGAAAAATGCGCACAGCAAAAAACCGGCTCCGTCCTGCATGCAGCATGAACGGAACCGGTTTTTCCTGTTTGTGCTCAATTCGCCTTTACGGAATCCACGCTCACCGGGAAGGTGAAATACGTGTCGGCATAAGGCTCGTTTTCCAGCGTAAAGTGCCACCATTCCTCCACCAGCGGCTTAAAGCCGTGGCGGATCATGGCTTCCCGCAGGATCATGCGGTTCTGGTACTGTTCCTCCGTGATCCCCTGATAATCCGGGTGGCTCAGCTCGCCGAAATAATCGAAGGTGCCGCCCATGTCCACTTCTTTTTCCGCGGTCATGTCAAACAGCGTCGGGTCCACCGTGCTGCCCCGGCTGTGGCCGGAATGCTCGGCAATGTAGCCCAGGGGGAACAGCACGTCCTTTTCCAATTCCGGATAGAAATACGCCTTCATGCGCACGTCCTCAAAATCCAGCGCCCAGCGCATGAAATGGGACACCGCCTTCTGGGGCCGGTACGCATCGAAGATCTTCAGCCGGTACCCTTGGGCGATCACATCGTCGCTGACGGCCTTCAGGGCCTCCGCCGCCTCCCGGGTCAGCAACGCCACGGGCTGCTCATAGCCGTCGATCCTGTCGCCCACGAAATTGTACGTGGAGTAGTAGCGGATCTCCAGGATCGCATCCGGCACCGCATCGGTCAGCAGCACGAAATCCGAGGCGTCGTCCGAGAGCTTCACCCCGTCCTCCTGTTCGTTCTGCGGCGCGTCTTCCGCTTTCGCCGCTTCCTCGCCCAGCGCCGATACGCACATCCAGCACAGGCACAGCGCCAGCAATCCGGCCAGCAGCTTTTTCATTTTTCCATCCTCCTTGCCCATGATTGGCAGATATCCTTTAGCCGGGGAAGCCTGATCCCCGGCTTTTTGACAGCGCGTCAGTATCCCGGCACGTTTTCAAAGAAATCGTCCTGGTTTACGTCCCCGCCCACGGCGGAGTACGCCAGGCCGAAGCGGTAGCAGCTGTACTTGCTTTCCCGGGGCTCCACCTTGAAATACTCAAACTTGCCGGTGTCCGCATTTTTCTGCCCGGATTCGTGCTGGGATACGTGCATGCCGTAGGCGATTTCCGCCATCTCATAGCCCGTTTTCCCGCCGAAAAATTCCATGGGCTTATCCCAGTCCATTTCGATGGGATTATCCCTGTACAGATGCAGATACAGCTTCTTCGCCTGCCAGACGCCGTATTCCTCCGCGCTTTCGGGGAAAACCGCGCTGTCCGCCGCCCGAGTGATGCAGTTGAGCAGGGAATCGGCGCAGACGCGATGGGCGCCGTGGCCGTATTCGCCGTCCACGTCGTGGCTCACCACCACCTCCGGCTTATACCGGCGCAGCAGCGTCACCACCCATTTGTCAACGTTGGCTTTGCCCCATTCGGCGTAGGCGGTGCTTAGCTGCCTGGAATACTTGTCCCAGAACCCGCCGAACACCGGATAGGTCCTGACGCCCATTTCCCACAGGCCGTTGAGCAGCTCGCTGCGGCGCATTTCCGTGGATTTGGAATTGGTGCCGCAGGTCAGGTACGCCACCACCACCTGCATCTGCCTTTCCCCGGCGTAGTACGGAATGGTGCCGCCGAAAAAGAGGATCTCATCGTCGGGGTGGCCGGTGAGCACCAGCAGATCCGCCTTTTCCGGGGCGGGCTGCCATTGCTGCACCCAGCCGGGCACCTCCCCTTCCCCGAAGGCGAAAAATTCGGTGATGTTGAAAATGATGGCCTTGTCCACCTGGGGCTTGATGCGGATGGTTTTCTCCCCATCCGGCAGGGGCGCGTACTCATGGGCGTACGCCCCCGGGCTTTCATACACCGTCACCCACTGCCCGCCGCGCCGGGCCTGGATCTCCCAAGGATACAGCTTGGTGCCGAAGCAGACGTACACGCCGTACATGGGCGCGGGCGACTCCACCTCCACCCACGGGTTCCG
Source organism: Clostridiales bacterium (assembly GCA_024681215.1). Taxonomy (GTDB): domain Bacteria; phylum Bacillota; class Clostridia; order Christensenellales; family Aristaeellaceae; genus RUG563. Next base: position 13,582 of record JAILBG010000052.1, read on the forward strand.
TGCCGTTTCGGTAATATTGGGCGTGGACCAGTCCCGGTCGGTCATGCGCTCCACCCGGAAGGCCTTGGGGCTGACGGTAAAGGTGCACTGCGCGGTGATTTCCTGCGCCTCCTCCCCCCAGGCGGGAACGGAAAGCAGCAGGGCCATGAGCGCAAAGACGAGCAGCCAGCGGTATTTCATTCTTCGATCCTCCGAACAGCGATTCCCTGAAAAAAGCCTGCCGCGCCGGTGGGCGCAGCAGGCGAAAAACCGTTTTCTTATTCGGCGTCGGCAGGCGTTTCCGCTGCGGGCGCGGCTTCTTCCGCGGGGGCTTCCTCAACGGGAGCTTCTTCCGCGGGCGCTTCCGCATAGGCGCCGGCCGCGGCCATGGCGTCCTTGATGCTCAGGCTGATGCGCTTGGCTTCGGGATCCACCGCCAGTACCTTCACCAGCACGGGCTGGCCCACCTGCAGCACGTCTTCCACCTTTTCGATCCGGGTGGGGGCGCACTGGGAAATATGCACCAGGCCGTCCACGCCGGGCTCCAGCTCGATGAACGCGCCGAAGGGACGGATGCGCACCACATTGCGCTCCAGCACGGTGCCGACGGGGTACTTTTCTTCGATGTTGTCCCAGGGCTTGGGCTGCAGCTGCTTGTAGCCCAGCTGGATGCGTTCCCGCTCCCGGTCCAGGGAAAGGATCTTCACTTCCACTTCCTGGTTGATGCTCAGCACGTCGCTGGGATGGCCCACGCGGCTCCAGGCCATATCGGTGATATGGATCAGGCCGTCCACGCCGCCCAGGTCCACGAAAGCGCCGAAATCGGCGAACCGGCGCACGATGCCCTTCACCACGGCGCCTTCTTCCAGGCGATCCCACGCGGCGGCCTTCTTGGCGGCGGATTCTTCGGCGATGACCTGCTTGCGGCTGGCCACGATGCGCTTCTTCTGCTTATCCACGTCGATGATCTTCAGCTTCATGTTCTGGCCCACGAACTGATCGATCTTTTCCACGTAGCGGGGCGCCAGCTGGGACGCGGGCACGAAGGCGCGGATGCCGCCCTCCACCTGAGCCAGCAGGCCGCCCTTGACGGCTTCCTTGCCCACGGCGTCCACATATTCGTTGTTCTCATACTTTTCCATCAGCGCATCCCACACCTTGCGGTTGACGATGTTGCGCTGGGAAAGCAGGACGTTGCCTTCGCCGTCGTTGACCTTGACGACCTCGACCTCGATTTCGTCACCGAGCTTCACGTCCTTTTCCACCATGTCGGAGCGCTTGATCAGCCCATCGGACTTGTAGCCGATGTTGACGCACACTTCGTCATCGGAGATCTGCACCACGGTGCCGGTGACGGTCTGGCCCGGGCGGATGCGAACCACGGTCTTTTCAATGTCCTCCATGGTCAGGGCCTGGCTGTCGCCGGCTTCCTGGGGCTCCGCAGCGGCAGGGGCTTCCTGCGCTTCGGCGGCGGGGGCTTCCTGCACTTCCGGGGTTTCCGGGGCGGCGGGAGCTTCCTGCTCAGCGGGGGCATTGATGACGGGTTCCTGGGGTTCCTGGTCGATGTGTTCCATGTCGTTCATGCGTGTGACAACCTCCTTAAATGACCAATCCGGTGTGGATGCGCCGGCGGCTATTCCTATGTGATGTTTGTGGATATCTGCAAAGTGCGGCGGGATTTCCTCCGCACGTTCCACCAGGATCGTCCGCGGGCAGATCGCCCGGCAGATCTCATACAGCTTGCGGGTGTTGGCGCTGTTTTTTCCGCCCACCACCACCATGGCGTCCATTTCCCGGGCCAGCTCCCGGGCCTCCGTCTGGCGGTTGCGGGTGGCGGGGCAAACGGTGCACCGGACGCTGAGGCGCGGGATCTTTTCCCGCAGGATCTGCGTGATGCGTTCCCAGGCCTCCATGGAAAACGTGGTCTGGGATACGGCCAGGGCTTCCTCCATAGGCGGCAATGCCGCGGCCTCTTCCTCCGTGCCCACGATGTGGCATTCTCCCGGGCACCAGCCCGCCGTGCCCTGCACCTCGGGATGCTCCGGCTCTCCCACCAGGATCACCGGCACGCCCTTTTCGCCGCTTTCCCGGACGATCCGGTGCAGCGCCCGGACCGACGCGCAGGTGCAGTCCCGGACGATCAGGCCCCTTTCGCGGCACTTTTTTTCCACCTCCGGGGCCACCCCGTGGCTCCGCAGAAGGATCATGGCGCCGCTTTCCGCATCCTCCAGCCGGTCGATGGGGATCACGCCCTCCCGGCGCAGCGCCTCCACCGCCTCGGGATTGTGGATCACCGCGCCCAGGGAATAGCACCTGAGCCCTTTTTCCCGGGCTTCCCCCGCCGCGGCGTGGGCTTCCTCCACGGCCTTGCGCACTCCGGCGCAATACCCGGCGTACCGCGCGATCTTACACGGCACCGGAACACCACCCCACAATACGAGCGAATATAATAGGTTTCGCCGCTCATCCTGTTTTTCCTGCCGGCGGGAAAAAAATATTTAAAATTTTTTGCAGGAACTTACAAATCCGCTTTTTCCCGGCTGTCCGCATGGAAAAAGCGCCCCGGAGCCGCCGCCCCGGGAAGCGCTGTTTCAGGCCCGCTTCATGCGGATTTCGCTTTGGGCTGCATCCCGGCGCGCAGCATGCCGGTAAGGCCGCCCGCCGCCGCGCCCATCCCCAGATCCAGGGCGTAGGCCAGGGGCTCGAACCGCTGGCCGGACAGCAGCGCGTACAGCAGCACGCCCAGGCCCATGTACGCAAGCCCCACGCCGATCCCCCGGCGGGGCCCCGCGCTCTCTCCCCGGGGCACCGCCGCGCAGGCGCCCGCCGCCACGGCCCCGGCCTTGATCAGCTGATTGACGATGCGCACGAAGCGGTCCTCCATATCGGTAAGGGCGATGACCACCGCAAACAGGCAGACCGCCGCCGCCGTCACCGCCACCGCCGTCAGGATCCCCCGGGCCAGGGCCGTCCTTCCCTTGCCCGCGCTTTTCTTCCGTCTGCGTGCCGTATACTGCGTCATGCTTCACGCCTCCCGCCGTTTTTTCTATGGATATGCGGCGGGCGGCGCCTTCATGCGTTCAGGAACCTCCGGGCCTGGGCGAGCAGCGCGTCCCGTTCGTTGGGCGTTTCCCCGCGCACCACCAATAAAAGCAGCCGGTCCAGCATCCGTCCGATCCCGGGTCCGCTGAGCCCCAGGGCCGAAAGGTCCCGGCCGTTCACCGTCAGGTCCCGCAGGGTATGGCAGGCGTGCTCCCGGAGCAGTTCCCGCCGCCTTTCCTCCGCCAGCGCGGCGTCCCGCCCGGCGGCGTCCGGGTCCTCCCCGGCGGCGATCCTGTCCGCCTTCTGCAGCGCGATCAGGCTTTCCAGGCACTCCGGCCCCACCCGCGCCAGCATTTCCCACGCGTTCCCGGGCGTCACCCGGACCGGGGCGTTCATGACCAGCGCCGCCGTGCGCTCCTGAAGACGGTTCGACGCCTTCAGCTCCTTCATGACGGCCCGGGCCGCGTCCATCCCCAGGTCCATGAGCAGCGCCGCCCAGCGGACCGTTTCCTCCCCCGGCGCCGCATCCACCCGGCGGCAGGCGCGCGTCCAGGCCGGGCCCTGCGCCGATTCCCTGAGATCCGGGACCGCCGCGGCGATCACCTCCGGATAGTCCGCCAGCACCCGCCCGGCATCCTTCCCCAGCAACAGCCCGCCCATTTCCACGGCGATCCGCTCCCGGCTGATTATTTTCAGCTGTTCCCGGCATTTCCGGACGGCCCGGGCCGTTTTTTCCTCGATGGGGAACCCCAGCCGCGCGGAAAAGCGCAGCGCCCGCAGGATGCGCAGCGCGTCCTCCGAAAAGCGCGCTTCCGCCTCGCCCACGCACCGGACGACGCCCCGGCGGCAGTCTTCCCGGCCTCCAAAGGGATCTGCGATGCCCCGACGGGGGGAATAGGCCATGGCGTTGATGGTGAAATCCCGGCGGGAAAGATCCTCCTCGATCCGGTCCGTAAAGCGCACGGAATCAGGGTGGCGGCCGTCGGAATAAGCGCCGTCCACCCGGAAAGCGGTGATCTCCAGGGGCATGCCGGATAGAATCACCGTCAGCGTGCCGTGCTGCACGCCGGTTTCGACGGTCCTTTCCTCCCGGAATACCCGCTGCATATCCGCCGGGGAAGCCGCGGTGCAGATGTCGTAATCGTGGGGCGCCGCGCCCAGCACCCAGTCCCGCACGCAGCCGCCCACCACATAGGAAGCGAACCCCGCTTCCTCCAGCATTTCCAGCGCCCGGGCGACGGGCTGCGGCAGCTCAAAACGCATAGAAAATTCCTCCCCGTCCTCATCTTAATCGTTCCCGTTTGCCTTGTCAATCCTTTGATTTCATGGTAGAATAACAGTTGATGAATGCAACGTTTATCCGCATGCGGAGGGATTGCCTTGGAGCCGCTGGAAGCCGTCGTCGCCGCCCGGGCCCTGCTGGCCGGAAAAACGCCCCTGAAAAATGGCTGCGGGCGGTATTGCGGCGCGGCCTGCTGCCAGAGCGACGAGGACGGCCAGGGGGGCATGCTGCTTTTTCCCGGGGAGGACGCGCTGTACGATCCTCTGCCCGAAGGGTTCCGCATGGAGCGGAACGACCAGGTGCTCCCCGGGGCGAAGCTGCTGATCTGTCCAGGGGATTGCAGCCGGGATGCGCGGCCCCTGGCCTGCCGGCTGTTCCCGCTGCTGCCTGCCCGGAACGGCCCCGTGCCGGATCAAAGGGCTTGGGCGGTGTGTCCGCTGATGCGCGGGGGGCTGCGGGGCATGGATCCGGCGTTCGTTCAGGCGGTCCGGGAAGCGGGAGAGATCCTGTACGCCTGTCCGGAGCACGCGCGGTATCTGGACGCGCAGCTTGCGTTCAACGCGCTGCTCACACAGTGGTGAGGAAGGAAGGGAGATACGATGCGCTGGGTACAAACGGTGTGCCGCCGGGAGATCCACGGGGACGGAAAAAGCGGCGAGATCACGGTCCGGGACGCCCGGGGGGATTTTTCGCCCTGGCACGGCCAGGCCGCCTGCGTGTATATGGACCCGCCTTTCATGACGGGCGAAGACTTTTATCTGCACATGCGGGTGGGCGAAGCGGGCTGGGAAACCGGCAAGGACGCCCTGGCGCTGCCCGCCTACCGGGATAAGTACGAAAGCCGGGAGGCCTACCTGGCCATGCTTCGGGACGCGGTGGAAAACGCCAGGGCCCTGCTCCGGGAGGACGGATCCATGTTCCTGCACCTGGACTGCCGCGCCGCCGCCCACGCCCGCCTCCTGTGCGACGGAATCTTCGGTGAAAGCAATTTCGTCAACGAGATCATCTGGGCCTACCAGTCCGGCGGCCGCAGCATGAAGCGCTTTTCCCGCAAGCACGACGTGATCCTTTTTTACCGCAAATCCCGCCGCCAGTATTTTGATATCGCTTCCGTGCCCCTGCCCCGCAGCGAGAACCGGCAGAACCACATGCGCAAATGCGTGGACGAGGACGGGCGCACTTACCGCACCATCCAGTCCGGCGGCAAGACCTATACCTATTACGACGACGATCCGGTGTATCCCGGCGACGTGTGGGCGGACGTGAGCCACCTGCAGCAGAAGGATCCCCAGCGCACCGGCTACGACACCCAGAAGCCCCAGGCGCTGCTCAGCCGCATCATCCGCTGCGCCTCCCGCCCGGGAGACCTGGCGGCGGATCTGTTTTCCGGCAGCGGCACCACCGCGGTGACCGCGGCCCAGGAGGAGCGGCGGTTCCTGGCGTCCGACCTGTGCCCGCTGGCCCTCACCGTCGCCCGCAAGCGCCTGCTGGGCACCGCCATGACCGTATCGGCGCCCACATTGGAAACCCCCGCCTTCCTCAGCGCCCAGATCATCCCCGGCATCGCCTATCACGACGTGCGGCTCATGGATTACGCCCCGGACACGGGCGCCGTGCGGGGCCTGGACGCGGTGGACCAATGGTCCGTGGGCTTCCTCAGGGACGGCGTTTTCTATGCCCAGGCCAACGCCGCCCGGCGCAAGCAGACCCCGGCGCTTCCGTCCCTGCTGCAGTTGCCCCAGCTGCGGGGCACCCCCGCCATCCTGATTTCGGACGTGTACGGCGAACGCCGCCTGTGGCGACTTGAGGAGGACGAGCCATGAAAAAGAATCCCTGGCTGAAGCGGCTGCTGCTGGTGCTGGCGGCGCTGGCGCTGTTTTTCGCGGTGCGGGAGGCAGCGCCCCGGTTCCTGGGCGGCGCGCCCGCAGCCCCCGCCGCCGGCGCCCAGGCGGAGCAGAAGCCCTTCCAGACCCTGAAAAAAGGCGGCTCCGGGGCGGAGGTGCGCAAGGCCCAGGAAGCCCTCAAATCCCTGGGCTATTACGGCGGCCGCACGGACGGCAATTTCAGCCGCGCCTTTGAGGAGGCCGTTATTGCCTTCCAGAAGGATTTCGGCCTGACGCAGGACGGGAAGATCGACGAGGAAACCTATCTTCTCCTCCTTTCCGAACTGCCCGCCGCCTCCCCGTCCCCCGCGCCGGACCCCGTGGAAAAGAAGCCCACCGCCGCGCCGGGCAGGCCCACGGCGGCCCCCGCGCCGTCCACCGCGCCCACGGAGGAGCCCTTCGTCGTGCAGTACGAGGATTATTCCGACAAGGACCACGTGGCCGCGTACCTCCATCTGTTCGGCGAGCTGCCCCCCAATTACATCACCAAGAAGGAAGCCACGGAGCTGGGCTGGGTGAACAGCTGGGGCAACCTGTGGAAGGTGGCCCCGGAAATGAGCATCGGCGGCGATTACTTCGGCAACTATGAAGGCCAGCTGCCCACGGCCCGGGGCCGGAAGTACTACGAATGCGATATCGACTACGATCCCCGGGAAAACGGCGGCCGGCGCAACGGCAAGCGCATCATTTACAGCAACGACGGGCTGATCTTCTACACCGAAGATCACTACAACACCTTTGAGGAGATCACGTTCCAATGAAAAGAGTACAGCTTTCCGCCGCCCGGTGGCTTTCCGCCGCCCAGGCCCACGTGGCCCTTGCCGCCGCGCTGGATTTTCCGGAATACTACGGGAAGAACCTGGACGCCCTGCACGACTGCCTCACCGACCTGGACGATACTCAGCTGGTGATCGAGGACTGCGCCGCGGCCGCCCGGCAGATCGAGAACTGGGGCGGCTTCCTCAGCGTATTTTTCGATTCCGCCGCGGAGAACCCCCGGCTGCAGATCCGGCTGCTGCCCGGCAACGGGGATTACGGGGACTGACGAAAAGAGGTTATTCATGGTCCAGACCAGAATGAAGCTCCGGGATCTGCTCCGGCGCTTCCTGCCTTATTACGGAAAATACAAAAAAGAGATCGCCTTCGATCTGTGCTGCGCGCTGCTGACCACGGGATGCGAGATCATTTTTCCCCTGATCGTCCGCGCCATCACCAATCAGGCGGTGAAGGATTACACCGCCATCACCGCCGATTGGGTGCTGAAGCTGGGGGCGCTGTATCTGCTCCTTAGGATCATCGACACCGCGGCCAACCACTTCATGCAGTACTGGGGCCACATCACCGGCGCCAAGCTGGAAACGGACATGCGCACGGACCTGTTCAACCACCTGCAGCAGCTGTCCTTTTCCTATTACAACGAAACCAAGGTGGGCCAGATCATGGCCCGCATCACCTCGGACCTGTTCGACGTCACCGAATTCGCCCATCACTGTCCGGAGGAGATCCTGATCTCCTCCGTCAAGATCACGGCGTCCTTCATCATCCTGTGCGGCATGAACGCCCAGCTGACGCTGATGGTGTTCGTGCTGCTGCCCTTCATGCTGGTGGGCACCCGCTATTTCCGCCGCAAGATGCGCGCCGCCTTCAAGGACGCGCGGCACCAGGTGGGCGAGATCAACGCCCAGGTGGAGGACAGCCTGCTGGGGGTGCGGGTGGTGCGCTCCTTTGCCAACGAGGATCTGGAGATCGAAAAATTTGGCGAGGGGAACCGCAAATTTTTCGGCTTCAAGCAAAAGCAGTACCGCTACATGGCCGGGTTCAACACGGTGACCCGGCTGTTCGACGGGCTCATGTACATCACCGTGGTGGTGATGGGCGCGCTGTTCCTCAAAGACGGCAGGATCGGCGTGGGCGAATACACGGCGTACCTGCTCTATATCTCCACCCTCCTCACCTCCATCCGCCGCATCGTGGATTTCTCCGAGCAGTTCGAGCGCGGCATGACGGGCATCGAGCGCTTCTGCGAGATCATGGACGCCCCGGTGGAGATCAGGGACAACCCCGGCGCGAAGGACATCGGGGAGGTCCGGGGCGAGGTGTGCTTTGAAAAGGTGGGCTTCCATTATTCCGACGATCCCGCCCACGAGGTGCTCTCCCAGGTGGACATGCGCATCCTGCCGGGCCAGAACGTGGCGCTGGTGGGCCCCAGCGGCGCGGGAAAAACCACGTTGTGCAATCTGATCCCCCGGTTTTACGACGTGACCTCCGGCCGCATCACCATCGACGGCAAGGACATCCAGGGGATCACGCTGCATTCCCTCCGCAACGCCATCGGCATGGTGCAGCAGGAAGTGTATCTCTTTTCCGGCACCGTTCGGGAAAACATTTCCTACGGCAAGCCCGGCGCCACCGACGAAGAGATCGTCCTGGCCGCCAAACGCGCCGGAGCCCACGAATTCGTATCGAAGCTGCCCAACGGCTACGATACCTACATCGGCGAGCGGGGCGTGAAGCTCTCCGGCGGGCAGAAACAGCGGCTGTCCATCGCCCGGGTGTTCCTGAAGAACCCGCCCATCCTGATCCTGGACGAGGCCACCAGCTCCCTGGACAACGAAAGCGAGCTGCTGGTGCAGAAATCCCTGGAGGAGCTGGCCAAGGGCCGCACCACCTTCACCATCGCCCACCGGCTCACCACCATCCGCAACGCAGACGTGATCTGGGTGCTGACGGAAAAGGGCATCGAGGAAATGGGCACCCACGAAGAGCTGATGAAAAAGGGCGGCATCTATTATTCCCTGTACAGCCTGTACGCCGGAAAAGGCAGCGCGGACTGAACGGCGGCATAAGAAAAACGGCAGACGGGAGAAGGCTTCTCCCTCGCTGCCGCTTTTTTATTCTGCGTAAATATTTGCTTCCGTGATCACCGCGTCCATCCCCACGTCCGTTTCGTCCATGGGGATGCCGTCGGTCAGCAGTTTTTCAAAGCACAGGCAGATTTTTACCGCCCGCGTCCCCGGCAGGAACGCGTCGTAATAACCGCCGCCGTGGCCCAGGCGGCTTCCGTCCTTTCCCGCCGCCACGCAGGGGATCAGCGCCAGGTCGATTTCCTGCGGCGGCACGGCTTCCGCCTCCGGCCCCGGGGCGGGGATGTCCAGGCGGCCGGGGCGCAGATCCTTCCGGCTGCGGATCGCCGCCGCGTCCATCCGGGGCGGTTTTTCACACCGGGGCACGCAGACGCGCTTTCCGTCCGCCAGCGCCCGGCCGATGAGGGCGGCCGTATCCGGCTCCGCGGGCATGCTGACATACAAAAACACCGTGCGGGCCTGCCGGTATGCCTCCAGCGCCAGCACCCGATCCCGGATGGCCGCGCTGTTTTCCGCCCGCTCCCGGGCGGTCATGCCCTCCGCGATCCCCCGGGCGCGAAGGCGCAGCGCTTCCTTTTCCGTCACGCGCCGAAATCCCCGTTCACGAATTCCTTGAGGATTTCAAGCGCCCCGTCCATATCCCGCATGTCGATGACCTCGCAGGCGGAATGGACGTAGCGGCAGGGGATGGACAGCGTCCCCGCCGGCACGCCGCCCCGGGAGTGCTGGATGGCCGCCCCGTCGGTGCCGCCGAAGGGCAGGATCTCGCGCTGATACGGCACGCCCGCCTTTTCCGCCGCGGCGATCAGGGCGTCCCGGACGCAGGGGGTGGCGATCATGGACCGGTCCATGAATTTGACGGCCGCGCCCTCCCCCAGCTTCACCGCGGGCAGCTTCACCTCCGGGGTGTCCCCCCAGGCGGTGACGTCGATGCCCACGCCTAAATCCGGCGCGATCCGGAAAGCGGCGGCGGCGGCGCCCCGGGTGCCCACCTCCTCCTGAACGGAGAACACAGCGGCGATATCGTTCCGGGGCGTCCCGATCTGCATCACCAGTTCCGCCAGCAGCGCGCAGGCGCAGCGGTCGTCCATGGCGGGGGCGGCGATGCGATGCTTGCCCAGGGGGATGATCTCCGGCGCGAACACGCAGGCGTCCCCCAGGTTCACCATGGTCAGGGCTTCCGCCTTGTCCTTCGCCCCGATATCCACGAACAGATGCTGCATCCCGGCGGTCTCGCCCTTGGTGGGCTGGCACACGGCCACGCCGTGAACGCCGCTACCGAACACCACATGGCGGCAGCGCATGCTGTCCACCGACACGCCGCCCACGGGCGTGACCCTGAGATACCCTTCGTCCTCGATGTCCGTCACCACCAGGCCGATATGGTCCATGTGGGCGGAGAACATGATGGTTTTCCCGTTTTCCCGGCCCTTCTTTTCCACGATCAGGTTGCCCATCACATCGGTGCAGATGCTGTCCGCGTGCTCCCTGAGCATAGCCGTGAGCACGTCCGCCACCCGGGTCTCCTGGCCCGAGGGGCCGTACACGGAAAGCACTGTTTTCAACGTATCCAATAACATTTTCTTTTCCTCCTGTCGTCTCACGCGTTTTCCGCGTATGCCCGGGCCAAAGCAAGCTGGGCTTCGATATCGCTGAGCTTCGCCACGGAGCTGGGCCCGTGGATGTAGCGGCAGGGCACGGACAGCACGCAGGTCCTGACCCCTTCCCGGCTGCGCTGGTACGCCCCGGCGTCGTTGCCGCCGGTGGCCCCGCGCTTCACCTGATGGGCGACGCCCTTTTTCTCCGCCAGCTCCATCAGCTCCCGGTACAATTCCCCGTTGGCGATGGACGCCCGGTCCATGAAGGAGACGGCGACGCCCTTCCCCGGCTCGCATACGGTGCGGGTTTTGTCCGCGTCGCCCATGTCCCCGGCAGTGGTGCCCTCCAGCACGATCACCGTATCGGCCTTGGCCTCAAAGGCCGCGCCCGTGGCGCCCCGCAGTCCCACCTCCTCCTGGGTGACGAAGGCGCAGGTCACGTCCGCGTCGTATTCGTTTTCCAGGAGCCTGAGCAGGTTCCAGCAGCCCACCCGATCGTCCAGGGCCTTGGAGACCACGCACCCGTCGCCGAATTCCTGATAGCCGGTATCGAAGTACGCATAGCTGCCCGGCGGGCAGTCTGCAAGCGCCTCATCCTTCTCTTTGGCCCCGATGTCGATATAGAGGTTTTCGTAGTCCAATACGCGCTTGCGGTCCTCGGGGCTCTGCAGGTGGATGGCCAGGGCGCCGATGACGCCCTTCACATTCTTGTCCCCCACCGTCACGTATTTGCTCACCGTCACCCGGGGATCGATGCCCCCCACGGGCCGGAAAATGAGCAGCCCGTCGTCGGTAGCGTCCAGGATGATGAAGCCCACCTCGTCCATATGGGCGCTGAACAGGATGTGCCGCCTGCCCGTCCTGCCCTTCTTGAAGGCGATCACGTTGCCCATCCGGTCGATCCGGACGCTGTCGCACAGGGGCCTGGCCGCTTCCATCACGGCCTTGCGCACCGCGCCTTCCCGGCCGGAAGCGCCGTTGAGTTCACAAAGGGTTTTCAGGTCCATAATTCACCCTCCCAGCTTTCGTCGATCTGCGCCAGGTAATGGGCCAGCAGCCGCGCGCCTTCCTTGAGGGCGTGCATATCGAAGGTTTCCACGTTGGTGTGCATGTATTTGATAGGCAGGGACAAAAGCACCGTGGGCACCCCCGCCCGGGTGACGGACAGGTCGTCCGCGTCCGTGCTGGTATAGCGCGGGGTCACCTCGATCTGCAGCTCGATGCCGTTATCCTTGGCGGTCTCTTCCAGCTTCTTCACCAGGAAGGGATTGAGGAACGGCCCCTTGCTGGTGACCAGCGAGGTGATTTTGCTGGTGGAATTCCGGGGCGCGCCGGGGGTGTCCGCGTGGCACACGTCGAAGGCCACGCCCAGATCCGGCGCCAGGGCGAAGCCTGCCACCGTCGCGCCGTAGCTGCCGATCTCCTCCTGGCAGGTGGCCACGAAATACAGATCCGCGGTGTGCTTCATATCCTTGAGCCGCCGGGCCGCGTCCAGCATGATGGCCACGCAGCCCCGGTCGTCCACCGTTTTGGCGGCCACCCGGCCGTTTTTCATTTCCACCCAGCGGTATTCAAAGCACACCGTGTCCCCCACGCGCACCCTGCTCCGCACCTGCTCCGCGTCCATGCCCAGGTCCACGAACAGAGTTTCCCAGGTATAGTTGTTTTTCCGGTCCGCTTCCTTCAGCAGATGCGGCGGCGTCGCCCCCACGACGCCCGGCAGCATGCCCTCCTTCGCGTACACCCGCACCCGCATGCCGGGCAGCACCCGGGGATCCACGCCGCCCACGCTCTGCAGCCGGAGGGAGCCGTCCTTCTCGATCTTGCTCACCATCATGCCGATCTCGTCCAGGTGGGCGCAGATCAGCACCTTGGGGCCGCTTCCCTTTTTGTGGGCCACCACGCAGTTGAGCGGCGTGATCTCCACCTCGTCCGCATAGGGCGCGAACGCCCCGGCGATATACTCCGCCGCGGCGCGCTCATTGCCCGTCACGCCGGGAATGGCCGTCGCTTCCTTCAAAAAATCTTCCGTTTTCATGGGTGATGCTTTCCTCCCTTGGATAATCCGCTTCCGATTATACATCATTTCGCCGGAAAAGTACAGCAAAAAAGGCGGGCCTGCCCTTTCAGGCGGCCCGCCCCGCAGCACGGTCAGAACAGCCGGTTCACCAGCGCCACGCACAGGATCAGCACGGCCACCCACAGGCAGGCCCAGTAATCCCTTTCCTCGCACTTGAGCACCCGCAGCCGGGTGCGTCCCTCGCCGCCGTGATAGCACCGGGCTTCCATGGCCATGGCCAGGTCCCCGGCCCGGCGGAAGGCGCTGACGAACAGGGGCACCAGCAGCGGCACCATCGCTTTTGCCCGCTTGAACAGATTGCCGGATTCAAAGTCCGCGCCCCGGGCGGTCTGGGCCTTCATGATCTTGTCGGCCTCCTCCAGCAGCGTGGGGATGAAGCGCAGGGCAATGGTCATCATCATGGCCATTTCATGGGCGGGGAAGCGGATCACCTTGAGGGGCGAAAGCAGCCTCTCCAGCCCGTCGGTGAGGGCGATGGGCGCGGTGGTCAGCGTCAGCAGGCTGGAAAACAGCACCAGCAGCACCAGCCGCAGGGAATACCGCACCGCGGTGATCACCGATTCCCGCTTGATCACCGCAAATCCCAGGTCCATCAGCGGCGTCTCCCCGGGCAGGAAAAACAGGTTCATCACGAACGTCAATATCAGGATGAAGCGCAGGGGCTTTAAGCCCTTGATCATCAGCTTCACCGGCACCCGGGAAAGCCGGGCCGCCAGCGCCAGGAACACCATCACCGGCACCAAGGCCATCAGATTCTGCGCCAGGAACACGGCTACGATGGACGCGATCAGCAGCACGATCTTGATCCGGGGGTCCATCTTGTGCACTTCGCTGTCCACGGGGTAGTACTGGCCCAGGGTGATGTTATTGAACGCCATGGGCTTTCCCCCCTTTCCACAGGGCCAGCAGCGCGTCGAAGGCCTGGTCCTCCCGGAACATTTCCTCCGGGCAGGCCACGCCCTTCCTGCGCAGCAGCATCCCGATCCTGCACACGGAGGGCACGTCCAGCCCCATGCTTTCCAGGCGCTCGCCGTGGCGGAAGATCTCCTCCGGCGTGCCCTCCATGGCGATGGCGCCCTTTTCCATCACCACCGCCCGATCGGCGAACCGGGCCACGTCGTCCATGGAATGGGAGATCATCACCACCGTGGTGCCCTGGCTGTGCAGATGGGAAATCAGCTGCAGCATGTCCTCCCGGCTCTGGGGATCCAGCCCCGCGGCGGGCTCGTCCAGCACCAGCACCTCCGGCCGCATGGCGAGCACCCCCGCCATGGCCGCCCGGCGCATCTGCCCGCCGGACAGCTCAAAGGGCGATTTTTCCGCGATGCCGGGATCGGACAGGCCCACCCGTTCCAGGGCCTCCTCCACCCGTTCTTTGATCTCGTCTTCCGAAAGCCCCAGGTTCCTGGGGCCGAAAGCCACGTCCTTGAATACCGTTTCCTCAAACAGCTGATGCTCCGGATACTGGAACACCAATCCCACCGCCCGGCGCAGGTCCTTCCGGTTGAAGCCTTTCTCGTGGATGTCCTTTCCGTCCAGCAGCACCCGGCCCTCCGTGGGCTTGAGCAGGCCGTTGATATGCTGGGCCAGGGTGGATTTTCCGCAGCCGGTATGCCCGATCAGCGCCAGGAATTCCCCGGGGCGGATCTCCAGCGTCACATCCCGGATGGCGGTGGCCTGGAAGGGACTGCCGGGCTGATAGGTATGCGTCACATGATCCAATCGGATCAGCACAGCTTCGCCACCTCCTCCGCCATTTCCTCCGGGGTCAGGATGCCCTCGGGCAGGGGCATCCCCGCCTTCCGCAGCCGCCGGGCCAGCCGGGCCGTCACCGGCGCGTCCAGGCGGTATTCGCGCAGCTTCTCTTCCTGGGAAAAGACCTCCCGGGGCGTGCCGCTCATGACGATCTGCCCGTCGTGCATCACGTGCACCCGGTCCGCCTCCACGGCTTCTTCCATAAAATGCGTAATCCAGATCACCGTGATCCCCTTCTCCCGGTTCAGCCGCTTCACGGCGGTCAGCACCTCCCGGCGGCCCCGGGGATCCAGCATGGCGGTGGATTCGTCAAAAATAATGGCTTCCGGCTCCATGGCCAGCACGCCGGCGATGGCCACCCGCTGCTTCTGCCCGCCGGACAGAAGATGGGGCGCCCTCTCCGCGTATTCCATCATGCCCACGTCCACCAGCGCCCGTTCGATCCGCCCGGGCATTTCCTCCGTGGGCACGCCGATGTTCTCCAGCCCGAAGGCCACGTCCTCCCGGACCACGGTGGCCACCAGCTGATTGTCCGGATTCTGGAACACCATGCCCGCCCGGCGGCGGATCTCCCAGGTGTTCTTTTCATCCCGGGTGTCCATGCCGCAGACGGTGACCGTGCCCTCCGTGGGGGTATACAGGCCGTTCATCAATTTGGCCATGGTGGATTTCCCGCTGCCGTTGCGCCCCAGCACCGCGTGAAATTCGCCGAAGGGGACGGACAGCGTCACGTCCCGGACGGCCAGGGGGGCGTCCTCGTCATAGGAAAAGGATACGTGATCCAGGGTAAAAATGGCGTCTGCCATGATGTTTCCTCTTTCCCGGTGGTTTTTTCGCCCGCGGGCGCAGGCAGATTATACCACATCCCCCCGCCCCGCGCAAGGACGGCGCGCCTCCCGGGAAAACTTTGGGCTTTACACAAACGAATTTTCATTATATAATGTTCAGGTACAATCCTTGAAAGGCGGTATTCACGAAAATGTTGATGAATTTGCTGTTCGGCGTCGCCCAGGCACAGGAAGCCACCACCACCCAGGGCTCCGCGACGGAGCTCGCGTCTGCCAGCCCGCTGGCTTCCCTGGCGGGGATGCTGCTGCCCCTGATCCTGATGGTCGTGATCTTTTATTTCATGCTGATCCGGCCCCAGCGCAAGAAGGACAAGAAGGTAAAGGAAATGCTCAATAACCTCAAGCCCGGTGATCTGGTGACCACCATCGGCGGCATTTTCGGCACCATCGTATCCATCCGCGAGGACCGCATCACCCTGGCCATCGGGCAGAAGAACGCCCAGGCCACTGAAATGACCGTGGCCCGCTGGGCCATCCGCCAGGTGGAAGAAGTCACCGTGGAAAACGACGGCGAGATCCTGGCCTGACGAAAAAAACGATAGGAAAAGGCCTGCCGGCGCGTTCGCCGCACCGCGGGCCTTTTTTTGCAGGGAAGGGCTTTTATGAATCTGTTTGAATTGATCGCCATCGCGGTGGGGCTGTCCATGGACGCCTTCGCGGTATCGGTCTGCAAAGGGCTGGCGCTGAAAAAGATCACGCTGCGCCACGCGCTGACGGTGGGCGTCTGGTTCGGGCTGTTTCAGGCGCTGATGCCCCTGATCGGGTATTTCCTGGGCGCCCAGTTCAAGGACCTGATCTCCGCCTACGATCATTGGGTGGCCTTCGTGCTGCTGCTGCTGATCGGCGGGAACATGATCAGGGAAGCGGTGTTTTCAAAGGAGCAGGACGTCCCGGACGCGGCGCTGTCCTTTTCCGCCATGCTGCCCCTGGCCGTGGCCACCAGCATCGACGCCCTGGCCATCGGCGTCACATTCGCGTTCCTGGAGGTGTGGGGCGGCATTTTCCTGGCCGTGGTGCTCATCGGGGCCATCACCTGCGGCCTGTCCATGGCCGGGGTGAAGATCGGAAGCCACTTCGGCGACAAATACGAAAAGAAAGCCCAGATCCTGGGCGGCGTGATCCTGATCCTGCTGGGCATCCGCATCCTGCTGGAGCACACGGGAGTCCTCTGACCCAAAAAAATAAACAGGGGATGTTGCAGAAGCCGATCTGCAACATCCTCTTTGTTTGCAGGGATATTGGTTCTCATAAAAGAATGAGCAACAGTGAATACCGGGAAAAAAGAAAACCCCGGGGTGGTTTGGAGGGGCCGCAGCCCCTCCAAGTATAATCCGCAGCAGCGACCTGTGCGCTGCGAGGAGCATTTTTGCTCCCGCAGAGCATGCCCTGCGAGAGCAAAAATGCTTTCCTTGCGCCTTTTCCGCCCGGGAGTCCCGCAGGGACGAGAGGAAAAGGCGTTTTATGTCGATCAAATGGAGGATCCATTTGATCGAAGGGGCTGTGCAACAGCCCCTTGTTTGCCGCGGGCGTCACACTTCCCGCAGGACCGTGATGTATTCCACCCCCAGGCTTTCGTCCGTCACCCGGTCCGTCTTCAGGTGCAGGCGGATGTGGCGGCCGTTGGGCAGATGCACCGTAAATTCCCGCTCGTAGGCGGCCGTGTGATCGGCGAAATAGGCGCCGATCTGATCGTGGCTCAGCGTGTTCCCGTCCTCCACCCACTGGTAGATGGTGCCGTCGTTGAGAGCGCGGTCAAATTCGTCCCAGGGCAGGCCGCAGCGTTCCTCCAGCCCGTGCACCACCAGCTCCAGCCGCAGCCCTTCCCGGCTGTGCCGGGTGAACACGATGGTATCCGAAGAGAAGCGGGCCAGAATACGCATCTGGTTGCGCAGCATCATGACCTCCGTCACGTCCACCACCACGCACTGCCAGCAGGTCGGGCCGTACAGATCGGTGAGCTGGCTCTGCTCCGCCACGTACAGGTATTCCCCCTCCTTTGTGATCAGCCGGTAGGGGCGCACCCGCTTCTGCGTGCCGTCCACCAGCGCCTGGGCGTCGTGGAGCACGCGGCTGCGGTCCTCGGGATGGATCATGTTGATCAGCCGATTCTGGAACCGGGCGCGTATCTCCCGGGCGGTAAAGCCCGTCATGGTCAGGAAATTGCGGCTGATGTACTGGAATTCAAAGTCGTCCTCCTGGCTGCAGCGGAAATAGCCGCCGGGGATATCGGTATTCAGGTACTGCAATTCCGTCACGTCCTGGCTGGAGCCGTAGAACCGCACCCCCCGGACGTCCTCCCCGATATAGTACATATGCACCTGGATCCACACGATGACGCCGCTGGGCTTGTAAATGCGGAAAACGCCCCCCGCGCCGTTCATCCGGTCCCTGGCGGCGGCCTTCATCATCAGGAAGAACCGCTCCCGGTCCTCGGGGTATACGTAATCCTGCATGCCGTGGATCCGCCGGTTCAGCATGTCCAGCTCGATCCCCACCATCAGATAAAACTGCTGGTTGTAGCGGACGATATCCACCTGATCGTCCTTCCACACATAGAAGGCCACGGGACCCAGGATGTTATTGAGCATGGCGTCGCTGAACA
This sequence comes from Clostridiales bacterium, assembly GCA_024681215.1. Lineage (GTDB taxonomy): Bacteria > Bacillota > Clostridia > Christensenellales > Aristaeellaceae > RUG563. The sequence continues at coordinate 31,515 of JAILBG010000052.1, forward strand.
CGTTTTCATCCAGGAATTCCCGCACGTGCAGCTCCTGATTGGCCTTCACCTGAAAGCCCTGCAGGTCGATTCTGGATTCGTCCGCGATCAGCGCCTCGAATTCCCCGGGGGCCATGGGCCGGTGGAAGAAATACCCCTGCATGTACCGGCACCCCAGATCGGACAGGAACACCACCTGTTCCTGGCTTTCCACTCCCTCCACGATCACGGGGGTGGAAAGGGTCTTGGCCATATTGATGACCGATTCCAGGATGCTGATGCCCTTGCGCTCCTCCTGCTGGCCCAGGCGAAGGAACTGGGCGTCCAGCTTGATCACGTCCACGTTCAGGGAGCTGAGCATGTTCAGGGAGGAATAGCCGCTGCCGAAATCGTCCATCAGCACCAGGAAGCCCATTTCCCGCAGGCGCTTCACCGTGCTCCGCACGGTTTCCGTATCGTCCACGTAGGCGGATTCGGTAATTTCGATTTTCAGCAGCCCGGCGTCCAGGCCGTATTTTTTCAGCAGGGACAGCAGGAACGCGGGCACGTCGATCACGAACAGGTCGATGGGCGATACGTTCATGGAAATGGGCACGGGCTTTCCGCCCCGGTCGATGAAATCCCGCAGCCATCTGCACACCGATTCCCAGATGAATTTGTCCAGGTTCGTCACGATGCCGTGGCGCTCCAGGATGGGCACGAACACCGCCGGCGGCACCCAGCGCCCGTCCGACCGGTGCCACCGGGCCAGGGATTCCGCCCCCACGATCTTCCGGCTGGACACCCGGCACTGCGGCTGCAGCCAGAAGGAGATTTCGCCGTTTTCCAGCGCGTGCTGGAAATCCACCAGCAGGTGGTATTCCTCCATGGTTTTCCGCCGCAGCGTGCCGTCGTACACGCGGATGCGGGCGTGCACGTTGCCCTTGATCTCCTCCGCGGTCATGGCCGCATGGTTGAACACCGCGCCGATGGGCTCCGTATCGTCGTCCATCATGCTGATGCCGAACAGAGGCGTAAAGCCCACCGTCCTGCTGACGGCCACCACCACGTCCTTGAGCTCCCGGTACAGTTGATCGATCCGGGGACGGTCATAGGGCGTCATAAGGCAGAAATCATCCTGCCCCCGATACCCCGCCAGGCCGCCCGTCTCCCGGGCCGTCCTGAGCAGGATCTCGCCGAATCTGCGCAGCACGAACAGGCCGTTTTCCCGGCCGTGCCAGTCGGTAAACAGCGTGTAGTGATCGATGTCAATGGCGATCAGGCACCAGTTTTTCTTTTCCTGCCTCCGCCTCTGCTCCCCCAGGATGAAAAAATCCCTCTCCCGCAGCAGGCCGGTCAGTTCGTCCCGCTGCAGGTTCTTTTTGCCCACGGGCAGCATTTCCAGGGGGATGGCCGCGTCCCGGGAGGCGTCGTACACATAGCACCGCGCCGCGCCCCGTTTCATGCCGAAGCGCGGCCCGCCCACCACCACGCTGCGGGCAGCGCACCACGCGCCGTCCACCGTATCCAGGCGGATCTCCATCCAAAACACGCCGGGCATTTCGGCGTTTTCCAGCTGCGCAGCCAGGTTTTCCGGGGCCATCAGGCGGCGGTAGGTCTCCCGGTCGTCGGGGTGCACCATTTTTTCATAGGTATATTCAAACAGCGTGCTGTACGCGCCCTCGGAGGGCGTGATCCTGAACCGGCCCTCCGTGCGCGCCATGTTGCTGTACCGGTCCGATTGTACGTCAACAACCGCCATTTCATCAAATGACGTTTCATCCAGGTATTCCAGCACCTGCGCCGCAGGCAGCTTTTCCAGCAGAAGCTTCAGCAGCTCCTTTTTCATTCGATTCCCCCCGATGGCCTGAAAGACGCGCCCGGGCCTGAAAGCGATTTCCGGCGGGTCGCCCCGTAAAGATGAAAACCCTTCCAGTCTTCATCCTGATTCCGTTTTCAGCGTACCGTTTTTTCCAGCGCACGCGCTTTCGCTTCATGGGCTGGATTAATTGTAACATAACTGTTACATAATTGCAAGCAATTCTTTCCATTTAACCCGGATCCCGCCGGCGTATCAGCGGATCACCCCGGCGCTGATCTTGAGGGCCAGCACCCTTTCCACGCTTTGATCGATCCGGTCCCACGTAAGGCTCCCCGTATCCAGGGCGCGGAAAACCGCCTGGACGGCGGCGGGCAGATCCGAAGGCAGGAAAACCAGGTCCGCCCCCGCCTGCAGCGCCAGGACCGCGGCCTCTCCGGGCTTATAAAAGCTGACGATGCAGGGCATGCGCAGGGATTCGGTGATCACCACGCCGTCGTAGCCCATTTCCTGCCGGAGAATGCCGATCATCCGGGCGGACAGGGAGGCGGGCACATCGTCCCCCAGGCCCCGGGCGACGCCGTGGCTCATCATGATCATTTCCGCCCCCGCGGCGATCTGATCCGCATAAGGCAAAAATTCCGTCCGCCGCATATCCTCCAGGCTGCGGCGGTTCACCGCCGTGCCGTAATAATTCTTCTTGCTCAGGCTGCCGTCGTTGGGGAAGTGCCCGAAACAGGGGACCACGCCTTGCTCCCGCAGCCCTTCCGCGAAGCCCCCGGCCAGCAGGGATACCCGGGCGGGGTCCGCGCCGAAGGTGCGGCCCGATACGTCGCTCTCCGCTGCGATCTGCATATCCAGCGGCACGGCGAAGTCCAGATTGATCCCCAGGGGCGCAAGGTACCCGCCGATGTACGCCCCCGCCTGCCGGGCGTCCTCCGCGATTCCGGGCATGTCCTCCGGCTCCGGCGCATAAGGCCATCCCAGCTTGCCGGCCACCCGGGACAGGCTGCCTCCCGCTTCGTGCACGCCGATGAACAGGGGCTGCATCCCCGCCGCCCGGGCCTGGGCCTGCAGGGAAGCGGTCATGGCCGCCAGCTGCGTTTCCGATGCGATGTTCTGCCCGTACAGCGCCACGCCCCCCACGGGATACCGGGAAAAAACGTTGCCTTCCGGCAGCGCGAGGGTGTACTTTTCCCCCGTCAGCATTTCCGGCGTCACCAGAAACAGCTGACAGACCTTCTCCTCCTCCGTCATCAGCCGCATCAGCGCCCGGGCCTGGCGGCGGGGATCCGGGCGCAGAACGCTGTCATCCTCCACCACCACAAAGCTGTCCTCCTCCCCCCGGGAGCAGGACGGCAGCCCCAGCAGCGCCAGGGCGAGCATCAGGCAGAAAAAACGGCGCACGGCGGCAACCTCCTTTTTCCGTATTGTATCACACCCGGAAAAAACGCGCAACGGACACGTGCGGAACGCCGGAAAAGCGCTTGTCCCAGCCTGCGGAATCATGTATAATGGTACGGGAAACCATTCACAAAAGAAAGGAAGCCGTTCTTATGAATAAAACGCCGATCACCCAGGCAAGCCTGGACGCCTGGTCCCACGCTTACCGCACGTCCGACGCCCGGCGCATCGCCACCCTGGCCCTGAGCAAGCAGGACGTGATGGACGCCTGCTATTCCCCCGTGCCCCAGCTGAACCGCAGGCGCAAATTCTCCCTGGAAATCGAAACGCTGCCCGTCACCAATCAGGAGCACAGCGGCCGCTGCTGGCTTTTCGCCGCGCTGAACGTGCTGCGCGAACGCATCGCCAAAACGCTGAACCTCAAGAATTTTGAGCTGTCGCAGAGCTACATGGCCTTCTGGGACAAATTCGAGCGCGCCAATTATTTCCTGGAGGCCATGGTAGAGACCGCTTCCCTGCCCACCGACGACCGCACGGTCTCCTTCCTGCTGCAGACCGGGGTGCACGACGGCGGCCAGTGGGATATGTTCGCCAATATCGTAAGCAAATACGGCGTGGTGCCCAAGGACGTGTTCGGGGAAACCTACCAGTCCGCCAACACCCGGAATATGAACCACCTGCTGAACCGCAGCCTCAAGGCCTGCGCGGTGAAGCTGCGGGCCCTCGTTGGCCGGAGCGCCTCCCCGGAAGAGATCCGCGGGAAAAAGGAAAAAATGCTGGGGGATATCTACGGCTTCCTCTGCTCCTGCTACGCCGAGCCGCCCCGGACCTTTGATTTCGAATACACCGACAAGGACGGCGTTTATCACATCGAAAAGGGCATGACGCCCCGAGCCTTCACCGAAAAATACGTGGGCGGCCTGCTGAACGACACCGTCAGCATCATCAACGCCCCCACCCGGGACAAGCCGTACCATAAAACCTATACCGTGAAATTCCTGGGCAACGTGGTGGGCGGCCGCCCCGTAAAGCACCTGAACCTGACCATGGACGAATTCAAGCAGTGCGTGATCCGCCAGCTGCAAGCCGGCAAGGTGGTCTGGTTCGGCAGCGACGTGGGCAAGTTCGGCGACCGGGAAGCGGGCATCTGGGATGACGGGAGCTTCAATGCGCCGCTGCTCACCGGGCTGGATCTGGATATTTCCAAGGAAGACAGCCTGGATTACGGCTTCGCCGCCATGAACCACGCCATGGTGATCACCGGGGTGAACCTGGACGAGGGCAGGCCCACCCGCTGGAAGATCGAAAACAGCTGGGGCGACGCCCACGGGGACAAGGGATACTACATCTGCTCGGACAGTTGGTTCGACCAGTACGTGTTCCAGGCGGCGGTGGAAAAGGAATACCTTTGCGATCTGGCCGCTTTCGCCGAACAGGAGCCCATCGTCCTGGAGCCCTGGGACCCCATGGGCACCCTGGCGGAATAAGGAGCGGGCCGTGAGGATCGAACATGCCGCCCTGTACGTTTTCGACCCGGAGGGCGCGCGGGATTTCTTCGTCCGCTTCTTCGGCGGAAAGGCGAACGCCGGATATCACAACGAAACCACCAATTTCCGTTCGTACTTCCTCTCCTTTGACGGCGGCGCGCGCCTGGAGATCATGACCCGCCCGGGCCTCAGGATCTCCGATCCCGGCGCGCTGCCCACAGGCTATGCCCACCTGGCCTTCAGCGTCGGCAGCCGGGCGCAGGTGGACGCCCTGACGGAACGGCTGCGCCTGGCGGGATACCCCGTCCTCTCCGGCCCCCGGGTCACCGGCGACGGCTATTACGAAAGCTGTGTGGCGGGCTTTGAGGGGCATCCCATCGAAATCACCGAATAATCGGCACCGGAGAAACAAATGACCGTCGATCGCAAGGCATTTTACGGCCGGCTGCGGCAGCTGACACTGCCCTTCGCTTTCCAGAGCCTGATGCTGGCCTCCGTCGCCGCCGCGGACGCGCTGATGCTGGGCAGCGTGGACCAGAATGAAATGGCGGCGGTGTCCCTGGCCACCCAGATCCAGTTCATCCAGAACATGTTCCTCAGCGCCGTGGTAGGGGCGGGGGGCATCCTGGGGGCGCAGTACTGGGGCAAGAAGGACCAAAAAACCGTGGAGGACCTGCTGCACATCATGCTGCTGTTCGCCGGCGCGGTGTCGCTGGTATTCTTCGCGGGGTGCGAACTGATCCCCGAGGCGCTCATGCGCATTTTCTCCCACGACGATCCCATCATCCAAATCGGCGCGGAATACCTGCGCGTGGCCGGCTGGTCCTACCTGCTGACCGGGATCTCCCAGTGCTATCTGACCGCCATGAAGGTGACAGACCGGGCGGCGGCCAGCGCCTGGATCTCCTCCGCCGCCGTGGGGCTCAACATCGTATTCAACGCCCTGCTGATCTTCGGCGTGCCCGGGGTGCTGGACCCCATGAACGCCCGGGGCGCCGCCGCGGCCACCACCCTGGCCCGGGGGATCGAGCTGTCGCTGTGCCTGATCGTATCGGAAACCCCCGGCTATCTGCGGCCGATCTTTCGGCGGCTGTTCGCAAGGCGCAGGCAGCTGGAAAAGGATTTCCTGCGCCAATGCCTGCCGCTGATGGGCGGGGCGCTGTTCTGGGGCGTGGGCTTCACTTCGTACACCGCCATCATAGGCCATATGGGCAAGGACGCCGCCGCCGCCAACGCCGTGGCCGCCGTGGTCCGGGATCTGATCTGCTGCGTCTGCGACGGCATCGGCAACGCCGCCAGAATCATGGTGGGCAACGAGCTGGGGGCGGGCGACCTGGAAAAAGGCAAGGCCTACGGGCTGAAGCTCACCAACGTATCCTTTATCATCGGCTTTTGCTCCACCGCCGCGGTGCTGGCCCTGACCCCCCTGATCACCCATCTGGTGAAGCTGACGGAGGACGCCCAGGAGCATCTGACCGGCATGATGATCATTATGGCGGTGTACATGATCGGCCGCTGCGTCAATACCGTCACCATCAACGGCGTGCTGGACGGCGGGGGCGATACGGTGTTCGACATGTATTCCCTGGCGGTGTGCATGTGGGGCGTCGCCATTCCCCTGGCGCTGCTGGGGGCCTTCGCCTTCCAATGGCCCGTGCTGGCGGTGTACGCCTGCACCTGCCTGGACGAAGTGGGCAAGATCCCCTGGGTGATGGTCCGGCTGAAAAAATTCAAATGGGTCAGGAATCTGACCCGATAAGCATGAAAGGAGGCGCCCGCCGTGCCGCGTATGCCCCAATGGCTTGAAAACGCCGTGTTTTACGAGATCTATCCCCAGTCCTTCCAGGATACGGACGGGGACGGCATCGGAGATCTGCAGGGGATCATCCGCCGCCTGGATTACGTCAAGGACCTGGGCTGCACCGCCCTGTGGCTGAATCCCTGCTTTGCTTCCCCCTTCCTGGACGCAGGCTACGACGTATCGGATTACCTGCGCATCGCCCCGCGCTACGGCACCAACGGGGACGCGGAAAAGCTGTTTCAGGAAGCGCACAGGCGGGGGCTGCGGGTGCTAATGGATCTGGTGCCCGGCCACACCTCCTGGGAGCATCCCTGGTTCAAGGCCTCCATGCAGGCGGAGAAAAACGAATATACCGACCGCTATATCTGGACCGACTGCATCTGGGAGGAGCCCACGGGCTGCGCCTCCCTGCGGGGCATCGGCCCCCGGGACGGCAGCTGCGCGGTGAATTTCTTCACCCACCAGCCCGCCCTGAATTACGGCTTCCTGCACCCGGAAAAGCCCTGGCAGCAGCCCATGGACGCTCCGGGGCCCCTGGCGACCCGCGAAGCCATGCGGGACGTGATGCGCTTCTGGCTGGATCTGGGGTGCGATGGCTTCCGGGTGGATATGGCGGGCTCCCTGGTGAAGGGCGATCCGGAGGGCAAGGGCACCGTCGCTCTCTGGCGGGATTTCCGGGCGTTCCTGGACCGGGAATACCCCGACGCCGCCCTGGTATCCGAATGGGGGGAGCCGGACAAGAGCCTGCAGGGCGGCTTCCACATGGATTTCCTTCTGCCCTGGGGCCCCACCCATTACAACGATCTGTTCCGGTGCGCCTCCCCCTTCTTTTCCGGCGCGGGCGACGCGTCGGTATTCGTGGAGAAGTACTGGGCCAGCTATGAGAAAACGGAGCGGAAGGGCCTGATCTGCATCCCCTCCGGCAATCACGATATGGACCGGCTGGCCCGCTTCCTTCATGGGGACCATCTGAAAATCGCCTTCGCCTTCCTGCTCAGCATGCCCGGCGCGCCCTTCATTTACTACGGCGACGAGATCGGCATGCGGTACGTGGAGGGCCTGATTTCCGTAGAAGGCGGCTACGGCCGCACGGGCAGCCGCTCCCCCATGCAGTGGGACGAAAGCGAAAACGCCGGCTTCTCCTCCGCGCCGAAGGAAAAGCTGTATATCCCCCAGGACCCGTCCCCGGACCGGCCCACCGCCGCCGCCCAGTGCGGCGACCCCGCCTCCCTGCGCAGCGAGATCCGGCGGCAGATCGCGGTGCGCAAAACCCATCCCGCGCTGCAGAGCCGGGGGGAGATCCGCTTTGTTTCGGACGGCGCGCCGGGCGTGCCCCTGGCCTATGAGCGGACCGACGGGGGCGAGCGTGTGCTCGTGGCCCTGAACCCCGCCGATGAAGCGCGCTTCTGCCCCCTGCCGGAAAAAGTGAACAAGGCGCTGTATCAGCTGGGCGAAGCGCCCGCCGCGGAAGGAGGCCGGCTGCGCCTGGCGCCCCGGTCCGCCGCCTGGCTGCTGCTGGGAGAAGGCAAATGAAAACCCTGATCGAGCTTTACGACGAGCGGCCCATCGAAAACGTGCTGGCCACGGAAATGTTCCGTCCGGAGGAAACGGTGCTGGTGTGCCCGCCGGAAATCGCCGGGAACCACGCCTTCCGCCGGGCGCTGAAAACGTATTTCGCCCGCCGGGGCTGCCAGGTCCGCCTTTCCTTCGTTTCCGCAAGCCTGCTGGACGCAGTGAAGGTGGAAAAGACGCTGCGCCGCGTGCTGGACACCCGGGAAGACTGCGCCATCGACATTTCCGGCGGCGGCGACGCGGCGCTGTTCGCCGCGGGGGCCATTTCGGGCGATATCCCGGTGTTCACCTACAGCCGGCGGAAAAACGCCTTCTTTGAGATCAAAAACGCCCCCTTCGCCCGGAACCTGCCCTGCACCGTGCGCCTGGACGCGGAAAGCTGCTTCCTGATGGCGGGGGGCACGCTGCTGCCGGGCCGGGAGGACAATCAGGAACTGCCCCGGCGCCTGGCGGAGATCGACACCCTGTTCCGGATCTACGCCGCCCACCGCCGGGTCTGGAACCGCCAGATCGGCTACATCCAGCGCCTGTCCGCCGCCGACAGCCTGGCCGCCCGGGGCAAGCGCACGGGCCGGGGGGAAAACGGCATCGTGACGGCGGACGAATCCCTGCTGAGGGATTTTGCGGACGCCGGGCTGATCCTGGATCTTCATGTGGACGGGGAGGAGGTTTCCTTCCGCTTTCCGGACGCCATGACCCGCTTCTGGCTGCGGGACATGGGCTCGGTGCTGGAATTGCAGGTGTACCGGGCGTGCCTGGCCGCGGGCTGCTTTGACGATGTGATCCTCAGCGCGGTGGTGCAGTGGAACGCCGACGCCAACAAGCGCAACGCCGTCACCAATGAAATCGACGTGATGGCCGTCCGGGGCGTGCAGCCGGTGTTCATCAGCTGCAAGACCGCCGAAATCAAAACCGAGGCCCTCAACGAGCTGGCGATCCTGCGGGACCGGTTCGGGGGCAAGGGCTCCCGGGCGGTAATCGTCACCTCCGCCCCGGAGGCGAAGGGCCGGCTCCAGATGCGCCGCCGGGCCGCGGAATTGGACATCGAAGTGATCGACTGGAACGACCTGAAGCTGAACCGCCTGATCCCCCGGCTGAGAAAAGGGCCGGCATAGAGGAAGTATAAAGCAAAAAACCGAAGGACAAAGCGGAAATGCGCCTGCTCATTCTCTCCGCTGTCCTTCGGGTTTTTTATTCTTTTGGATCATACCCGGTCAGCATGATCCCTGACCCGTTCGTTTTTCCGGAAAGGCCCTATTTCGCCGGCTCCGGCACCTGCTCGGATACGCCGAAGCCCGTCATGCTGCCCACCACGCGGGTGGAGTAGTTGCCCCGGCGGTTGACCCTTTCTCCCATGAACACCAGGATGGCCGTGCCGCCGCCGTCCAGGTTCAGCGCTTCCTGCACGCCCCTTTCCAGCATGCGCTCCGCCATCCACCGGATCTCCGCGCCCTTGGACCGCTCCTGCCGCCCTTCCACGCAAAGCACGAAATAATGATACGGCTCGATCATGCCCAGGGCGATCCGCGGCTCATGGTAATGGTTTTTATCCTTCAATACCGCTTCCGACAGCGCCCCGTCCTGCACCAGGATCGGGCCGAAGGAATAGGTGGAGACGGCGCCCATATCCAGGTATTCCTGGGCGGTGTGGGCCTTGTGGGCGAAGGTCTTCATGCTGCCGTCGCCGAACACCGCCAGCACGTCCAGGCTGCACACGCTGAAGGGCGTTTTATCGTCCGTGGCGATCACCTGGCCCTCCCGGATGATGATGCCGGCGGAGCCGTCCACCTTTTCGTTGATCCGGTGGCCGTAATGATCGTCGGACAGGGCCAGCACGATCCTGTTCTGCCGGGCGAAAAGCAGCGGGTCGATCAGCTTGGTGCCGGCCGGCCGTTTGCCGTTGGGCTGCGTATAGGAAACCAGCGGCGATTCCGGGCTGCAATGGATGTCCGCCTCGTACCACACCAGGGGCGTCCATTTTTCCGTATACCGGGTGATTTCGATGTACAGGGAGGCGGAAGCGTAGACCCATTTTCCCGCGTCGGCGTCCGCGAAAATGAATTCTTCGCCCTCCGCCGCGTCCGCCAGGAAGCCCTCCGCCGTCTGGGGGGGCATGGGGATGGGCGTGGGCGCCGGGGTGGGCACGGGGGTGGGCGGCGGCACCGGGGAGGGCGACGGGCCCATGGTGCCGGGCACGCATTTTCCCGAATACACCAGCGCCTGCAATTCCGCGTCCGCTTCCCCGGTTTCTTCCAGGCCGTTGTTCTTCTGCAGCAGCTTTACCCTTTCCGCCGTCAGGGAATTGTACTGGTCGGACACGTTCTTGTCCTTGAAGTACCCCAGCCAGTACATGGCGGTTTTGAACTGCTTCACGTCCGATCCCTCGGAGCCCACCTTCAGGGTGCGGTACTCCTCCGCGCAGGCAGACGCGCAGAGGCTGACGAGCAGCATGCACATCAGCCCCGCGCAAAGGATCATCCATTTCTTACTTTGCATTTTTTACCTGGCCCCAGAACGAATTGTAGACCGTCAGCTTATCGTCGGGGATATCGTGGAAGAATTCGCAGCGCTGGATCACGTCCGGCGAGGGATTGATGGTGGTGTTCTCGGTATAATCCTCGCCCATCAGCTCGATGGCCGCGGCGTTGGGGGAGGAATACCAGATGTATTCGCAGTTCTTCTTGGCGATGTCCGGGCGGCACAGGAAGTTGATCAGCTTTTCGGCGTTTTCCTTGTTCTTCGCCGTGGCGGGGATCACCATGGGATCGATCCACACGTTGCTGCCTTCCTTGGGCACCACGTAGGCCAGATCCTCGTTCTTTTCCATGGCGTAAAGGGCGTCGCCGGAGTACATCACGGCCAGGGCCGCTTCGCCCGCCACCATCTTGTCCTTGGTTTCATCCACGTAATAGGCCTTCACCAGGGGCTTCTGCTCGATCAGCTTATCCGTGGCGGCCTTCAGTTCGGGCACTTCCCGGGTGTTCATGGAATAGCCCAGGTATTTGAGGGTCACGCCCATGGTGTCGCGGATGGAATCCAGCATGAAGATATTGTCGGCATACTTTTCATTCCACAGGATGCCCCAGGAATCCACCGGATCGCTCACCAGCTTGGTATTGTACAGGATGCCAACGGTGCCCCACATGAAGGGCACGCTGTATTTGTTCTCGGGGTCGTAATCCGGGTTTACCAGGTCCTTGCTGATGTTGGAGAAATTGGGCACGTTATCGAAATTGATCTCCGCCAGCATATTCTCCCTGATCATGCGCTCCACGCAGTAATCGGAGGGGAATACCAGGTCATAGGCGCCGGGGCTGACCCGCACCTGCACCATCATGTCCTCGTTGGTGGTGAAGTACATCCTGTTCACGTGGATGCCGGTTTCCTGCTCGAAAAGATCGAACACCTCTTCGTCCATGTAGTCGTACCAGTTGTACACGTTTACCACCTTGCCGGCGGCCGGGACCTGCTCCGTGCTGGTCACGGGCGTTTCGGCGCCCTTCCTGGGCAGCACAAAAATCAGGATGGCGGCAACGGCAATCAGGGCAACCAGAGCGATGATCAGGCCTTTCTTTTTCATGGGTCGTGTCCTCCGTTCAAAAAATGATTATTGTTCCTGGCTGTCGGTCCGCTTGTTGACCAGCAGCAGCAATACCAGCAGAACCACGAACATGAGCGCGGACAGGGCGTTCATGGTGGGCTTGATGCCCTTGCGGGCCTGCGAGTAAATGAGGGTGGACAGGTTCTGCACCAGGGGCGAGGTGGTGAAATAGCTGATGGTGAAATCGTCCAGGGAGAGGGTGAAGGCCAGCATCGCGCCGGTGATCACCCCCGGCATCACCTCGGGCAGGATCACATGGAACAGGGCGTACATGGGCGTCGCCCCCAGGTCCAGCGCCGCTTCGTAGCTGTTCTTGTTCATTTGCTGCAATTTGGGCATCACCGACAGGATCACGTAGGGAACGTCGAAGGTGATGTGGGCCAAAAGCATGGTCACGTATCCGCGCTCCACCTTGGTGAAGATGAACAGGAGCATCAGGCTGATGCCGGTGACGATATCCGGCATGGTCATGGGGATATTGTTCAGCGTCAGCATCAGGGCCTGGGGCCGCTTGCGCATGGCGTGGATGCCGATGGCCGCCAATGTGCCCAGGATGGTGGAAAACAGGGCGGCCAGCACGGCGATGCTCACCGTGATCCACAGGGCGTTCATGATGTTGGGATCGTCAAAGAGCTTGCCGTACCAGATGAGGGAGAAGCCTTCCCATTTGGCGCGGCTCTCCCCCGCGTTGAAGGACTGAATGATCAGCACCACGATGGGGATGTAGAGGAACAGAAGGATCAGGCCCAGATAAATACGCTTGAGCGTTTTCATACGATGCCGCCCCCTTCCCCTTCCGGATCCGCCTTGCGCAGCAGCCCCAGGGAGGCCAGGATCAGGATCATCATGATCAGGCTCAGGGCGCTGCCCACGTTCCATTCGTTCAGGCTGGTGGAAAGGAATTTCGCTTCGATCAGATCGCCGAACAGCTGCACCTTGCCGCCGCCCAGCAGCCGGGAGATATAGAAGGTGGTGACGGCGGGCATGAACACCATCGTGATGCCGCTGACCACCCCGGGCACCGACAGGGGCAGCGTGACCTTGTAGAAGGTGTGCCATTTGTCGCACCCCAGGTCCATGGCGGCCTCAGACAGCTTGTAATCCATTTTGTTGAGCACGTTGTAAATGGGGAACACCATGAAGGGCAGGAAATTGTACACCATGCCCAGCTGCACCGCCGCCAGGTTGTTCAGCAGCTTCTGCCTGCCCACGCCGATCATTTCCAGCACGTTATTGATCAGGCCGTTGTCCTCCAGCAGGCTCATCATGGCGATGGTGCGCAGCAGGAAATTCATCCACATGGGCACGATGAAGAGGATCACCAGGGTGGGCCCCAGCCTGAATTCCCGGTCGGCCATGATATGCGCCGCGGGATAGCCCAGCAGCAGGCAGATCGCGGTGCACAGGAAGGCCATCCACAGGGAGAACACCAGGGTGTCGATGTTGATGGCGTTCCGGGCCAGGCCCAGATCCTCCAGCGACAGCCCCATGGCCAGATAGCTTTCCAGCTCCTCCGGGTCCATGGCCTTGCGGGCGTTGTAATTGCTGTCCCAGAAATTCTTGAAATTGTCCAGGGTGAAATTGCCCGCGGGATCGGTAAAGGAAAAATACGCCACCAGCAGGCAGGGGATCACCGTGAAAAGCGCCAGCCACAGCACGTAGGGCGATGCGAACAGCGGGCGCTTGAACCCGCGGTTCTTTTTCACGTACATTCCCACCAGCGTCAGGAACGCCGCCAGGCCCGCGCCCATCACCCAGTAGCCCCAAACGGGCACCTGAAAATCGGTCATTGCGCGTCTTCCTCCTGCGGCTGCTTGTCCTCTTCCTGCATGGGGTGCATGATGTGGATGTTGAAGGGCACCACCGACAGGCCTACCCGGCTGCCTTCCGGCTGCATGGTGGTGGAATGGACCTTCCAGATGGAATGGCCCGCGTCGATCATCATTTCGTAGTGCACGCCCTTGAAGAGCACGGATTTGATCACGCCCGTCACCTGGCCCACGTCCTCGCCCACCAGCAGCACGTCCTCGGGCCGGATCACCACGTCCACGGGCTTGTCCTCCCCGAAGCCGGAGTCCACGCAGGGGAAGTCCGCGCCGCAGAAGTGCACCAGCTCGTCCCGCACCATGATGCCGGAGAAGATGTTGCTTTCGCCGATGAAGTTGGCGACGAAGGCGTTGCTGGGCTCGTCGTAGATGGATTTGGGGGTGCCGATCTGCAGGATGTTGCCCCCCTGCATCACCACGATGGTGTCGCTCATGGTGAGGGCCTCCTCCTGGTCGTGGGTGACGTAGAGGAAGGTGATGCCCAGGCGCTGCTGCATGGATTTGAGCTCCAGCTGCATTTCCTTGCGCAGCTTCAGGTCCAGCGCGCCCAGGGGCTCGTCCAGCAGCAGCACCTCGGGCTCGTTCACCAGGGCCCTGGCGATGGCGATGCGCTGCTGCTGCCCGCCGGAGAGGGATTCCACGCTGCGCTTGCCGAAGCCGGACAGGTTCACCAGATCCAGCATGTAATCCACTTTTTTCTGGATCTCCGCCGCGGACATTTTTTTGATCTTGAGCCCGAAGGCGATGTTGTCCTTCACGTTCAGATGGGGAAACAGGGCGTATTTCTGGAACACCGTGTTCACCCGGCGCTTGTAGGGCGGGATATCGGAAATATCCTGGCCGTCGAAGATCACCCGGCCGCTGTCGGCCCTTTCAAAGCCGCCGATGATGCGCAGCGTGGTGGTCTTCCCGCAGCCGGAGGGACCCAGCAGGGTGACGAATTCCTTCTGACGGATATAGAGGTTGATGTGGTTAAGCACCGTGACGCCGTCGTAGGCCTTTGAAATATCCTCCAGGGTGATGAGGCGCTTGTCTTCCATCGTGCGGATCCCCCTTGATCAGAATGTGGGCGGCGTGGACACCCAGAGCAGCTGGGCCTTGCGCTTCCCCGTGTTTTCCACCCAATGCACCGCGCCGGGATGCAGGGAAAAGCTTTCCCCCGCCCGGACCCGCAGCATCTTTCCGTCCACGTGCAGCATCAGGGTGCCCCCCAGCACGTAGCCGAATTCCTCTCCCTCGTGGGGGGGCAGCTCCTGGGTGCGGCCGCCTTCCCCCAGCTCCACCAGGATGGGCTCCATGTCGTTCTTCTGGGCGCTGGGCACCAGCCAGGTGATGCTGCCGCGGAGGGTTTCCCCGTCTTCCTTGACGAACATGTCGTTCCGGGAAAAGACGTATTTTTCGTCCCCCGTTTCGGAGAAGAAATCCTTGAGATTGCTGCCCAGGCATTCCAGCATGTCCGTCAGCGTGGCGATGGAGGGCGAGGCCAGGTCCCTTTCCACCTGGGAAATGAACCCCTTGCTCAGCTCGCACCGGTCCGCCACTTCTTCCTGGGTCAGCTGCCGCTGCAGCCGCAGCTGCTTGAGCTTTTCACCGATCTTCACCCGCGTCCCCCCTTTCCCACAGATAAGTTTAGATAAACTAAACATTTTCCTTAGCCGTCGGTTTAGAAAAACTAAACTTTTCAGCAGAAAACATTAAACCACAGATACGGCCCCGTGTCAATAACCCTTTTTCGTTTTTTCCCGTTTTTCCGGCAAAAAGCCCCGGGGGAAAAGCCCCGGGGCCCGCGGCGCGCACGCATGCGCGCTTTTATTGTGTTTTTTTCAGAAAACCGATCCGCTCCCGATCACTTGAGATACCAGGAGATCATCCAGCCCTCCTGACCGTTCACCCGGATGCGGCACCAGGTTTCTCCCCTTTCCAGCAGCTCTACCACCGTGCCGCTGGGGATCTTGGCGATGACGTTGTCCTCCTCGCTGTGGGGACGGGAGCGCAGGTTCACGAAGGAATTGTTGGGCTGGGTCACGGTGGCGGTGCCGGGCACGGGGGTCGGCCCGGGAGTGGTGCCGGGGACCGGAGTGGGCGTCACCACGACGCCGGGAGGCGTGGTGGTCAGGAACTGGCGCATCATATAGCCGTTCTGCCCCGCCACCGTCACCTGGCACCAGTTGCCCACCGTGTTCCATACGGAGACGGCGGTGCCGTTGGGATACAGGCCCAGGGACGCGGAGGACATGCTGACATTCTCACGCAGGTGCAGCTTGCCCGAATTGCCGGTGGCCACATACATGGTCACCGCCACGGGGGCAGGCGCGGGGCTGGTGCCCGGCTCTGGCGTGGGGGACACTACGGGCACAGGGGAGGGCACGGGGGCCGGGCCGCCGTTGACCGTGGACAGGAAGCCCATCATCATATAGCCCTGCAGCCCGCCCACCTGCACCTGGGCCCAGCCGTTGCCCAGGGGGATGGCCAGCACCGCGGTGCCGTTGGGGAACAGCCCCAGGGACCGGGACGAAGTGCTGGTCGCTTCCCGCAGATGCAGCTTGCCCGAATTGCCGGTCCAGACGTACAGCGTGGTGGCCCTGGCGGGATCAAAGGGCGGAGGGGTCGGCTGCCCGGGCTGGGGCGCCGGCGCCGGGGAATTGCCGGAAAGGAACTGCAGCATCATATAGCCCTGCAGTCCGCCCACCCGGACGAAAGCGAAATTGCCCACCCGGGCCGTCACCTGCACCGCGGTGCCGTTGGGGAACAGCCCCAGCGACCGGGACGCGGTGGTGGGCTGCTCCCGCAGGTGCAGCTTGCCCGTGTTGCCGGTCCGGACGTACAGGGTGGTATCCTCCGTCGGCACGGGGGTCACCACCGTCCAGGGCACGGTCGTGGGAACGGGCCCCACGGGAGGAATGGCGGAAAGGCAGCTCAGGAGCATAAAGCCGTTCTGGCCGCCCACTGTCACAGTGGCCCAACCGTTCTGGGTGCTGTGCACCGTAACGGGGGTACCGTTGGCGTACAGCCCCAGGGACGCAGCCTGCACGCTGGGCTGGGTGCGCAGGTGCAGCCGCCCGGTGTTGCCGGTGCGCACATACATGATGGAAGTGCGCACATACGTGGCGTTATCTTCCGCCAGGGCCGCGGTCAGCGGCAGCGCCAGCGCCGATAGCAGCGCCAGCACGAAAACGATCCTGATCAGCTTTTTCATAATCCTCTCGCTTCCTTTCAGGGATGCGCAGGGCCTGCCTGCTTGATGATAAGTATACCATATCCCGCCATGGATTCCAATAGATGCCGGGGCAAAAACCGCGTGTTTTACACTGGTTACAATTTTCTTTCTTTTTCGCGCAAAGCGAAACAAACGCCCCCTTTGCCCCGTCTGTACTATATATGGCCTTTCCCGGCGGTTTATGCCGCCCGCATCATATTTTCCATAAAAATGCCGGACCCCGTCCGGGCCCGGCTTCGTTTTTCCTCTCAGCGAACGGAGAAGGCATACACCGTCGCGGTCTTGTACACGTCCCCCGCCTTGAGGACGGTGGAGGGAAATTCCGGATGATTGGGGCTGTCGGGGTAATGCTGGGTCTCCAGCGCGGCCCCGGCGAAATTGCCGTAATGCGCGCCGCCCTTGCCGGTCTGATCCATGGTCTGGGCGCTGTAGAACTGGATGCCCGGCTCCTCGGTCAGCACCCGCATTTCCCGGCCGCTGCCGGCGTCATAGAGCACGGCGGCTTCCTTCATGCCCTCGCCCCGGAGCACGTAGTTGATATCGTAGCCCGCCACGTTCTCCATCAGGTGGCATTCCCCCATCCGGGCGATGCCGTCGCCGATGCGGGTGGGCGCACGCAGGTCCAGGGGCGTGCCGGTCACGTCCGCATATTTTCCGTTGGGGATCAATTCGTCGTCCACGTCGGTGACGCAGTCGGCGTTGATCTGCAGCGTATGGTCCAGGATGTTCCCCGCCCCGGCCCCCGCCAGGTTCCAGTAAGCGTGGTTGGTCAGGTTCACCACGGTGTCCTTGTCGGACTGGGCAAGATACCGGATGGTCAGGGCGTTTTGATCGTCCCAGGCGTAGGTCACCTGCACCCGCAGCTTTCCGGGGTATCCTTCCTCGCCGTCGTGGGCCACGTAGGTGAGCACCAGGGCGTCCTCGCCCTCGGCCTCCAGGGTCTGCCCCTTCCACCATTTCTTGTCAAAGCCCTCGCGGCCGCCGTGAAGACTGTTTTTCCCGTCGTTGGGGAACAGGGAATATTCCTGCCCGTTCAGGGAAAAGCGGCTGCCGCCGATGCGGTTGCCGTAGCGCCCCACGATGGCGCCCAGGAAGCCGGGCTTCTGATCGTATTCCTCCAGGGTGTCAAATCCCAGGCACACGTCGGCAAGCTTTCCTTCCCGGTCCGGCACCCGGACGGACACCAGGTGCGCGCCGAAATCCAGCACGGAGACGGACGCGCCGTTTTTATTCGTCAGGGTATACAGCGTCATTGGACGGCCGATCTGGTCGATGCCGAAGGGCTTCATGGTGATGCTCATGCCGTATTCCTCCTCGAAACGCTTATGCGTTGCTTACGTGATTATTATATGCCATTTTCTGCCGCTTGAAAAGCATAAATTTTCTATGAAACGGAAAAACTGATGCCATTCAGGAGGCGATGAATCCATGCAGACGAAATCCGTTCCTTTCCGTCCCCGTCCCCGTCGGTTTGCGCTTTTGCTGCTGGGCGCGCTTCTGCTGCTGGGCGCGGGGGCGGCGTTCACCCTGACCGCCGCAAAGGAAACATCCCCCGTCCTCGCCCGGGCGGAGGAATGGGAGGTGCGCCGGGGCGCGATGGACGCCGCGGGAAAAAAGACCCTGCTGCTGGGAAAAGGCATGGCCCTGGGCGAAGCGGCGCTGATCAGCCCGCAGCATCCCCTGGACGGCGCCTATCCCGCCCCCAGCACCCGCACCGTCACCGCCATGGTGGGCGCGTATCTCAACGCGGAGGAAACCGCGGCGCTCCGGGAGGAGGTGATCTACGCCCTGTGCGCCATGGAATTCGATCATCCCTTCAGCCAGGACGTGCGGATCACCGAGGGCGCGCTTTCCGCCGCCCAGATGGAGGACCGCCGCCGGGACGCCCTGCGGCGCTACACCGGCATCCTGCCCGTCAGCGAAGCCCTGAACAGCGCCGTGACGGCCGCCCCCGGCCCCGCCGAAAGCGATCACCGCACGGGGCTTTCCCTGGATATCCGGCTGCTGGGCCCCCTGAACATGAGCCGGGCCGACCCCCTGCTGCGCAGTGAAACCGGGGAATGGCTGGCCGGGAATATGTGGCGCTACGGCTTCATCCGCCGCTACGCCCCCGGGAGCCGCGGGGAAGGGAACTGCGAAAACATCCATCTGCTGTACACCGGCCGCATCCACGCCGCCGCCATGCACATCCAGGGCCTGGGGCTGGAGGATTATCTTTCCCTGCTCCACCGGGAAGGGAAAATCACCCTGCTGCGCGGCGGCGCGCCCTGGGCCGCGGTGTACTGCTTCCCGGCGGACGGCGCCCTGACCGTTTCCGTCCCGGCGGAGGGCAGCGTCAGCGCGGGGCTGGACAACACGGGCTGGGCCGTGGCCGCCGTGGCGTTCGGGTATATTCCCTGAGGTTACGGCGCTTCCTGCGCCTGCCCGAGCCAGCTGCGGCTTGTATAGAACAGCGCCGTGCCGTCCACGCAGATAGCGTCGTGCAGACCGTCGTACGGGTACAGGGCGATTTCCCGGCTGATGGAATTGCTCTGGAGCAGGATCACCGCTTCCGGATCGCCCTGGGGCTGATACCCCTCCGGCAGCCGGCCCTCGCTCCGAAGGGACTGCAGCTGCAGATACCAGGTGAGGAACGCCTCCTGGTCCACGATTTCGCCCTCCGGATCCCGGGTCACTTCGCATTCGTAGAGAGTGCGGCCGTATTCGTCCACGGCGATCTGATTGTTTTCCGTCACGCTTTCCACCAGCGCCACCCAGTAGGCCTTCCGCACCTCCCCCGCCGCGAAAGAAACGCGCTGCAGATCGTTGGCCGGAAAATTCGCCGGCCTGAGCAGCAGCAGCCCTTCGGCGTTCATTTCCTTCCAGAAGCCCAGGAGGAAATTGCTGGAGCGGAACACCTGCCCTTTCCACAGCACGTACACGCCGCTTTTCCCGGTCTCATCTCCCACCAGCAGGGTATATTCCTTTTCCGGCACGTCCAGCGTCACCTGTTCTCCCGTGGCGGCTTCGCCGGTGATCACCGTGGGCGCCTGGGTCAGCGTCACGGTGAGGGCGGGCGCATCCAGCCCGTACAGGGACAGATCGGCTTCCTCCGCGCTCCCCAGGCACATATCGAAGGCCATGTCGCCGATTTTTTTCAGCAGCGCGTCCATACGCTTCAGATCCGCGGGATAGCGGTACGGCTTTTCCAGGATCCAGCCGCTGGGGGTGTAGCGCGCGTCCAGGACGACGTCCCCTTGGACGCGGATCCGATCCAGCAGCGAGGGGTCCAGCCGGGGCTGATCGAAGGCCCGGAAGTAATCCCGTTCCCGGAAGAAGGGCTCGCATTCCGCCTCCAGCACGGTGTACACCGTTTGTTCCCCCTCCGCCATGGCGTAGCGCTGGGGCGTTTCCTCGGGGCTCAGATCCCCGAACAGCACGGTTTTTTCTTCCCCGTCCGCATACCGGACGGTCAGGTGCAGCGCCGGGTCCGCAAGGCCGAAATCCGCAAGCGCCGCGCCGTCCTCCCCGTCCCGCACGGTCTGCGCCGCCGTCACCTCCGCGGCCATCACTCCGATCTCCTGGATCAGCCCTTCCTCCAGCGCTACGGTTTCCATGCCCTCCGGGATCAGGCTTTCTCCCTTCCGGATCAGGCGGAAGCCCGCGCCCTCCCGGGGCCGGCACTCGATTTCCCGGATCTCCGCGGCGGGCCGGTTCAGCAGATACGCCTGGGCGGGCTGCTCCGGCGGAGGCGGCAGCTGGGTTTCCGGGCGCAGCAAAACCGCCGCGATCCCCGCGGCGATGGCCGCCGTCAGGAGCAGCAGCAGCGCCGTCCGTTTCTTCATCGGGCGCTTTTCTTTTTTCCGGGGCGCTTTTTCCATATCACAGGTTCCTTCTGGGCCACAGCACCAGCGCCGCCGCAAGGATCACCAGCAGCGGCAGCAGCGCGATCACGATCACGGGCGCCGTGAGGCTCTTCAACGTCAGGCCCTCCCGCAGGGCGTTTTTGGGCAGGATATTCAAATTCAGCGCCTCCCCGCCCTGCAGCGTGCGCACCGCCTGCAGCAGGAAGGCCGAAGCGTCGGTGTTGTTTTTCACCCATTCGTCGGTGAACACCGTCAGGTTCCCGATGATGAACAGGTGGCTCACCTTGCCGCTGTCCTCGATCCGGTCGGCCCACAGGGCCAGGGGGAACACGCCCTCCTCGTCTCCGGGCTGCTGCTGGGAAAGGCTGACGCCGTCGGCGTAATCCCGGATGAAGGCGTCGCCGGTGAGCAGCACGGGAAACAGGCTCACGTTCCCGGGCGAAGGGGATTCCGGGCGGAAAGCCCGGACGCCGCCCAGCAGCAGGATATCCTTCCCCGCCTCCAGCAGAGGCCGGGTCATTTGGGTATCCTGCATGTACGGCAGCAGATACACGGGCAGCCCGTTGTAATAGCTGTCCCGGGCGCTCTCCTTGGCGATCACCAGGCCCGGGCGGCAGGAAATGCCCCAGGACCGCAGCAGCGCGTTATAGTTTTCCATGTTCAGGGGATCGGAATACTGGCTCACGATGAACAGATCCCCGCCCTGTGCGGTGAACGCCGCGATCTTCTCCAGGTCCTCCCCGGTGAGATCGAACACGGGCGAAAGGATCATGAGCACCCCCTCCGGGTCCAGTTCGTCCCCGGCGTTCAGATTCACCGTGCGGCTGTCAAAGCCGCCGGCGGCCAGGGTTTCCCGGAGCGGCGCCGCATCCTCCTCCGTCACCTCGCCGTGGCCGAAGAGGATCTGCACGCAGGGCAGCTCGTCCCGGGACACGTAAAGCACCGCTTCCGTCAGGCTTTTTTCATAGGTATAGCCCGCCGCGCTGAAAACTCCCGCCTCCACGTCGTAGGAATACACGTAATAATCGTCCTCGTTGAGGATCCGGGTGCGGCCCGTCTCATCGCAGTGGACGATCACGCATTCCTCCGTCACCTGCCTTTCCCCCGCGGAATCCCGATAGGCCGTGGCGAAGGCCGGGGAGCGCACCAGGCTTTCCTCCGTCCAGACGACGCGGGGCGTGGCGGCGGCGTAGCGATCCAGCAGGGAAAGCAGGGTCTTGTCGCCCCCCGCCGCCGGGGTCAGGGCATAAATGCGCACGTCCTTGTCCAGTTGGGAAAGCACCGCGTCCGTCACTTCCCCCTGGGTGGTGGCGGCGTTGAAGGACAGATCCGCCTGAAGCGCATAACGTTTTTCCAGCACGTCCGCCAGCGCGGCGACCCCGAGCACCAGGATCACCGCCACGGCCGTCAGCAGCACGGAGAAGCCGCCGCAGCGCAGTTTTCTGTTGTTTTTCAGGCGTTCCGCCCATTTCTTTCCGCTCATGACTGCGCCTCGCTCCACCGCCGGGCGTCCAGCGCCCGGACGCTCAGAAACAGCATAATGAAAATGAACAGCACGTAATACAGCAGGCTGGACAGGCTCAGCTGCCCCCGCACAAAGGGCGCGAAGCGCCGGTACAGGCTCAGGAAATTCAGCGCGGAACGGACGATCCCCGCCGACGCGTCGGCCACCACGTCCGCCAGCCACATCACCAGGTTCACCCCCACCCCCACCAGCGCCGCGGTCATCTGGCTGCGGGCGAAGCAGGAGAGGAACAGGTCCATGGCCGCGAAGGCGCAGCCCTGCAGCAGCAGCCCCAGGTACGCCGCCGCCGTTTCCCCGAAGTACAGTTTTCCGTATGCCGCCACCAGCAGCGGGTATACCCCCGTCAGTGCCACCGTCAGCAGGATCACCGTACAGGCCGCCAGGTATTTCCCCGCCACCATTCCCGTCAGGGTGCAGGGCGAAGCGAAGAGCATCCGGTCCGTGCCGCTGCGCCTTTCACCGGCGATGAGCCGCATGGTGAGCACCGGGGTCAGCAGCACCCACAGGTAGCTCAGCTGCGCCAGCAGCATCAGCAGGTTCCCGCTGCGGGCGGCCAGATTGCCCACGCCGAAAAAGATCCCGCCCAGCGTCAGGAACACGCCCAGGAACACGTAAGCGGCGGGGGTAAAAAAATAGCTCTGCATTTCCCGCCGGTACACGGCGCCCATATCCGCGCCCCCTTTCCGTCAGTCTTCTTCCGTTTCCGTGGCCCGGAGGAAGATCTCCTCCAAGCTGTCCTCCACGGGAGTCAGCCGCAGCAGCGGCCAGCCGTTCCGGGAAAGCAGCGCGAACAGCTCCCTTTCCGTTTCGCCCTCCGCCGCGGGCGTCAGGACCACCCGGGTCAGCCCCGGCTCGCTCCCCCTCTCCGTTTCGATCCGCTTCACGCTTTTCAGGCTCCGCAGCGCCGGCAGCAGCGCCTGTTCCCCGCAGGCGATCAGCGCCCGCAGGGGCTTTTTCTCCCCGGCGGTTTCCCTTAGATCCCGATCGCAGACCACCCGGCCTTTGTGCAGGATGATCACCCGGTCGCAGATCTGCTGCACTTCGCTGAGGATATGGGAGGAAAACAGGATCGTGTGCTCCCCGGCCAGGGCGCGGATCAGCGCCCGCATCTCGCTGCTCTGTTTGGGATCCAGCCCGGAGGTAGGCTCGTCCAGGATCAGCGCGTCCGGCGTGCCGCACAGGGCCTGAGCCACGCCCACCCGCTGCCGGAAGCCCTTGGACAGATTGCCGATCTTCCGGCCGGCCGCGTCCGCAAGCCCCGTTTTTTCCATGACCTCTTTCAAATGCGCTTCCATGCCGCGCTTTTCCACCTGCCTGAGCCGGCAGGCGAATTTCAGGTATTCCCGCACCATCATTTCGTCGTACATGGGCGCCTGCTCCGGCAGATACCCGATGAGCCGCTTGGCCTGACGGGGCGCCATCGTCACGTCGTATCCCCCCACGGTCACGCTGCCGCAGGAGGGCGCCAGGCATCCGCACAGGATGTTCATGGCGGTGGATTTTCCCGCCCCATTCTGGCCCAGCAGCCCCACCGCCTGCCCCCGGGGCACCGAAAAAGAGACCTCCCGCAGGGCCCGGTGCGCTCCGTAACGCTTGGATACCTCCTGAAACGCAATCATGGCAAACCTCCCGATTTCCTCGCCCCATGCCGTGATCCTATTATAACACACCTTGGCCCGTTTTGCGTAAACAATTTGTAAAGACGGATCCGGTGAAACGGATTGTGCTTTACGAACGGGCCGATCTGTGGTATAATATGTTTTACTCACCCACCGGAAAAAGAAAACGCGGGTGATTTCAGCGCTATTTCCCCACTTTTCTGGCGAAAGAAGGCGAAGAAACCATGATGTACGGGAAAACCAGGCCCCGGGTGTCCATGCAGCGGGGCGATCTGAAACTGCAGCGCAACGTATTGATCCTCGTTTGCATCGTCCTGGTGATCGCGGTGGCCGCGCTGACGTACGTCGTCGTCCGGAATTCCGTTTACCGCAGGAACGCCCAGCTGCAGTTCCATCAGCGCATGATCAGCTCCGCCGCCACCGCGGTGGACGAGGTGAACCGCCTGAACGGCTCCACCACGTCCTCCACCGCGGCGCAGCTTGCCCGGGTGCGCCAGCAGGTGTATTACATGGAGCAGCTCAATCAAATCAGCATCGCCCTGTCCGGGGAGGGCAGCCGCCTCGTGCCCGCGGAGCAGTTCGAGGCGCTGGATAAGGATCTGGACGAATTCGAGGCCCTGGCCCAGCGATCCACCATTTCCACCCTGGATACCCGCGCCAGTCTGCTGGAGCATCTGGCAGCAGTGCAATCCGTGCTGGAGCAGCGCTGAAAAAAAAACAAACCGACACGCAGAAAGCGGAGAGGATCTCTCGGATCCCCTCCGCCTTTTTTATAATCTGGATACAACCGGTCTTTCCCATCCGCTGCGGTCCACCCGGTAAAACCCGATCAGGTTCCCGGGGCGGCTGCGCTGATACGCGTCCAAAACCGCCTGGGCGTCCCGCAGGTCGAACCGCACCGAAAGCCCGCAGCCGACGCTTACGTCCCGGGGGGTGGAAACCACCTGGCTGGCGATGCCCGCCCGGCGCAGCGCCGCGTCGAAGCGCATCACCTGCTGGCGGCTGCGGAAGGCGGCGATGCCGAATGTTTCATGGCTGGTCATGCTTTTCCCCTCCTCCTCATACAGTGTATGAGCGGGAACGGCCGCGGGTGCCTTTCCGCGCCGACGAAGGAGGAGCAGCCCATGATCTATCTGGACAACGCGGCCACCACCTGGCCCAAGCCCCCGGAGGTGATCCGGGCGGTCAGCGGCGTGATGGAAAAAATCGGCGGCAACCCGGGCCGGGCGGGCCACCGCTTCGCCCTTTCCGGCGGGCGCATCCTGGAAAACTGCCGGGAACAGGCGGCGCGGCTGGCCGGCGTTTCCGCCCCGGAGCAGGTGATTTTCTGCCTCAACTGTACCGACGCCCTGAACGCCGCCATCCGGGGCACCCTGCACGAGGGGGACGAGGTGCTGGTTTCCCATGCGGAGCACAACGCGGTGATGCGTCCCCTGATGGGCTATCACGACGCCGGGAAGATCACGGTGCGCATCCTGCCCCCGGAGCAGGACGGGCTGCTGTCCCCCGATACGGTGCTCTCCGCCATCGGGCCGAAAACGGCCCTGATGGTCCTCAGCCATGCCAGCAACGTCACCGGCATCCTCCAGCCGGCCCGGGCCATCGCCGACGCCTGCCGCAGCCGGGGCATCCCGCTGCTGCTGGACGCCGCCCAGACCGCCGGCACCGAGGATCTTGCCGCCGTCGGGGCGGACATGATCGCCATGCCGGGGCACAAGGGGCTGCTGGGTCCCATGGGCACGGGGCTGCTGTGCCTGGGAAGGGGCATGCTGCCCCGTCCCTTCCGGGAAGGCGGCACGGGATCGGCCTCCGAAAGCATGCGCCAGCCCGATATGCTCCCCGACCGGCTGGAAAGCGGCACCGCGAACCTGCCGGGCATCGCGGGGCTGTGCCAGGGGATCAAATTCGTGCTGCGCCACCGCACCGCCATGGCGGATTACGAACGGGCGCTGCGCCGGCGGCTGTGGGAGGGGCTTCAAAACATCCCCGGCGTCACGGTGCTGGGCGGGGATGAAAGCGTGCCCCACGCCGGGGTGCTCAGCTTCAACATCCGGGATCTGGACAGCGGCCGCGTGGCGGACGAATTGGACAGAAGCGGCATCGCCGTCCGGGGCGGGCTGCACTGCGCCCCCTCCGTCCACGCCTGGCTGGGCACCACCCAGACCGGCGCGGTCCGGGCCAGCCTGGGGCCCTACAATACGGAAGCCGACGTGGACGCCCTGCTGTCCGCCGCGGAAAAAAATCGCGCGGGGCTGACCGCATAAGCGCCCTCCCCGCCGGGCATACTGATGCCATCAGCCAGGAGGGAGGCCACGCCTATGCCAGCAGCGGAAAACCGGCTCTGGGACGCTTTCGCGGCGGAGTGCGCCGCGTACATGAAATATACCTTCTACGCCCAGGCGGCGCGGAAGGAAGGCTTTCAGCAGATCGCGGACATCTTTGAGGAAACCGCCAAGAACGAACAGGCCCACGCCCGGCTGTGGCTCACCGCCCTGGGCCAGCTTCCCGACGGCACCCAGCCGGGCGATACCGAAAAATGCCTCCGCGCCGCCATCCAGGGAGAGCGCGCCGAATGGACGGAGCAGTATCCCGAATGCGCCCGGGAGGCAAGCGAAGCCGGCGACGCCGCGCTGCAGCGTCAGTTCGAGGGCGTGGGGGCTGTGGAGGCCTCCCACGAGCAGCGGTTCCAGACCCTGCTGGACCGGCTGCTCACCGGCACCGTGTTCGCCCGGCGGGAAGGGGACGTGCCCGTGTGGCGCTGCCGGTTCTGCGGCCATCTGCACACCGGCATGGAGGCTCCTTCCCCCTGCCCCGTGTGCCGGTATCCCCAGACTTATTTTGAAATCAACGCCGTCAATTACTGACGCCGGGTCCGGAAAGTATTTCAAAACTTTTACGTTTCTGTGTCGGTTTTTATTGCATTCCGACACAGATTTTGTTATACTGTTCTTTGGCCGGGACAAGCCTTCCGGCCCGACAAAAGATTTTTCTGTTCCATGAAAGGAGCGTACGCCTTATGCAGTCCACCCCCGCCCAGCCCAGGCCGCTGGTTTATTCCCTGCAGCAGAACATCCGGCAAGTGATCGTCGGCAAGGACGAGGCCATCGAGCTCATGCTCATCGCCCTGATCTGCCGGGGCCACGTGCTGATCGAGGACGTGCCGGGGGTGGGCAAGACCACCATGGCCGCCGCCCTGGCCAAATCCCTGCAGTGCTCCTTCAAGCGCATCCAGTTCACCCCGGACGTGACGCCCTCGGACGTGACGGGCTTCACCATGGTGAACATCCAGACCGGGGAAATGGAATTCAAGCCCGGCGCGGTGATGAGCCAGATCGTGCTGGCGGACGAGATCAACCGCACCTCCCCCAAGACCCAGTCCTCCCTTCTGGAAGTGATGGAGGAAGGGCAGGTGACCGTGGACGGCGTCACCCATACGCTGCCCCGGCCCTTCATGGTGCTGGCCACCCAGAACCCGGTGGATTTCGTGGGCACCTATCCCCTGCCCGAAGCGCAGATGGACCGGTTCTTCCTGCGCATTTCCGTGGGATATCCCACGGTGGAAGAAGAGATCGACGTGCTGGAGCGCTATTCCGGCCAGACCACCCCCATCCAGGCCCTCCAGCCCGTGTGCGGCGCCCAGGAGATCATCGCCATGCAGGAGCAGCTGGGCACGGTGTACGCCAGCCGGGAGGCCCGCAGCTACGTGGCCACCATCGCGGCCCAAACCCGGGATCATGCCGCGCTGCAGCTGGGCGCGTCCCCCCGGGGCTCCATCGCCCTGCTGCGGGCGGCCCAGGCCTGCGCCCTGCTGTCCGGGCGGGATTACGTGCTGCCCGACGACATCCGCCGCATGGCCCTGCCGGTACTGTCCCACCGGCTGATCCTCACCCCGGAAGCCCGCATGAAGGGCGTATCGGCCCAGCAGGTTTTGTCCCAGCTGATCGAAACCGTGCCGGTGCCCGCCGGCCGGGCATGACGGCCCGGGGCGCGGCGGTGCTCGCCGCCCTGGCGACCAGCGCGGTGTGCGCGCTGTCGCTGGGCAATCTATTGTATCTGTATATCGCGCTGCTGCTGGGGCTGATGCTGCTTTACGGCCTGATCAGCTGCCTGTGGGCCCGGCGCACCGCCGAATGCCGCCAGTTTTTGAGCGCGTCCTCCGTCCCCCGGGGCGGCAGCGCCATGCTGACCGCCCAGGTCTATCACGCCTGCCCGCTGCCGGTGGCGGCCCTGCGGGGGGAATACCTGTGGGGAGACCAGGCGGAGGAATGCGAATTTTCCGCCGCACCCTTCAGGCCGGTCAGCCGCCGGGTGAACCTGAGCGCCCGGCACGTGGGCTGCTTCGACGCAGGGATGCGCGTCCTGTGGGTGCGGGATCTGTTCGGCCTGTTCCGCATGAAAAAAACGCCGGCCCCCGGGGAGGCGGTGCTCACCGTGCTGCCCCGGCCTTTTGATATCGAAAAACCGCGCTTCACCCTGGGCGACGACGGCAGCGCCGCCCTGGGCCGCACCCAGGAGGATTACAACGCGCCGGAGGACGTGCGCGCTTATCGCCCCGGGGACGCCATGAAGCGCATCCACTGGAAGCTGAGCTCCCGGAAACGGGAGCTGCTGGTGCGCCGGTTCGAGACCCCCGCCCCGCCGGATACCCTGATCCTCCTGGACTGCGATACGCCCCGGGGCGGTGAAGGGGTGCCCGAGGGCAAGGAAAGCCTAAGGGACGCCCTGTGCGAAACCGCGGTGGCCGTGGCCCGGATGCAGATGGCGGACGGCAGTCCCGTCCGGCTGCCTATTTACGGCGCCCGGGCCAACGAATTCGCCTCCGATCAGGCCGAAGGCCTGACGCTGCTGCAGGAAATGCTGGCTGCCCAGCCCTTCGGGGGCGGGGAGGATTTCGCCCGGGTGCTGAACCTGGAACTGCGCCGCATGCGGCGCACCGGCGCCGCCGTGATCATCACCACCCGCCTGGATGCCCAGATCGTGGAGGGAGTCAGCCACATCCGCCGCATGGGCCCCAGCGCCCGGCTGTATCTGGTCACTTATACCCCGGACGATCCCGCCTGCCAGCCCTACGTATCCCGGCTGCAGCATCATCTGGTGGAGGTTTGCTATGTCACGCCCGCGTGAATGGGATTGGAAAGAATCCGTCACGGTTTATCTGACGGCCCTGCTGCTGGCCGTGGGGATGAGCCTGCCTTTTTACAAGGCCCTCCTCCCCCAGCAGGCCGCCTGGCCGTCCCTGGCCTGGTGCGCACTTTTTTGCCTGATCTTCCATATTTTTTTCTCGCTGCGCTTCCGTTTCAAATGGCTCCTCGGCGTATCAGCGCTCGCCGTGCCCCTGGTCTGGCTGGCGGTGGACGGCGGCCCGCTGTATCCCGTGATCCAGGGGGTCAAGGCGGCGTCCCTGTCCTTTTCCACGGTGCCGGAGGCCGCCGCGCCCTATGCGTCCCAGCTGCGCTGGGCCCTGTGCCTGCTGTTCTCCCTGCTGGCCGCCGCCCTGGCCTGGGATAGGACGCTGCCCCTGGCCCTGTTCTCCGTCATCGCGGTGATCGTGCTCTCCTTCGTGCTGGGCGCCCGGGCGCAGCTGCTGCTCTATATCCTGCCCGCCGCCGCGGGGCTGCTACTGCTCCTGGCGGGAAATGAAGGCAAGCGTCCCGTGGCGGTGATCGCGGCCTGCGCCCTGGCGGGCGGCGCGTTCCTGCTGCTGCCTCCCGCGCCCCGGACCGTGCAGCCCCTGGAAAAGGCCGCCACGGACCTTAGGCAGTTCGTGGAGGATTATTTGCTGTTCAACGAGTTCCGCAGCACCTTTTCCCTGACCACCGAAGGCTACCAGCCCCTGGAAAACCGCCTGGGCGGCAAGGCCCAGCCCTCCCACCGGGAGGTGATGGAGGTGACGGTGGACCGCGCCGTGCTGCTGCGGGGCCGGGCGTATGACGATTACTCCGGCCTCAACTGGTACGATACCCTGGCGTCCCGGCGCTTCCTGTACGTCTCCCCCCGGTTCACCACCCAGCGGGACGAGCTGTTTGATCTGGTCCGGCCCCTGGCCGGCGATCTGCCCCAGGCGGCGTCCCTGTCCATCCGGATGCTGGGGGACGGCACCACCACCCTGTTCACCCCCTGCCGCACCCTGAGCATGCAGATGGGGAGCGACCGGATGGTGCTGTATTACAACCTGGCTTCCGAGCGCTTCATCACCCGCAACCTGACCCTGGAGGACCGCTATTCCCTCACTTACCTGCCCTTTGCCCCGGGCCTGCCCGAGACCGGCGCCGCGGTAGAGGCCTGCGCGGACAGGAACGACCCCCACTACGACCAGATCGCCGGGCAGTACCTGGAGATCCCCCGCCATATCCAGCAGGAGATCTACGATATCGCCGCCAAGGCCACCGAAAACGCCCGGACACCCTATGAAAAAGCCCTGGCCATCCAGCGCTATCTGCAGACGAATTACCGGTATAATCTGAACGTGGCCTCGCCCCCGGAGGGGGTGGATTTCGCCGCGTGGTTCCTCATCGGGGAAAAGGAAGGCTATTGCACCTATTTCGCCACCGCCATGACGCTGCTGTGCCGCATTTCCGGCATCCCCGCCCGGTACGTGACGGGCTATCTGGCCGTGCCGGACGAAAGCGGGAAAGCGGTGGTCACGGGAGAAAACGCCCACGCCTGGACGGAAATCTACCTGAACGGCTTCGGCTGGCTGGATTTCGACGCCACCCCCCGGGGCGACAACCGCCCGGGCAGCGACAGCGGCGAGGACGCGCCGGACCGGCAGCCCTCTCCGCCGCCGTCCCC
>JAILBG010000086.1:0-7418 GCA_024681215.1 Clostridiales bacterium
CCACTTCGACGCCCTTGAGCACGCTGCCGGTGTAGCCGGTGTCATAGTAAGCGCCGTAGTAGTTCTGCAGGGACTTGTAGTTGCCTTCTTCGGCCAGGGTCACGCCGCTGCCCCAAGGATAGGGAACGAAGCCCCAATCCAAGCCGTTGCTGTTCAGGCCGCCCATCTGCCAGCCGGCGCGGTGGGTCATGGCTACTTCGACGCCCTGGTCAAAGGTTGCGGCGGGGGTGCTCCAGTATTCGGGATCGCCGTTTTCATCGCGGTTCACGGGACGCACGCAGCCCGCGGCGATCAGCTTTTCGAGCAGCTCGAAGGTTTCGATGTATTCATCGCTGAGCAGGCCCAGGGTGAAGTCGGGATACACGGCCATCACGCCGCCGTTGGCGGGAGGCGCGAAGATTCCCCAGTAGTTGGGATCGATGAAGAAGGCGTAGGTGCCTTCGGGCAGCTTGCTCTGCAGTTCTACCATATAATCATAGAAGGATTCATAATCCCACTTGCCCATGGCGAACATTTCGCCGGGATCGTATTCCATGCCGGCTTCCGCGATCATGGCGCGGTTGAACACCAGGCCTTCAGGGCCGGGGAAACCAGTGATGAAGCCGTAGCGGGCGCCGCCGGACAGGCTGGCGTCCTTGAACGCCACGGGCAGATCCATTTCTTCCAGAGCGGGAGAAATATCAGCCAGCGCGTCGTTGGCAGCCAGGTTCATCACCCACATGGAGGACAGGTTGTTGGTCACGTGCCAGGCGGGAGCGCCGCCGGATACGGACAGGATCCACTCGGCGGGCATATCGTCCCACTCGGAGGTGGAGGTGTAGAATTCAAAGTCGCAGTTGTAAGCGGCCTTCAGCGCCTCATACCGAGGCAGCCATTCGGCCTTGTCCACGTCGGACACGTCTTCGGCGTAGGGGTTCACGGCGTCCCACATACGGAGCTTCACCGTATTGCCCTGCAGATCGTAGCCCTTGTCGTTCACCGCAAGCGCGGTGGAAGCAAGGCACACGGTCATGATCAGAGCCAGCATCACGGATACCAGTTTCTTCATGTTTCAGGTCCTCCTTCATTTTTATATATTTAGGCTGTTCTCAGCCTAAGGCACGTAAGATAAAACAATAAACACTGCTGTACAGATCCGCCGAATGATCCTTCCAGCGCTTCGTGGCATATGCGTTCGTCTCTTGTCTTCCACATATTAGCATCTTTCAGTTCCTTTGTCAATTGGTTGTCATATTTTTTTATTCGGGCATTCCGGGACTAAACGGCTCCAAAACTTTCGGACCCGAACAATAACTGTAGACAGCTTTCGCCTTTCATGATATAATATGTAAAAAGAGTTTTTCATTTTTCGATCGCAGCAGAATAAAGAGGAAGAAAACATCGCGGAAACCGATCTAAAGCCATTCGGCTTACAATAAAAAAGGAGGGAAAAACATGCGTATGAAACGATGGATGGCGCTGCTGCTGGCGGCTGTGATGCTGCTGTCGGCGCTGCCCGGCGCGCTGGCCGTGGATAACGGCGATGTGAAGATCAGCGGCAGCTGTCCCAGCGAGGACGCCAAGATGCGCAACAACGGCCACCACTTCTACTTTGCCGAGGTGGACGAGCCCCGCTGCATCGAAAGCGGCACCGTGTGGTGGTTCTGCACCTACTGCGGCGATGAATACGAAGAAACCCTGCCCGCCCTGGGCCACGATTTCAGGAACGACTGGAGCGTCACGTACGAGGCTTCCTGCGATTCGGACGGGATGCAGATCCGCTTCTGCCATCGCTGCCAGCAGGAGGAGGTCCGCAGCATTCCGGCCCTGGGTCATTCATGGCAGGAGCGGACCATCCGACGGGTGGAACCCACCTGCACCGAGGACGGCTACCGGGAATACACCCGCCAGTGCACCCGGTGCGGCATGTACGACGGCGCGTCGGCCGTCGGCACCACCACCTCCCAGCGTCAGACGCTGCCTGCCCTGGGCCACGATTGGGGCCCCTGGAAGGTGGAATACCCCGGCACCTGCACTGAAAAGGGCATGAACGTGCGCAAATGCAATCGCTGCGGGAAGGAGGAATACGTTTATTCCGATTACAGCGATCATCAATGGGGCCCCTGGAAGGTGGAATACCCCGGCACCTGCCTT
Source organism: Clostridiales bacterium (assembly GCA_024681215.1). Taxonomy (GTDB): domain Bacteria; phylum Bacillota; class Clostridia; order Christensenellales; family Aristaeellaceae; genus RUG563. The sequence goes on from JAILBG010000086.1 coordinate 2,134, forward strand.
GAAAAGGGCATGAATGTGCGCAAATGCGCCCTCTGCGGCAAGGAGGAATACGTTTACTCCGATTACGGCGACCACGAATGGGGCGAATGGGAGGTAGTCACCCCCGCGGGCCCCGGCGCGCCGGGACTGGAGAAGCGCGTCTGCAAAAACACGCCCAACCACGTGGAGCAGCGGGAGATTCCCCCGCTTCCGAAGGCCCAGTATGTGCTCAAGGGCGTAGAAAAGACTTATTACGGCAGTATTTTGGATTCTCTTGGCGGATGGTATCCGGATATCTATAGCAGCGGAGCTTTCCATATCATCTGGGAAGACGCCGAGCCCATCCTGCATAAAGAGTATTACGCGGCAACGGGTCCTTTCTATAAGGACAGCGGTCATGACACATTGCTGACGGACGAACCCGTGGCCGGAGAAACCTACTACTTCGCGATTACCGTTTACAACGATATCTCCAGGGAAGATCATTCCATTGATTTCTCCCAGGTCAATTCTGATCTGGTAAACGTGACGATACAGGGCTTCGACGTCACGTATCTGTGGTTTGAAGCTGACACAACCGACGAATTCGCTGATGCATGCACCCTGCACTTCTCCGCAGCCTGCCTGGGCAAACCGGAGCTGACCCTCACCTGGCAGTTTGACGGCGACGGGGACACCAATCAATACGACCGGGATGAATTCCTGCCCCAGGAAATCGTGGGTGCCTGGCACGCGATCAAAAACACCGGCAGCGTGGATCTGACCGTGGGCTGGCACGTGGAATTTGGCGATGGCTACGCCTTCACCGCAGGGCCTGAGCATTACTTTGGTCTGGCGGCCGGCAAGGATTACGGCACCGGCTGTGGCGGCAAAACGGTGGGCGAGCACATTGACCCCGGCACCGCCACGGAAACGCTGCTGGGCACCAGCACCATCACCTTCTGGTATATCGGCTATGATCGGGCCACCGGCGAAAAGCTCTGCGAATCCAACCACATCACCCGCGTTTGGAAGGTGCGCAAGGCCGAAGAGCCCAACGGCGTCGTCGGCATTTCCAAGATCGACGCGGACAACAAATGGCCGCTGTTCGGCGCGTTCTTCCAGGTGTACGACGATGAAGATGCGATCATAGCGGAATGGGAATCTCAGGACAGCCCGTTCTTCATCGACGGCCTGAAAACCGGCTGTGAATATACCCTGGTGGAGACCAAAGCGCCTGATGGTTACACCTTGGCCCTGCCCATGACCTTCACCATCGACGCATCCGGCGCCATCGCCACCGGCGGCGGCGACAGCATTCCCGCCTCCTTCACTTCCGCGCCCGTCCTGACGGTGGAGAACCGCCAAACCCAGGTCAGCGTGGCCAAGCAGGACGCGGATACGGGAGAGCTGCTGTCCGGCGCGAAGCTGCAGATCATCGATGAGACCGGCGCGGTGGTGGAGGAATGGGAAAGCACCGACGGCGTGCACAGCGTCTTCGGCCTGCGCACCGGCCGTCAATACACCCTGGCGGAGGCCGCCGCGCCCGCGGGCTATGACGCGGCCCCCAGCGCAACCTTCACCATCGACGAAACCGGCAAGGTGACCACCACGGGCGATGTGACCGAGGATTCCACCGGCGTTCCGGTGCTTGTGGTCAAGGATCACCGCGCCGCCGGCACCCCCGACGAGGAAAAGGCCGAGCTGACGCTCACCTACGTTGGCGTGAGCCCGGACAAGGAAGTCTACGATCCCGACGATATCCTGATCATCTACTATGAAGTGGAAAACACAGGCAATGTACCGCTGAAAGTTGATTTATGGGCGGATGATTACCCGGATGGAAAAGCATTTACAGGATTGATGCCGGAAACAGTCCTTCAGCCGGGTGAAAAACTTCAAACCGCCAGGGCGCAAGATACAGCAAAGCAGTATGTCAAACCCGGCACCGCCACGGCAGAATTGCTGGGTATCGACGAGGTCACCGCGTATGCCTATGGCTATGACCCGGACAATTATACACATGGCAATTCCTCTGCGGCCCTGTGCAAGTCCAACGAAGTCACCAACGAATTCAAAGTGGGCGGCGGAACGAACGGCGATCCTGGCGGGACTCCCGACGAGGAAAAGGCCGAATTGACCGTGTATCTGGAGGCCCAGGATTACGACACCCATGCGCCCAAAACCCAGTTCCAGGATGGGGAATCATACTTCTTTTACGGCATCGTGGAAAACACCGGCAATGTGCCGCTGGAGCTGTATGATTTCGACGTGTATTACAGCAGCGGCTTCAGCGAAGCGGGCAGAAATATCGAAGGCCAGCGCGCTGTGCTGCAGCCCGGTGAAAAAACCGCCTATGTAGGCGGGTCCTATTGGTTCATCAGCGCCGGCGGCAAGATCAGCGCCAGCGACGTGGCCCCCGGAACCGAAACGTATATCCTGGCGGGCACCATGACCTATTCCGTGAACGTGCGCGGCTACAAACCTGATACGGACGAAGTGCTCTGCTCTGCCGAAGGCTCCTGTTCGATCGGCCTGCTCTGGGAAGGCCTCACCCCGGAGGATATCGCGTCGCTGTCCGTCCGGAAGGTTTGGGACGACAATGACGATCAGATCGGCGCGCGGCCCGAATATGTGAACGTATACCTGCTGTGGGATGGCGCTCCCATGGCTATGGCAAAGCTCTACGAGGATAACGGCTGGACCGCCACGTTTGACGATATGCCTCTGATCGACCCGGAAGACGGCCATACCATCGAATACACCTGGCAGGAAGACGATGTGGAAAGCTACATCCTCACCAGCGTGAGCACGGAGGGCTTCCTCACCACCCTGACCAACACCTATAACCCCGGCTCCGCCATCCAGGAGCCCGACAAGGCCGCCCTGACCCTTACCTGGGTGAGAGACAGCGATGTGGATTACGCCCCATATCCCGGCGATGAGCATCAGCCGGATGATTCGGTGTGGGTGGATTTCACTGCCGAAAACACCGGCGCTGTGCCCCTTGACCCGGTGCTTCGCGCGGAATACGCCAATGGCGTGACATATCAACGCACAGACTACCCCGTGATGGAACCGGAAGAAACCCGGGACGACAGCAAGGGCACGCTTCCCATCGGCGATTTCATCACCCCCGGTACGGATACCGCCGAGCTTCTGGGCACCGTCACGCTCACCTTCTGGTATGACGGCCTGGACCCCGAAACCGGCGAAAAGCTCTGCGAATCCAACAAGATCACCCGCGTCTGGAAGGTGGGCAAGGATGGAACCACCACCACCGGCGACCCCAACACCCTGAACCCCGCCATTTCCGTGACCATTTCGGCCGAGCCCGGCGCGGGCGACGGCAAGCGGTATGAGGGCGCGAAGCTGCCCTACCATTATGAAGTGACCAACACCGGCAACTGCCCAGTGTACGTGCCCTGGTGGCCGGATGTGATGCCCGAAGTCTTCGACGCTTCCGCCCCCAACGGTCGCACCGAAGTGCCCGAAATCACCACGGCCTTAAGCTTTACGCTGCTGTACCCTGGCGAAACCTATTCCCATATGGATAATTATACCGTGAGTGCCGCTGACGCGGAGCATGGCTCTGTCTTCTTCTGGCGCTGGGGTGACGCCTGGTATTCCGATACGGATGGCGAGCTCCAATACATTGATGCGAAAAGCAACGAGCTGAGGATTGCCTTCACCTACCCGGAGGGCGGCGACCCCGATCCCGACGCAGCCAAACTGGAAATCGTCTGGAACTATGACGAAATCTGGGATGACAGTATGGAATTGCTGTTTGACACCACAGCGCCCGGGGTGCTGACCGCCGAGGACAGCGCGTATGCATGGTTTACCGTAACCAATACCGGCAACGTGCCCCTTGAGGTTTACGATTATGTGACATGGGGCGACGGCCATACTGATTCCTGTAGTCCGTACAGGCTGAGTGGTTCTCTCGATCCCGGAAAGTTTGAAGAAGACTTTTGGGGCGACGGGCCGCTGGGCGATTACATCACCCCCGGCACGGACACCGCCGAACTGATGGGCACCGTCACCGTCACCTTCTGGGCCAAGGGCTTTGATCCCGAAACCGGCGAGCAGCTCTGCGAAACCGAGCATCTCTCCCGCACCTGGGAAGTGCGCAACGGCCCCGCCCCCTGGCCCATCCCCGAGGAGAGCCGGCTCACCGTTTCCATCAGTGAAGCAAGCAGCCGTACCGACCCCGCTGGCTACCAGCTCACGGAATACTGGGATACCGCGATCTACGTGCGCAACGAAGGCCCCGTGGATGTGCCCGAATACACCCTCCACGTGGATTTTGTGGCCAGCAATGAAGGAATGCACACCTGGAATCCGGACGCCACCGACGGCGCCACCTGGTATGAGTTTACCATCTACGGCATCGCCTCCCTGACGGAGCGCAACGCGTGCAGCTCTCCCTTTGGCACCATCATCGACCAGGACGTGGCCCGGGGCTATGTGCAGGCAACCGCCTACGTCACCTGGATTGACCCGGACAGCGAAGAGCCCAGGGAATCCAATCACGATACCGTCTATCTGCCCGTCATCAGCAAGACCGGATTGCTGCTCAAGAAGGGCATCGAAAAGGGCCCCGCCAATACGAAATACTTCCAGGAGGACGAGCCCATCAACTGGACCCTCACCGTTACCAACACCAGCAAAGAGCCCATTTACAACGTGGTGGTGATGGATCAGGGCGTGAAGGTGGGCGAATTCCCGGTAATCCATCCCGGCGAAACGCTGCCCTGCACCGTGCCGCCCCACGTGGTCAGCGCCTATGAGGCCGACGTGGCCATGACCGTCGTCAACATCGCCACCGCCACTGGTCAGGATTTGCAGGGCGCGGAGCATACCTGGATCAGCAATCCCGTCAGTGTGCCCACCAACGAATTTTCGCCTGTGCCCATCCCGCCCGTCTTCCCGCCGGAAGACCCCGGCAAGACCCCCGAAGACCCCGGCCCCGGCAAGCCCATCGATCCGCCGCCCGAAGACCCCAAGAAGGATAAGGAAAAAGACAAGGACGGCGATCCCTTCATCAAGGGCGACGGCGGAGACAGCTGCCTGCTGACCCTCACCGCCCTGAGCGATGCCGAAGCGCGCTACACCCTCCACGCCTGTGCCGAGCATTTAGCCGCCGCCCAGGCCGCCCAGGAAGCCACCGCCAACAGCCCCGATGCCGGCTGGGATCAGGCCGCGGAAATCTGGCGTGCCGAAATCGATAAGCTGTACGACGTCCTGCGCGAAGCCGCGGTCAGCGACGAAGCCAAGGCCGCCGTCACCGCCGATCAGGAAGCGTATTGGGCGTACATCGACGC
>JAILBG010000088.1:0-2896 GCA_024681215.1 Clostridiales bacterium
CGCCCACGACGGTGACGCTCATGCTTCCTCGTCCTCCGTGTCCGGCGTTTTCACTTCCACCCGGTGGCGGCAGGTTTCATTGCTGCACAGATACCAGGTTTCGCCCTTGCGGGAGCGCTTCAGGGTCATATAGCTGCCGCACTTTTCGCATTTCTGGTCCACCGGCATTTCCCAGGAAACGAAATCGCATTCGGGATAGTTTTCGCAGCCGTAGAATTTGCGGTTTTTCCGGCTGGTTTTTTCCAGCAGCCGCCCGCCGCACTTGGGGCATTTGGCTTCGATATAGGTGAGGATGGGCTTGGTGTTCCGGCAGTCCGGGAAATTGGGGCAGGCCAGGAACTTGCCGAACCTGCCCACGCGGTAAACCATCTGGGCCCCGCATTTATCGCAGATCACGTCGCTGGGCTCGTCCTTGATCTCCACCTTTTCGATGGCTTCCTCGGCGTTGTCCAGCATTTTTTCAAAAGGCGGGTAAAATTCCCGCAGCACCTTGCGCCAATCCTCGGCGCCCTCCTCCACCGCGTCCAATTCTTCCTCCAGCTCCGCGGTGAATTCCACATCCACGATGGGGCCAAAGTATTCGGTCATCATGGAATTGATCATTTTCCCCAGCTCCGTGGGGTACAGGCGCTTGCTTTCCCGCATCACGTAGCCTCGAGCGATGATGGTGGTGATGGTGGGAGCGTAGGTGGAAGGACGGCCGATGCCCTTTTCCTCCAGCGTTTTCACCAGGCTGGCTTCCGTAAAGCGGGCGGGAGGCTGGGTGAAGTGCTGCTGGCTTTCTACGGATTCGATGGTCACAGGCGCGCCTTCTTCAAAGGCGGGCAGGGTGGATTCCGCCGCTTCCTCCACTTCGTCGGTGCTTTCCTCATAAACGCTGGTGAAACCCGCGAAACGCTTGTGCTCGCCGTAAAAACGCATGCCCACGCCGTCGCCCGCCACGTCCATGGTCATGGTGTCGTACAGGGCGGGCTTCATCTGGCTGGCCAGGAACCGGGAATAAATAAGCCGGTACAGCTGGAACTGCTCCTTCGTGAGCGACGATTTGATGGATTCGGGGGTGCGGTTCACGTCCGTGGGGCGGATGGCCTCGTGGGCGTCCTGGGCGTTGCGGCGGCCCTTGAACTCGTTGGGCGTTTCGGGCAGGTATTCCGCGCCGAAGCGCTCCGGGATATAAGCGCGCACGGCGGAAAGCGCTTCCTCGGAAATGCGCACGCTGTCGGTGCGGATGTAGGTGACGATGCCCTGGGTGCCTTCATCCTCCAGGTCCACGCCTTCATAGAGCTGCTGCACCACCTGCATGGTTTTCTGCGTGGTGAAATTCAGCTTGCGGCCCGCCTCCTGCTGCAGGGAAGAAGTGGTAAAGGGCGGGGCGGGCACTTTTTTCTTATCCCCGTGTTTGATGCCGTACACGGCGAAATGGGCGCTTTCCACCCGCTTGAGGGCGTCTTGGGCCTCTTTCTCGCTGTGCAGCTCGGCTTTTTTACCGTCCAGGGTGTTCAGCCGCAGCAAAAAAGTGGTTTTCCTGCCCCGGGCGCTGGGCAGCAGGGCTTTGGCGGAAATATCCCAGTATTCCTCGGGAATGAAATCGTCGATATCCTGCTCCCGGTCTACGACCAGCCGGGTGGCCACGCTTTGCACGCGCCCGGCGGAGAGGCCCTTTTTCACCTTGGCCCACAGCAGGGGGCTGATCTTGTAGCCCACCAGACGGTCCAGGGCGCGGCGCGCCTGCTGGGCGTCCACCCGGTCCAGATCGATGGGCCGGGGGTTTTTCAGCGCGTTTTCCACCGCCCGCTGGGTGATTTCATGGAATTCGATGCGGCAGGGAGAATTTGCGTCCATGCCCAGGGTCTGGGCCAGATGCCAGGAGATGGCTTCCCCCTCCCGGTCAGGGTCGGTGGCCAGGTAGATGCGGGAGGCGGATTTGGCTTCCTTGCGGATCTTGGTCAGGATCTTGCCCCTGCCGTGAATGGTGATGTATTTCATGGAAAAATCATTTTCCACATCCACCCCCAGCTGGGATTTGGGCAGATCGCGCACGTGTCCCTGGGATGCTTCCACCTTGTACCCCCGGCCCAGGAATTTGGCGATGGTGCGAGCCTTCGCGGGAGATTCCACGATGATCAGTTTCGATGCCGTTGCCACGTTGATGTCCTCCAATTGACGATTACTGTAATATCCTTTATGTTTGATCGATAAAGCGGTGAGACGCCGGCGGACGGAACAGGCGGATCGCTATGAACGGCACAGCGCGTACGCCCTGCCCGCGCGGCGCTCGATTTTGCCGCTGATTTCCAGCAGCGTCAGCTGCGTGCCCAATTCCGAAGCGGTCAGTCCGGTTTCGGCGATCAATTCTTCCAGCGTCTTTTCTTCCAGAGCCAGCGCCCGCAGGACAGGGTCTTTTTCCTTCTCCTCATGATCCGGCAGGAAAGAGTTTTGCAGGGGCGCTTTTTCTTCCCAGCCCATGCGGCAGAGGATATCGCTGCCGCAGGTGCACAGGTTCGCTCCTTCCTTGAGCAGCGCCAAAGGCAGCTCGCTGCCCGGCGCGTCCACGTTGCCCGGCAGAGCGAACACCTCCCTGCCCTGGCTGAGAGCGTAATCCACGGTAAAGTGAGTGCCGCTTTTCTGCTGGGCTTCCACAAGCAGCACGCCCTGGGACAGGCCGGAAATGATGCGGTTGCGTACGGGAAAATGGTAGGGGAGAGGCGGCGCGTCCGGAGCCAGCTCGGATACGATGGCCCCGCCCTCCGCCAGGATGCGTTCGGCCAATTCCCTGTTTTCCGGCGGATAGAGATTTCCCACGCCGCTGCCCAGCACGGCGACCGTGCGCCCGTGGGCGTCCAGCGCGCCCAGGTGAGCCGCGGCGTCGATGCCCCGGGCCAGGCCGCTGATGATC
>JAILBG010000107.1:0-66937 GCA_024681215.1 Clostridiales bacterium
TGGGGCCGGGGCCGGTCCTGCGGGGGAACGGGCGGGGCGAAGGCGGGCAGGGCCCCGTCCTCCGTGAAGGCGGAAAGCCGCTGATCGGAAGACGTCAGGGCCGCCGGGGCGATTTCCGGCGCGGGGACGGGCTCGCTGACCCGGATGGGCGCGGGCGGCGGCGCGGAGGCCGGGGCGGCGCTTTCCGGATTCAGATACAGCGGCGGGATGGGCGGCGCTTCGTTGGTTTTTTCCAGGGCTTCGTACACGATCGTTTCCACCGCCTCCCGCACGCCCCGCTCGTCCTGGAAACGCACCTCCCATTTGTTGGGATGCACGTTCACGTCGGCGTTTTCAAAAGGCATGGTGAGATGCAGCACGCACAGGGGGAAGCGCCCGATCATCACCCGCTGGCGGCAGGCGGTCTCCAGGGCGGAGGAAAGCAGGCCGCTTCGCATGGCGCGGCCGTTCAAAAAGAAATGCTCGTGGCTGCGGTTGCCCCGGCTGGCGTCGCCCACGCCCACGAAGCCGGAGAGCATCACGCCGTTCATGCTGCCTTCGATCCTGGTGAGCAGTTTCAATGTGTCCGCGCCGTAGACGCTCATCACCGCGCTGTCCAGCTTTCCGTCCCCGGGGCTGAAATACACCAGCTTCCCGTCCGCCATGAACCGGAAGGAAACGGCGGGATGGCTCAGGATCAGCCGGGCCATGAGATCGCTGACCGCGGCGGTTTCCGCGGCGGGCTTTTTGAGGAATTTCCGGCGCACCGGGGCGTTGAAAAACAGATCCTTCACTGTAAAGGTGGTGCCTTCGGGGCAGGCGGCCTCCCGGATCTCCAGGATCTCGCCCCCCTCGTTGCGCACGGTGAGGCCCGTATCTTCCCCCCGGGCCCGGGTCTGGCAATTCAGGCGGGAGACGGCGGCGATGGAGGCCAGGGCCTCGCCCCGGAACCCCAGGGACTTGACGCCGTAAAGGTCCTCGGCGGTGCGGATCTTGCTGGTGGCGTGGCGGGCGAAGGCCAAACGGATATCGGAGGGCCGGATGCCGCTGCCGTTGTCCGCCACCCGGAAGGAGGCCAGGCCCCCTTCTTTGATATCCACGGTGACGGCGGTGGCCCCGGCGTCCATGCTGTTTTCCACCAGTTCCTTGATGGCTGCGGCGGGCTTTTCCACCACCTCGCCCGCGGCGATCTGGCCGATCACCTCGGGGGGCAGCTGACGGATGGGTCGGATGTCCATAACGTTCTCCTTTTTTGCGGTTTACAGCTTCATTGCCTTTTCTTTCAGTACAAACAGCTTGTTCAGCGCGTCGATGGGGGTCATGGCCATGACGTCCAGGGAACGGATCTCCTCCACGAATTCCGTTTTCTGGTATTCCATCAGGTCCACCTGCTCGTTTTTCTTTTTGTGACCGGCGCCCAGGATGTTCTGCCCGATGGTGACGTTGTTCACCTGGTTGACCTCCAGCCGGGCCTGGATCTCCTGGGCCCGGGCCACCACGGGCCGGGGCACCCCCGCCAGATGGGCCACGTAGACGCCGAAGGATTTGTCCGCACCGCCGGGGACGATCTTGCGCAGGAAGATCACTTCCTCGCCGTGCTCCTTGACGGACACGCAGAAATTGTTGACCCCCTCCAGATGGCCTTCCAATTCGGAAAGCTCGTGGTAATGGGTGGCGAACAGGGTTTTGGCGCCGGATTTTTTCTTGTCCGCCAGGTATTCCACCGCCGCCCAGGCGATGGAGAGGCCGTCGAAGGTGGAGGTACCCCGGCCGATCTCGTCCAGGATCACCAGGGACCTGTCCGTGGCGTTGCGCAGGATATAGGCCATTTCGCTCATTTCCACCATGAAGGTGCTTTGCCCCGTGGCCAGATCGTCCGACGCGCCCACCCGGGTGAACACCCCGTCCACCAGGCAGATGCTCGCCTCCCGGGCGGGGACGAAGGAGCCCATGTGGGCCATCAGCGTGATCAGGGCCACCTGGCGCATGTAGGTGCTCTTGCCCGCCATGTTGGGGCCGGTGATGATCTGCATGCGGTGGGCGTCGCCGTCCATATGGGTGTCGTTGGGCACGAAGGCCATGTCCGGCATGGAGGCCTCCACCACGGGATGGCGGCCGTCTTTGATGTCGATGATCCCGTCCTCGGTGATCTGCGGGCGCACGTAATGCCGCAGCATGGCCACGCGGGCCAGGGAAAGAAGGGCGTCCAGGGTCTTGTACGCCAGGGCGGTGGACTGCAGCCGGCCCATATTTTCGCTGATCCGGGCGCGGATGTCCTCAAACAGCTGCAATTCCAGCTTGGCCGCCTGCTCCTGGGCGCCCACCAGCTTGCTTTCGATGGCGCGCAGCTCGTCGGTGGTGAAGCGCTCGCTGTTGGTGAGGGTCTGCCGCCGCTGATAGCGCAGGGGCACCAGATCGTAATTGGATTTGGTGACCTCGATGTAATAGCCGAACACCCGGTTGTACTGGATGCGCAGGTTCTTGATGCCGGTTTCTTCGCGCTCTTTGGCTTCCAGGTCCATCAGCCACTGCTTGCCCTCGGTGGAGGCCCGGCGCAGTTCGTCCAGCTGTTCGTTATAGCCCGCCCGAATGATATTCCCGTCGGAGAGGAGCAGCGGCGCGTCCGGGGAGATGCCCCGCAGCAGCAGGTCGTTCAGCTCCGGCAGGGGATCCAGCAGGTCCCCGAGGAAGGAAAGGGCGTCGCCCGGCACATTGCCCAGCAGGGACAGCACCTCGGGCGCCCGTTCCAGGGAACGCTGGAGGGACAGGCAGTCCCGGGCGTTCAGGGTGCGGTAGGACACTTTGGAAAGCAGCCGTTCCATATCGTAAACGTGGGCGAGCTGATCCCGCAGGTTCTGGGCCAGTACCGGCTGGCCGAACAGGGCTTCCACGGCGGCGAGGCGGGCCTCGATCTTGGCTTTGGAGATCAGCGGCCGCTCCACCCAGGAGCGCAGCAGACGCCCGCCCATGGCGGTGACGGTTTCATCCAGGATGGAAAGGAGGGACCCTTTCGCGCTGCGGCCCCGGATGGTTTCGGTCAATTCCAGGTTGCGCCGCGTGGCGCTGTCCAGGGGCATCAGATCGCCCTTTTCCTGGATGCGCAGACGGGAGATATGCTGGAGGGAATTCTTCTGGGTCTCGTTGAGATACCGCATCAGCGCCCCGGCGGCGCAGGCGGCGGCCGACAGAGACTGGTCCAGCCCCAGGGCGATCAGGGAGCTGACGCCAAAATGGGAAAGCAGCGTTTCCCGGGCGTTCTGGCTCTGGTACGCGGCGGCGCTGTAGTTCCGGCAGACGAGGGGAGTGCAGCTCTGCACGGCGTCCGGGCTGTTGGTGATGATCTCCCCGGGACTCAGGGAATCCAGGACGGATTTGATCGCCTGGGGCGAATTGTCCGTCTGCCGGACGAAAAATTCGCCGGTGGATACGTCGCAGGCGGCGATGCCGCAGCGGCGGCCCGCCACGCAGACGGAGCAGAGAAAGTTATTGCGCTTTTCCCCGATGACGGCGGAATCGGTGAGGGTGCCGGCGGAAACGATGCGGATCACGTCCCGGTCCACCAGGCCTTTCGCCAGAGCCGGGTCCTGCATCTGCTCGCCGATGGCCACCCGGTAGCCCTTTTCCACCAGCCGTGCCACGTAGGCGTCCACCGCGTGGAAGGGCACGCCGCACATGGGGGCGCGCTCCTGCAATCCGCAGTCCTTGCCCGTCAGGGTCAGTTCCAGTTCGCGGCTGGCGGTGAGGGCGTCGTCGAAAAACATTTCATAAAAATCGCCCACGCGGAAGAACAGCAGCGTATCCGGGTTTTGGGCTTTCAGCTGCATGTATTGCTGCATCATGGGGGATAACGTAGCCATAGACGCGCTCCTTTTGTAAACAGATAAGGGAAGCAAACTGCCCGACGCGGCGGAGCGCCGCTTTTCTGCGGCCTCAGCTGCACCCGGAGCAGGCGGAGCAGTTGCCGGAGCAGCCGCCCTGGCTGCCGCCGGGATTCAGCACGGAGGACAGCTCCGCGTTCACCTGGGCCATCATATCGGAAAAGGCCTTGCGGGATTTTTGCAGCGCCTGGTAAAGGGGCTGCGCCTTGATCTGCTCCAGCACGGTTTCCAGATCCCGGGAAAGCGCGCCGATCTTATCGAAATCCGGCTCCTTGCGCAGCGTGGCGTCCTCCACCTGGCGGTGGATCTCGTCGTACTGGGCGAAGAGATCTTTGAGGAGGGCGTCCTGGCCCGCGGCGTCCTCGGTGGCCCGCATGGAAATGTATTCGGGGGACAGGGAAATGATCCGGGCCAGTTCCTTGGCCTTGTCGGCGACCTGCTGATTCATTTTTTCATTCTCCTTCGATGATTTGTCCTTTTAATGTGGTTTTGCCGGCGCCGGTGATCCGCACCGGCACGATCCTGCCGATGAGGGCGGGATCGCCGGGAAAATTCACGCTGATGTTCCGGCTGCACTTGCCGGTGAGCTGATTTTCGCTGCGGCGGGAATGGCCGGCGACCAGCACGGATTCCGTTTTTCCGATCATTTCCGCAAAGCGCCGCTGGGTCATTTCCTCCTGGAGGGCGATGAGGCGCTCGATGCGCTCGGTGGCCAGGGCGGGGTCGATGCGGCCGGGCATTTCCGCCGCCCGGGTGTTCACCCGGGGGGAATAGATGAAGGTGAAGGCGCTGTCGAACCCGACCTGGCGCACCAGATCCATGGTGTCCTCAAAATCCCGGTCCGTTTCCCCGGGGAAGGCCACGATCAGGTCCGTGGTGAGGCCCACGTCCGGGGCGGCCCGGCGGATCTTTTCCACCTTTTCCAGATAGGCTTCCCGGGTGTAGCGCCGGTTCATGGCGGAAAGGATCTGATTGCTGCCGGACTGGACGGGCAGGTGCAGATGGCGGCAGAGCACGGGGTTTTCCGCAAATTCCGCGATCAGCTCGTCGGACAGGTCCTTGGGGTGGCTGGTCATGAAGCGGATACGGGGGATGCCGGTGCGGGATACCCGGCGCAGCAGCTCCGGGAAGCTGACGCCGCCGGGCATATCGTTTCCGTAGGAATTCACGTTCTGCCCCAGCAGCATGATTTCCTGAACGCCCTGCTTCTGCAGCTCTTCCACTTCCCGGAGGATATCGTCCGCGCTGCGGCTGCGCTCCCGGCCCCGGACGTAGGGCACGATGCAGTAGGAGCAGAAATTGTTGCAGCCGTACATGATGGTGACGTAGCTCTGGAAGGGGGATTCCCGGCGGATGGGCAGCCCTTCCGCCAGAACGGTCTGCTCCTCTGGCACGGCCACCACTCGGCGGCGGGTATCCACCGCCCGGTAAAGCAATTCCGGCAGCTCGTGGAGGTTCCCGGTGCCGAAGGCCAGATCCACAAAGGGATACTGGCGCAGGATTTTATCGGCCATGCCCGGCTCCTGCACCATGCAGCCGCAGACGCCGATGAGCAGCCCGGGCCGTTCTTTTTTGATCTCCTTGAGCCAGGTCACGTTGCCCAGGGCCTTGCGCTCGGCGTTGTCCCGGATGCAGCAGGTGTTGTGCAGCACGAAGTCCGCTTCCTCCCGGGCGGGCGCCGCCGCCATGCCCATGTCCTCCAGCATGCCCGCCAGCTTTTCCGAATCGTGGGCGTTCATCTGGCAGCCGTAGGTGACGATATGATAGGTGCGGGGCCGGTCCGGCAGGGACTGGAATTCCCGGGCAAAGCGTTTCTGCGCTGCCATTTCTTCTTCCGTAATGCGGATCAGTTCGTCTCTCATTGGCTCTCCTCGGTTTTCTTTCTCGTCAGTTCCATGAGGCCCAGGGAAGTGAAGCCGTGGATCACGGTTTTCACCGGATCGTCTGCCAGAGCGGCGCGCATTTCCTCCGTTACGGCGGCCCGGCTGTCCTCCGACTGCATGTCCACGAAATCCACAATAACGATGCCGCCCAGGCCCCGCAGCCGCATCAGGCGGGCGATCTCCCGGGCCGCTTCCCGGTTCAGCTTCAGGAAGGTGCTTTCCGCGCCGGCCTTTCCGCCGGTGAATTTGCCGCTGTTCACGTCGATGACGGTCATGGCCTCGGTTCTGTCGATCACCAGGAAGCCGCCGCAATCCAGCCACACCTTCCGCTGGAGGGACTTTTCCCGTTTGGCGCGGACGGAATAAAGATCAAAGGGGTTTTCGCAGGCTTCCACGGGAACGGGCGGGTCCGGGACCGAAGCGGGGTCGTCCGTCAAGATCCGGTCCACCTGCCCGTGCTCGTCCCGCAGCAGCCGCCGCAGGGCGTCTATCCGGTCTTCCGCCAGGCCGGGGGTGGCCATCTGACCGGCGCGGGCCTGGATGCCTGCCCACCTTTCGGACAGGGTGGAAATTTCATCCCGGATCATTTCTTCCGGCGCTCCGGCGCTTTCCAGGCGCATCACCAGGCCGCAGCCATCCCTTTGCAGGCGGTCCGCCAGCGCCAGCAGGCGTTTCCTTTCCGCCTCGTCTTCCACCCGCCTGGAAACGGCCCGGCGATCGGAAAAGGGAGTCAGGATCACGTACCGCCCGGCCAGGGAAATATCCTGCGTCAGATACGGGGCCTTGCCGCCGACGGGAGGCTTTTTCACCTGGACCAGGAACCTGTCGCCGGACCGGGGCTTTTCCCTGCATTCGGAGAAGGGGAGAAACCCCGTCTGCTCCCCGCCCAGGCGGACGAAGCAGGCCTCCATGCCCTTCACCATCCGGTCCGCCTCCGCCAGATAGATCTGCTCGGCCTCGGTTTTCCCCGGCGTCTCCGTGATGAACGCCATGAGACGGCTGCCGTCCAGGAGGGCGATTTCCCGCATCCCGTTCCGGCTTTCTATCAGGATCTGCTTGCTCATAGGGCCTCCAGGGGCACAAGCGCCCCGCCCTTTTCGCCCAGCAGCGCCGTCCGGGTGATCAGCGCCCGGGGCCGGGGCAGACCCGAAAAGGCGAAGAGGGAATCCAGCAGCAGATCCGGCTTGCAGGTGGCTTTTTCGCACAGGGCCAGCGTCATGCGCAGGACGCCGCCGGTCAGGGAAAGATCATAGATCATGGGCCGCAGATCGCAGCTTTTCAGGCCGGATTTGGTTTTGCGCACGGCGGGGATCTCCTTCTGCGCCAGATACTTTTCCATGGCGGCGGAAAGCCCCTCCGGGGCCGTTTCCATCTCCGCCTCGTAAACGGCGGCGGAAAGCAGCGCCATGGGGGCGGGATGGCGGTCGTCCACGGGATGCGCTTCCAGGCAGGGCAGATCCGGCGGCAGGGCGGAGGAGAGCTTTTGCAGGAACGCTTCCGCGGTCATCTCCTCCGCGAGGGGCACCTCCATGATCTCCCTTCTGCCGGGCATCCCCACGGACAGGGGCGCGGCGAAGGACAGAAGGATATGGGGATTGAACCCCTGGGAATAGCACAGCGGCAGCCCGCTGCGGCGCAGGGCCCGCTGCATGGCGCGCATCAGGTCCAGATGCCCGATGTGGCGCAGGCGGGGGCGTTTTTCAAAAACGACGATCATTTTCATGGCGATCCCCCCTCAGTCAAACAGCGGCGCGGACGTTTTGTCCGTATCCTTAAGGGGCGGATGCTTCACCCAGTCGCACACGCCCCAGGTGTGCAGCCCGCAGCCGTTGCAGCCCCGCCGGCAGTCCCGGGTGGTCTGGGCGGCCTTGGCTTTTTCGTTTTCTTTTTTCAGGTATTCCTGGCTCACCCCGGCGTCGATGAACTGCCAGGGCAGCAATTCATCGTAAGGCCTCTCCCGGTAAGCGTAAAATCCCGGGGTCAGGCCGCAGTCTTCAAAGGCGGCCAGCCACTGATCGAATTTGAAGTACTCGTTCCAGCTGTCCAGCCGGCAGCCCCGCTTCCACGCCGCGTAAATCACATCGCCCATCCGCCGGTCGCCCCGGGATACGCAGGCCTCCAGCATGGAAAGCTGGCTTTCGTGCCAGTTGAAATTGACGCACTTGATTTTGAGGTACTGCCGCAGCTTCGCCTGCTTTTCGTGGACCTGGTCAATGGTATCCTGGGCGGCCCACTGGAAGGGCGTGAAGGGCTTGGGCACGAATACGGAGGCGCTGGCCGTCACCTTCACGCCGTTCTTGCTGCGCTGTTCCTTGGGCAGGGCGTAATAGGCGTCCACCACCTTTTTGGCAAGATGGCCGATGCCCTGCAGATCCTCGTCCGTTTCCGTGGGCAGGCCCATCATGAAGTACAGCTTCACGCTGCTCCAGCCGCACTCGAAGGCGTCGGTGACGGAGCGGATCAGATCCTCCTCCGTGACGCCCTTGTTGATCACGTCCCGCAGGCGCTGGGTGCCCGCTTCCGGCGCCAGGGTGAGGCCGGAGCGCTTCACCTGCTGGGTTTCTTCCAGGGACTGCTTGACGATGCTGTCGATGCGCATGCTGGGCAGGGAGACGCTGACCCGCTTTTCCCGGTAGCGGTCCATGAGCGCCTGGATCAGCTGGGGCAGGCAGGTGAAATCCCCGGAGGAGAGGGAAGAAAGGCTCATTTCCTCATAGCCGGTGGACCGCTGCAGCTTGTCCGCCAGCTCCATCAGCCTTTCCATGCTGCGCTCCCGCACCGGGCGGTACAGCATCCCCGCCTGGCAGAAGCGGCACCCCCGGGTGCAGCCCCGCATGATCTCCAGCACCATCCGGTCGTGGACGATCTCGGTATAGGGGACGGGGATGGATTCGGGATACACGGCGACGGAAAGATCCTTCACCACCCGTTTTTTTACCACCGCCGGGGCGGCGGGGTCGTTGGGCGCAAAGGACTTCAGCGTGCCGTCCCCGTTGTAGGAAACGTCGTACAGGGAGGGCACGTACACGCCCTCCAGGCGGGCCAGGCTGCGGAAAATGTCTTTTCGGGAGCGCCCCGCCGCCCGGCCGTTCCGGATCACGTCGATGAGCTCGTGCATCACGTCCTCCCCGTCGCCGATCATGAAGGCGTCCACGAAGGGGGCCAGGGGCTCGGGGTTGAAGGCGCAGGGGCCGCCGGCCACAACGATGGGGTCGGCTTCGGCCCGGTCTTTGGCAAAAACGGCGATATGGCCCAGATCCAGCATCTCCAGGATGTTGGTGTAGCTCATTTCGTATTGCAGGGTAAAGCCCACGATCTCATATTCGTTCAGGGCGCGGCGGCTTTCCAGGCCGAACAGGGGGAGGCTTTCCTCCCGCATCCGGTCCGCCATGTCGGCCCCGGGCATGAACACCCTTTCGCACACGGCGTCGGGCCTGCCGTTGATGAGATAATACAGGATCTTCATGCCCAGATGGCTCATGCCGATCTCGTAGGTGTCCGGGAAGCAGAAGGCGAAATGGGTTTTCACGCTGTCCCAGGGCTTGACCGTGGCGTTCATTTCCCCGCCGATGTAGCGGGCGGGCTTCTGCACCTCTTCCAGCAGGCGTTCCAGGCGTGCGTTTTCCGTGTCGTTCAAAGGGGCGTCCTCCTGTGAGAGAAATAAAATTCCAACAATAAATTATACCATCGCGGCGCGGCTTTGTCCATCCCCGGCGGGCATAAAAAGGGGCGGGCGCGGGGCGGATTTTTCCGCCGCGTATTGACATTCCCGCCGCGGCGTGGTATTCTTTCTGACGGAAAATCCTATTGGATAGGTAGGAAATTCGGGCGCAGCCCGGGACCGCTTTTCACAAAGGAGATACACGCAATGGACCGGATCTACATGGACAACGCAGCCACCACCGCCGTATGCCCGGAGGCCCTTTCCGCCATGCTGCCCTGCTTCGGGGAAGTATTCGGCAACGCCAGCAGCATCCACGGGGACGGGCGGAAGGCGCGGAAATATCTGGAGGACGCCCGGAAAACGGTGGCCACCTGCCTGGGGGCGAAGCCCCAGGAGATTTATTTCACCTCCGGCGGCACGGAAAGCGACAACTGGGCCGTCAAGGGCGCGGCCTTCGCCAACCGGAGCAGGGGCAATCACATCGTCACAACGCAGATCGAGCACCACGCGGTGCTGCATACCTGCCAGTGGCTGGAAAAGCAGGGCTTTGAGGTGACGTACCTGCCGGTGGACGAATACGGCCTGGTGGATCCCGGGGCCGTGGAAGAAGCGATCACGGACAAAACGATCCTGATTTCCGTGATGGCGGCCAACAACGAGATCGGCACCCTGGAGCCGGTGGCGGAGATCGGGAAGATCGCCAAAGCCCGCCGCATCCTGTTCCATACCGACGCCGTACAGGCCGTGGGGGCCGTGCCGGTGGACGTGGACGCGTGGAACGCGGACCTGCTTTCCCTGTCCGGCCATAAATTCCACGGGCCCAAGGGCATCGGCGCCCTGTATGTCCGCACGGGATCCAGGGTGGATACCTTCCTGCACGGCGGGGCCCAGGAACGGGGCCGGCGCGCGTCCACGGAAAACCTGCCCGGGGCCGCGGGCATGGCGGCGGCGCTGAAAAAGGCCGTGGAAAACCTGGAAGAAAACGGCATGAAAATGATTTATCTCCGGGACAAAATGATCCGCGGCATCCTGGACAGCGTCCCGTACGCCCGGCTGAACGGGCATCCCCTGGTGCGTCTGCCGGGGAATGTGAACGTATCCATTCCCTATGTGGAAGGGGAGGCGCTGCTTCTGCGGCTGGATCTTTCGGGGGTGTCCGCCTCCTCCGGCTCCGCCTGCACCAGCGGGTCCCTGGATCCCAGCCACGTGCTCCTGGCCATCGGCCTTCCCCACGAGATCGCTCACGGCAGCCTGCGGCTGACGCTGACGGACACCAGCACGGAGGAGGAAGTGGACGAGGTGCTGCGCCTGCTGCCGCCCATCGTGGAAACGCTGCGGGGCATGTCGCCCATGTACGACGATTTTTTGAAAGGGCAGGAATGAGCCTGACACCGGAATTGTAAACAAACGGCCCGGAAAATGAAGAACAGGAAGGAAAAGCGGCTATGTACAGCGAAAAAGTAATGGATCATTTCGCCCACCCCCGGAACGTGGGCGAGATCGAGAACGCCGACGGCGTAGGCACCGTGGGCAACGCCAAATGCGGCGATATCATGCGGATGTATCTGAAGGTGGAGAACGGGATCATCCAGGATGTGAAATTCAAGACCTTCGGCTGCGGCGCGGCCATCGCCACCTCCTCCATGGCCACGGAAATGGTGAAGGGCAAGACGCTCAAGGAAGCCCTGGCCCTGACCAACAAAGCCGTGATGGAGGCCCTGGACGGGCTGCCGCCGGTGAAGGTGCACTGCTCCCTGCTGGCGGAGGAGGCCATTCACGCGGCGGTGGAGGACTATCTGAAAAACCACCCGGAGGAAAGGATCGACTGAGCTTCTTCCGGCGTGGAAAGGAGATACCATGCCGGACGTACACGGGAACCTCCAGGGGATCCGGGACAGCGAAATCAGCGAACTGAAAGTGCTGTACGACTGCCCCTTTGAATGGAATGAATTTGCGCCGCGCGGGCTGCTGACGGAGCTCGCGCGGCATTCGTGCGCTTTGAACCGGGAAATCGCGGTGTATGTGAGCCGGGACGGAGACGTATTGGACGTGACGGTGGGGGATATCGACAACGTGCCGCTCAAGGACCTGCACCTGCGCCGCAACAGCCGCCGGCTGTCCTGCGTGCGCTGCATCCACACCCATCCCGGCGGATCGCCGCGGCTGAGCGACGTGGACATCGCGGCCCTGCGGTCCTTGATGCTGGACAGCATGTGCGCCGTGGGCGTGGATGAAAATGGCAGGATCACCGGGGTCAGCGCCGCGTTCCTGACGGAAAAGAAGGCCGGCGTCCCCGGGGTGGAGGAAACGGAGATCTATCCCCTGAATAAACTGCCCCAGGAAAAATGGATGGAGGAGATCCGCATTTCCGACGGGCGGGTCATGCAGGGGGAGGACGCCGAGGGCGCGGAGGCGCCGGAAAGGGCGCTGCTGGTGGGGATCGATACGGAAAAATCCCTGGACGAGCTGGCCGCCCTGGCCGAATCCGCCGGCGCCGCGGTGGTGGGGCGCAGCTTCCAGAAGCGGCCCAGGCCGGACACCGCCACCTTCGTGGGCAGCGGAAAGGCCCAGGAACTGCAGCTGGACGCCCAGGCGCTGGAGGCGGACGTGGTGATCTTCGACGACGAGCTCACCGGGGCCCAGACGCGGAACCTGGAGGAGATCATCGGCGTCAAGGTGATCGACCGGACCACCCTGATCCTGGATATCTTCGCCCAGCGGGCAAAATCCGGCGAGGGCAAGCTGCAGGTGCAGCTGGCTCAGCTCAAATACCGCGCCGGGCGGCTCCTGGGCCAGGGGCTGATCCTCTCCCGTCTGGGGGGCGGCATCGGCACCCGGGGCCCCGGCGAAACCAAATTGGAAATCGACCGGCGGCGGATCCGGGAGCAGATCACCCAGCTGAAAAAGGAATTGGACGAGCTCCGGCGGCAGCGGCAGCTGCGGCGAAAGAACCGGGAGAAGAACGCCGTTCCGGTGGCGGCCCTGGTGGGCTATACCAACACCGGGAAATCCACCCTGCTCAACGCCTTTACCGGGGCGGGGGTCTACGCGGAAAACAAGCTGTTCGCCACCCTGGACGCCGTGAGCCGCCGGGTGGAGATGTCCGGCGGCGGGGAATACCTGCTGGTGGACACGGTGGGCTTTATCAGCAAGCTGCCCCACGATCTGGTGGAGGCCTTCAAATCCACCCTGGAGGAAGCGGCCCTGGCGGATCTTCTGATCATCGTTTCCGACGCGTCCAGCCCGGACATGCTGTTCCAGCACAAGGTGGTGGAGGAGGTGCTCTCCCAGATCGGGGCGGACACCCAGCCCAGGATCGACGTGATGAACAAGTGCGATCTGTGGGAGCAGGCGGACGAACTGCAGACCACCCTGGTGCCCGGGGCGATCCACATTTCCGCCCGCACCGGCATGGGGCTGGACGCGCTGAACGCCGCCATCGCCAGGGAAATCCGGAATACGAAGCAGAAAATGACGCTGCTGATCCCCTTTGCGCAGCACGGCGTGGTGAACGAGGTGCGCAAGCGCGGCCGGGTGCTGGAGGAAAAATACGAGGACGAGGGCACCCGGGTGACGGTGATGCTGCCCCTGGACGCCGCCGGGCAGCTGGCGGCCAAATATCCGGACATGATCCGGGACTGAAAAAGGAGCATTCATGGCGGCGAAGCTGTTGGCGCTGCTGCTGGCCCTGATGGCGCTGGGGGACGGCGCCCTGGAGCGGTATGCGGACGAAATGAGCCTGGGGGGCAATCTGTTCCTGGTGAACAGAACGTATTCCGTCGCCCGGGATTACGTGCCCCGGGACCTGACGGCGCCCAGGGTGCAGGGCGGCGGAGAAGCCACCATGATGCGCCGGGAAGCCGCGGAGGCGCTGGAGGCCATGTTCGCGGCGGCCCGGGACGAGGCGGGATATACGCTGGTGGCCGTATCCGGCTACCGCAGCTACGGCCGCCAGGCCGCCATCCACGAAAGAAAAGTGAAAGCCGTGGGGAAGAAGGCGGCGCTGCGGGTATCGGCCCCGCCGGGCTGCAGCGAGCATCAGCTAGGCCTGGCGATGGACCTGGGATGCAAGGGGCATACGGAGCTCACGGCGGCCTTCGGCAGAACGGCGGAGGGCGCATGGGTGCGGGACAACTGCTGGCGTTTCGGCTTCATCGTCCGCTATCAGGCGGAATGGGAGTCCGTCACGGGCTATGCGGACGAACCCTGGCACATCCGGTACGTGGGCCGGGAACACGCGCAAAGGATCCATGAAATGGAGATCCCTTTGGAATACTATGTTTTTCAGCTGCGGGAAGCGCAGCTTGCGTACCTGAGCGAGATGGAATGAATGCAATGCGCAGACTGATGACGCTTTTCCTGGCGGCGGCCCTGCTGATGCCGCTTCTGGCAGTAGCGGAGGGCATGCCGGCATGGGAATATCCCTTGGCCCCGGAGATCCTTCGGGACGTGGACCAGTACCTGGCCCTCACCAACCGGAAAACCCTGCTGGATAAAAAATACGTGCCGGAGGATCTGGTGAAGGTGACGGTAAGGAGCACCGTGGACGATCCCCTGCGCAGGGAGGCCAACGCCGCCCTGACGGAAATGTTCCTGGCGGCGGAGGAAGCGGGATACACGCTGTACGTGAAATCCGGCTACCGCAGCTACCAGACCCAGCGCACCATGTACAACAACCGGCTGGAAAAGAACCACGGCCGGGACGACGGCCTGGTGGCCTATCCCGGCTCCAGCGACCATCAGACCGGCCTGGGCGTGGACATCCTCAACTACGAATGGACCCAGAAGGACGGCATGAACAGCAAATTTGCCGCCACCCAGGAGGCCCAGTGGATGGACGCCCACTGCCAGGAGTACGGCTTCATCCTGCGTTACATGGAAGATAAAGAAGATGTAACCGGCATAAAATTCGAGCCCTGGCATTTCCGCTACGTGGGCCGGGAAGCCGCCGCTTACATCATGGAAAACCATCTTTCCCTGGAGGAATTCACGGAGGAATGGCAGGCGTACCTGGCCGGCTGGGAAGCGGCGGGCGGGGATTTCCTGCGCCTGCTGCACGACCGCGCCCGGCTCAACCCCGTGACGGTGATCGGCGTGGGGGACGACGGGGAAGAGGAGCTTTCGATTTACTACTGATACGGGAGTGAGCACAGGTGCTGTCGCTGCGGGAAAAACTGAATGCGGCGGCCCCACGGAAAGCGGAGCCGGAAAAGGCGCGGGCGCAGGACTGCCTGATCAGGGAATTCAGCGTGCCGCTGTGTTCGTTTGCCCTGGCGGAGGAAATCTGCGCCGAATCCCTCCGGCTCATCCAGGGCGGGGAAATGCCCGCATGCCGCCGGGAGGACATTTTGTTCCTGGATACGGAAACCACGGGCCTGAGCCACGGGGCGGGCACGGTGGCGTTCCTGGTGGGGATGGGCTTTTTTACGGACGCGGGCTTTACCGTGCGCCAGTACCTGATGCGGGATTACGACGAGGAAATCTTCTTGCTGCAGCACGCGGCGGAGGAGATCCGGAACAAAAAAATGCTGTGCACCTTCAACGGCGCCACCTTCGATCTGCCGCTGCTGGAGGCGCGGTTCATCCTGCACAGGATGCGCTCCGCCCTGCCCGCCCGGCCCCACCTGGATCTGCTGCCCGCCAGCCGCCGGGTGTGGAAGCTGCGGCTGAAGAAATGCAATCTTACCAGCCTGGAAGCGGCGGTGCTGGGCGCGGAGCGGGTGGACGATCTGCCGGGGGCGCTGGTGCCGGAAAGGTATTTCCGCTTTCTGGAAAGCGGGGATTTTTCCGTGCTGGAGGACGTGCTGGAGCACAACGGCCAGGACATCGTATCCCTGGCGCATATCCTGGACCGGCTGATCCGCCTGCACGACCGTCCCCTGGAGGAAGCCCGGGACGCGGAGGACCTGTACAGCCTGGGGCGGATCTACGAAAAGCGGGGAAAAGCCGAGGGCGCCCGGATGTGCTACCGGGCGGCGGATCGGGGCACGGTATCGGCCCTGGCCCGGGGAAAAATGGCGGAAAGCTACCGCCGGGCTGGCGAGTGGGACGCGGCGGAAAGTGTCTATCTGCAAATGATTCGGGACCGGCAGGGTGGCGTTTATCCCCTGGTGGCCATGGCAAAAATCCGGGAGCATAAAAAGAGGGATATCCCTGCCGCCATCGAATATACCCAGCAGGCTATCCAGCGGGCGGCGGACCGGGACGACGGGGAAATGCAGGCGCTGCAGAAGCGGTTCGCCCGGCTGATGAACAAAGCGAGGAGGAAATGAAACATGGGATTTTTGGATGGATTCAAAGCCCGGAAGGCGCTGATGCTGCACCAGAAGGGGCATCCGGAAGAGGCGCTGCCGGAATATGAAAAGCTGTATGAAAGCGGGTTTGTTTCCGCTGCTTATATGCTGCCTTACGCCGTGCTCCTGCTGCGTAAGGGCGGGGAGGAAAACTACCTCAAGGTGAAGGAGATCCTGAAAAAAGCCGAGAAAGCGCCGGATCTGCGGCCGGACCGGAGGCAGGAGCTGCTGATGGACTACGCCGTGGCCCAGTACAAGCTGGGCGAAATGGAAAAGGCACTGAACCTCCTGGAGGCCAGCCACCGCAAATCCCCCTGCGGCATCACCTACCAGGCCCTGGGCTTCCTCTACATCGAAGCCGGGGACAAGGAAAAAGCCCTGAGCTACAACCTGGAAGCGCTGGAATACGACGACGAGGACCCGGTGGTGCTGGATAATCTGGGGCAGACCTACTACCGCCTGCTGGGCGACAAGGAAAAGGCCAAGGAGTATTTCGACAAGGCCCACGAAATCAAGGATACCCAGATCGACACGCTGTATTTCCTTTCCCGGTACGATCTGGAGGCAGGGAACAGGGAAGCCGCGCTGGAAAAGCTGAAAACGGCGGCGGAGGGCCGCTTCTCGCCCCTCAATTACGCCACCAAGGAAATGGTGGAGAAGGAAATCGCCGCGCTGGAAAAATGAGCGCTTACGCGGGGCCGGATCAGGCAGCCCCGCGTTTTTTTGAAATTATTTGCTTTTGACTGCAACAAATCAGCGCCTTTGTACGTCAGAATGGATGAAGAAAGGAAGGGGATGCGGATGCGCAGGCTTTTGACGCTGATCCTGGCGCTGGCGCTTCTGTCGGCGCTGCCGGGAGCGGCCCGGGCGGAATGGCTGGACGAGGACGTGCAGGCAGAATACGAGGAATGGTGCTTCCTGGAAGGGGACACCATGACCGTGCGGGAAGGCCTCCGGCTGCTGGGCAGCTATGCGCCGGATTATCTCTATGACCCCGAAAAGGAAGACTTGGATTTGATCGAGGATCCCGAAGCGGAGAAGCTGTTTGAGGAGAACGAATCGCTGTCGTTTTACTGGGACGAGATCTCCTTCAGCCGCATCCGTTTGCCCGAAAGCCTGGAGATCATCGGGTCCGAAGCCTTTTCAGGTCTGCATTTCACGGAATTCACCCTGCCCAGGGGACTGAAAAAAGTGTGCTCGTATGCGTTCTATGCCTGCCGGTTCGACGTGTTCCGCATCGAGGCGGAGCTGCCCTGGGAGCAGCTGTGGTTCGGGATCACCGACTGTACGGTGAAGGCCTGGGAGGTGCCGGAGGATCATCCGCTGTATACGGTCATCGACGGCGCGCTGTACACAAGGGACGGGAAAACATTGCTGAATTACCCCAACGGCAGGACGGACGCCCATTGGGACGTGCCGGCGGGAACGGAGCGGATCGCCCGCTACGCCATCCGGAACGAGTACCTGAAAACGGTTTCCCTGCCCGTGGGGCTGCAGGCGGTGGAGGATTGGGCGTTCGCCGGCTGTGGCTGGCTGCAGGCCGTCGCGTTTCCCCTGACGGTCAGGGAGATCGGCCGGGACGTCTTTGACGAATGCGTGTCGCTGGAATTGGTGTCCCTGCCGCAGAGGATGACGGCGGATAAGGACGAAGACGGCTGGTCGGTCTATTATTCGGACGATGCCATATTCCGCGGGGACAACGGCGATACCTGGATCAGCGGCGATCCCTACGACGAATACGGGGGATATGACGGCAATTACAGGGGCTATTACGACGTCGCCAGGCTGACGGGGGACGGCGAAATGGTGCCGCTGTACCGGAACGCCGCGGGCGGGGAAGCCGTGCTGTACCTGCCGGACGGCTATGTGGCGATGGCCATGGAAACCGACGGCGGCCGCTGCAGGCTGGAAGATCTGCAGATGAACCGCACCCTGGGCTGGGCGCCTCTTGCCAGGGTGCGGCTGATCAGCAATGAAACGCTGTTCCGTTATGCCCGCGGCGCCCTGCGGCCGGAGGAGGATACGGCTCCGGACCGGGTATGGGAAGAGGAAATTGACCTGCGCGGGCCGTTCGTGATACTGTACTGGGACTATTACTCTGAATCCGTGTTTTTGCCCCTCACGGAAACGAAGCTGTACCGGGAGGCGGACGGGCCGGAAGGGGATTACGGCATCGCGGCCTGCGCCGATCCCTACTGGAGCATCCCGCTGATGGACGCCCCCGGCGGGGAAGAAACGGAAAAACTGCACTGCGGCGATCAGATAAAGATCCTGGAGGAAAAAGGCGGCTATGTCCGCGTCAGCACCGGGTTTGCGGAAGGCTGGCTGGCGGCGGAGAACGTAAAGAAAGTACCGAAAACCGAGGAGGGAAAATGACATGACGAAGAAACTGCTCTGCATCCTGGCGGCGCTGACGCTTTTGGCTGCGCCCGCCCTGGCGGAAAACCCGGACACCGGCTCCTGGAGCCAGATCAACCAGGCCGTGAGCCGCAGCGAGGACTGGCAGCGGTTCGCCGAGGGCGATCAATTCCATCTGGGCGAGAAAGCGGCGGTGCAGCCGGGGGACGATTTGCTTTCCATCGTTTCCTACGGCACCTATCCCAGCATGGACGGCAGCACCGTCTGCGTGCCCATGGCCATGGAGCTGGCAAGGCAGTGGCTGGGGCTTCCGGAGGAGGACATGAACGGCTTTGTGAACTTCTCCACCACGCCCTACGCCTATGACCGGCTGATCGAGGGCAAGCCGAATCCCCTTTCCACCGTCAAAAGCCAGGGGATCATGATGGACGACGCCCATCCCATCGACCTGGTGCTGGCCACCTATCCCAACGCCGACGAGCGCCAGGCCGCGGCGGACGCGGGGGTGGAACTGGTGTACGTGCCCTTCTGCTGCGATGCGTTTATCTTCATGGTGAACGATCAGAACCCCGTGGACAGCCTGACGGTGCGGCAGATCCGGGAGATCTATACCGGCCAGGTGCTGTCCTGGAGCCAGGTGGGCGGGGAGGAAAGACCCCTGGACGCCTATCAGCGGCCCCACGGCAGCGGCAGCCAGACGGCCATGGAGGAAATGGTGATGCAGGGCCTGCAGATGAGCAACGTCACCGAAGCCTATATCTCCGACGGCATGGCCGACGCCATCCGGCAGGTGGGCAATTACGATAACGGTCCGAGCGCCATTGGCTACAGCTATCTGTATTACGTGAACGAACTGGTGGAGAGCGGCGGCATCAAGGTGCTTGCCATCGACGGCATCGCCCCCACGGACGAAAACCTGCAGTCCGGCGCCTATCCCTTCACGGTGAATTATTTCGCCGTGTACCGCAAGGGCGATGAAAACACGGAAGCCTTCGTGAATTGGCTGGTCAGCGACGCGGGCCAGCAGGCCGTGCGCCAGGCGGGGTACGTGCCGCTGAAGTAACCGGCATAGAAAACGGAAAATGGGCCATGCTAATCCCGTCAAAAAGGAGGAGGAAAAGCATGGCTCGTTTTTTGCGTTGGATCGGTATAGTTCTGTGCGTGTGCCTGGGA
This sequence comes from Clostridiales bacterium, assembly GCA_024681215.1. Lineage (GTDB taxonomy): Bacteria > Bacillota > Clostridia > Christensenellales > Aristaeellaceae > RUG563. Next base: position 19,229 of record JAILBG010000107.1, read on the forward strand.
TCGGTCTGTTTGGCGCCGGCGGCGCAGGCCGCTTCGCCGCTGGAGGAGGGCGTCCCCGTGACGCTCACCGCCCCCAGCGCCATCCTGACGGAGGCGGACAGCGGCGCGGTGATCTTTGAAAAGAACGCCGACGACCGGCGGCCCGCCGCGTCCATCACCAAGCTCATGACCATCCTGATCGTGCTGGAAAAGCTGGAAGCGGGGGAGATCGGCCCGGAGGACAAAATCACCGTTTCCACCGCGGCGGCGGCCCAGCCGGGCAGCCAGGCGTTCCTGGACGCGGGGGCGGCGTATCCCCTCAAGGATCTGCTCAAATCCGCCGTGATCGCCAGCGCCAACGACAGCGCCGCCGCCCTGGCGGAATACGTGGCCGGGACGGAAGGGGCGTTCGTGACGCTGATGAACGAAAAAGCGGAAGGCCTGGGCCTAAGGAACACCCATTACGCCAACTGCACGGGCTTGCCGGCTCAGGGGCAGTATACCAGCGCCCGGGACGTGGCGGCCATCTCCCGGGAGGTGGCGAAGCATCCGCTGTATTTCACCTATTCCTCCACCTGGCTGGATACCCTGACCCATCCCTCCGGCCGGGTGACGGACCTGACCAATACCAACCGTCTTGTGCGGTTCTACCGGGACTGCGACGGCTTCAAGACAGGCAGCACCGAGGAAGCGAAATACTGCCTGAGCGCCACGGCGGAGAAAAACGGCATGCGCCTGATCGCGGTGGTGCTGGGCGTGCCCAGCAGCCAGACCCGCTTCGACGAGGCCCGGGCCATGATGGATTGGGGCTTTTCCGCCTTTAGCCGGGTGGAGGTGGCCAAGGCGGGGGACTGGACCGGCGATACCGTGCCGGTGAAGCTGGGGGCCAGGGACAGCGTGGAAGCGGCCCTGGAAAAAGGGATCAGCATGCTGCTTCGCCCGGGGGAAAAGGAAAAGCTGACCATGCAGACGGACCTGGTGGAATCCGTGACGGCGCCGGTGCGGCCCGGGCAGGAATTGGGCACGGTGCGCATCCTGCTGGGGGACCGGGTGGTGGCCCGGGTAAAGGCGGTGGCGGCCAGGGAAGTGCGGATGCCGGGACTGCTGGAAGGCTTTTTCAGACTGCTGGAGAACTGGCGCTGAACCTGGGAAAACAGACCGGATATCATAAAATCGCATGAGATTCACGAAAATGTAAAAAATCTGAAATATTATTGACAAAATAAAAGAAAAATAATACAATTAAATAGAATCGGGTATGTTTAGAAGGGAGGCGCGGCCTGTGCGGGGGAAAAACGAGCGGTTTACGCCGGCGCGGCCCGCCTATCCTGAGGATCCTGCGGAAATGGAGATGCGCAGCCAGGAGGACTGGGCGGATTACCCGGACATGGTGTATCAGGCCCAGGAAGCGGAGGAGGAAGCCTTTGTAAATCCGCCCGCCGCGCCGCCCGAAGCGCCGGCGCGCAGCCGCCGCGGAATGAACGGGGGCTGGGCGCTGACGGCGCTTGTGTGCATAGGGCTGCTGTGCCTCATTGTCTATTCGGTGATTTCCCTGCGCAGGCCCTACGATACGTTCCGGCAGAAGGCCGCGAAGGTCAATCAGGACGTGATCGCCCAGGGGATCTACGTGGACGGCGTCCACGTGGGGGGCAAAACGAAGGCGCAGGCGGCCCAGGCCCTGGGCGGCGCCCAGACCGTGTACGGGGGATTGCAGATCGTTGTGCAGGTGGACGGCGAAACCTGGGTGCTGACGGACCGGGAGCTGCCCCTGGAGCGCAACACCGAGGCGGTGCTGGACGCTGCGTACGCCGTAGGCCGGCAGGGATCGCGGGATACCCTTTCCACCCGGGTGACGCCCTTTGAATACCGGTATCGGCATCTGTATCATACCGCGGCTTCCCCGGTGGAACTGCACACGGTGGTGACCTACGATCCGGAAAAGGTACGGGAATTGACGGGCGTGATCGAGAACCGGATCAACCGGGAGCCCATCGACGCGCAGGTGGCCACCTTTGATTTTGCATCCCGGGCCTTTACCTACCAGCCGGAGCAGCCGGGGCGGAAAATCGACGGCAACAGCCTGTACAATCAGCTGATCTCCGCCCTGGACCGGCGGGATTACCGGGCGAAGATCGTGATGAGCAGTCAGCCGATCCCCGCCAAAGTAACGGCGCAGCAGCTGGCGGATTCCTTTTCCCTGATTTCCACCTATACCACCCAGACCACCGCGGACGGCAACCGGAACAACAATGTGAACCTGGCCGCCAACGCCGTGACGAACACGGCCGTCATGCCTGGGGAAACCTTTTCCTTCAATCAGGCTACGGGCCAGCGCACGGCGGAAAAGGGCTATCTGCCTGCGGCGGCCATTCTGGGGGGCGCCACGGTTGACGAGATCGGCGGGGGCGTGTGCCAGGTGAGCAGCACGCTGTTCAACGCCGCGGCCATGGCGGATATGACCATCCTGAAGCGCACGCCCCACACCTGGCCCAGCAATTATGTGGAAAAGGGCCGGGACGCCACGGTGAACTGGCCCACCCTGGATTTTTCCTTCCGCAACGACCGGGACACCCCCGTTTTCATCGTGGCGTATTACCGGCAGCGGGAATGTACGGTGGAAATCTATGGCTGCAGCCTGGGAAGCGGCAATTCCATTACCCTGGAAACCCAGCTGATCTCCGTGACGGAGCCCCCCGCCGAAGCCCTTTACGAGCAGAACCCGGAATTGCCGCCCGGCACGGTGCAGGAGAAAAAGAAGCCCCGGACGGGATACGTGGTGGATACCTACCGGGTATACCGGCACAACGGCGTGGAATACAAGCGGGAAAAGCTGTGCACCTCCAATTACCAGATGATCCAGCAGGTGATCGAGTACAACTGACGAAGGGAGAAATGAGCCATGCTCAAGGGCGATCTGCGCAAGCAGGCCATCGTGGATACCGCGGAGGCGCTGTTTTTTGAAAAAGGGTACGCCGGGGCCACCATTCAGGATTTCCTGGACCGGCTGAACTGTAGCAAGGGCAGCTTCTACCACCATTACGAATCCAAGCTGCAGGTGCTTACCGAGCTGTGCCGGCAGAAGGCGGAGAAGGGCTTTGCAGCGTTCCAGGCCCAGGTGTACGACGACAACCTGGACCGGCTCAACGGCCTGATCTATTACGCCATGCCCTTCCGGGACGGGGAGGAAGGCACGCTGTCGCTGCTGCTGCCCCTGATCGGGCTGAGCGACGGGCGGGTGGTGCTGGACGCTATGCTGGACGCGCAGAAGAAGCTGTTTTTCCCGGAAATGGAAAAGCTGCTGGAATTCCTGCGGGCCCGGGGGGACTTCCATTACACGAAGGCGCTGCTGCCGGAATTGCTGTGGGACAGCTACACCGCCGTGTACATGCGGCTCATGGAGGAGGCTGCCTTCATCCGCCAGGGCGGCGGCGCCGGCGGGGTGACGCTGATCCTGGAGGCGGAAAGGTTTTTGTGGGAGCGGCTGCTGGACGCGCCCTTCGCCAGCATGGAGCTGATCCGGGCGGACGAGGTGCTGCGGGTGATCGGCCACGCGGCGAACCGGCTGAAATATCAGGAAACCGCGGAGGCCTGACGGAAAGACCTTTTTACCCGGCGCGCAGCCGGGCATTTTTTTCTTGTATTTTTGGGTTTTTCCCGATATAATGTTGAAAGCGCCTTTCCGGCGCGTATTCACGTATTCTTTTTGAAGGAGGGATCGGCAATGGAAAACGAAAACGCGCGCAGCAACTTTATCTGGGACGCCATCGACCAGGATCTGGCGGAGGGCCGCGCCCAGCAGGTGCACACCCGTTTTCCTCCCGAACCCAACGGCTATCCTCACATCGGCCACTGCAAGGCCCTGGTGACGGATTTCGGCACGGCGGAAAAATACGGCGGGCTGTGCAATTTGCGCTTTGACGACACCAACCCCGCCAAGGAGGACACCGAATACGCGGAGGCCATCAAGCGGGACATCGAATGGCTGGGCTTCCACTGGACCGGCGGGCTGTATTACGCCAGCGATTATTATCAGCGCCTGTACGATATCGCCGAGGATTTCATCCGGCGTGGCCTTGCCTATGTGGACGAGCTTTCCGCCGATGAAATGCGGGAATACCGGGGCACCCTGACCGCCCCGGGCAAGAATTCCCCCTGGCGGGACCGGCCTGCGGAAGAAAGCCTGGATCTTTTCCGCCGCATGAAAAACGGCGAATTTCCCGAGGGCCGCTATATCCTCCGGGCGAAGATCGACATGGCGTCCCCCAACATGAACATGCGGGACCCCGCCATGTACCGTATCCTCTACAAAGAGCACTGGCGCACGGGGAACAAATGGTGCATCTATCCTATGTACGATTTTGCCCATCCGCTTTCCGATGCCTTCGAGGGCATCACCTTCTCCCTCTGCTCCCTGGAGTTTGAGGATCACCGCCCGCTGTACGACTGGTTTGTGGAAAAAGCGGGCTTCCGCAAGGGGGACGGCAAGGGTTATTTCGGCCCCCGGCAGATCGAATTTGCCCGGCTCAATATCACCCGCACCCTGATGAGCAAGCGGTATCTGCGTTACCTGGTGGAGCAGGGCCTGGTCAGCGGCTGGGACGATCCCCGGATGCCCACGCTTTGCGCCATGCGCCGCCGCGGCTATCCCGGCAGCGCCATCCGCGCGTTCGTGGATCAGGTGGGTTTGGCGAAGGCCGATTCCACCGTGGACGTGCAGATGCTGGACGCCTGCGTGCGCAGCGCCGTGGGCGAGACCGCGCCCCGGGTGATGGCGGTGCTCAACCCCGTGAAGGTGGTGCTCACCAACGTGCCCGAGGACTGGAGCGACACCCTGACCATGGAAAACCATCCCGATCATCCCGAAATGGGCGAGCGGCAGGTGACCATCAGCCGGGAAATCTGGATCGAAAGGGAAGATTTCGAAGAAGATCCGCCGAAAAAATTCTTCCGCCTCAAGCCCGACGGGGAAGTGCGCCTGAAGGGCGCGTACATCATCAAATGCGAAAACGTGGTGAAGGACGCGGAGGGCGGCATCGACCATCTGGAATGCAGCGTGGACCTTTCCTCCCGCTCCGGCTCCGAAGGCGCCGACCGCAAGGTGAAGGGCACCATCCACTGGGTCAACGCCCGGGACTGCGCGGCCTTTGAAGCCCGGCTGTACGATCAGCTGATGACCGAGGAATGGGACAGCGCGCCCGCCGAGGAAAAGAAGGACTTTGAATCCTTCCGCCGTTTCCTGAACCCCGATTCCCTGATCGTGAAGAACGGCTGGTGCGAGCATACCCTGGTGCACGCCAAGGTGGGCGATACCTTCCAGTTCCTGCGCATGGGCTATTTCTGCAAGGACAAGGATTCCACGGCGGAAATGAGCGTCTATAACCGCGTGGTGAGCCTGAAGGACAGCTACAAGCCCCAGAAGTAACATGGAATACAAAAGACTGACAATCGACGATTTGGCCATGGTGATGGCCATGAACCGGGACTTTCGGGAAGGCTTTGCGGAGGAAAGCAGCCTGCGGGCATTTCTTTGCGATCCGGACTGCTGGCTGTTCGCGGCGGCGGAGGATGGCAGGATCATCGGCTTTGCCTATGGCTATGCTCTGCAGAGACTGAATACCCAACGGAAAATGCTGTATATCCATGAGGTGGGCGTGCTGGACGATTGCCAGCGGCAGGGGATCGGAAGCCGGCTGATGAAAGAACTGCTGACAGCCTGCGAAGCAGAGCATATCTGCAAAATGTTCCTGACCTGCTATCAAAACAACGCCGGGGCCAACGCGCTCTATCGGAAAGCTGGCGGGGAAACGATGGCCGAATCTCAGGGCAAGGATACTGTATACTGGTTCCAAATCCCATAATTCAGTTTGGTTTTCACAAGGAGCGCGAGGGAGGGGCTTTTGCCTCAAAAGCCCTTCTATCGCATACCAAAGGAGGTATTTTTATGACTCAAGTCCGCACCCGCTTTGCCCCGTCGCCCACGGGCTTCATGCACCTGGGCGGCGTGCGCACGGCGCTGTACGCTTATCTGTTCGCCAAGAAAAACGGCGGTAAATTCATCCTGCGCATCGAGGATACCGACCAGGAGCGCTTCGTTCCCGGCGCCACGGAAGTGATCTACGATACCCTCCGGGACTGCGGCATCCTCTGGGACGAAGGCCCGGATATCGGCGGCGATTTCGGCCCTTATATCCAGAGCGAGCGCAAGAACCTGTATCTGCCCTACGCGCAGCAGCTGGTGGAAAAGGGCGCGGCGTATTACTGCTTCTGCACCAAGGAGGAATTGGACGAAAGGCGCGCCGCGGCGGAAAAACGGGGCGAAGTGTTCAAGTACGACAAGCACTGCCTGAGCCTTTCCAAGGAAGAGGTGCAGGCAAAGCTGGACGCGGGCGTGCCTTACGTGATCCGCATGAACGCGCCCACGGAGGGCAGCACCGGCTATCACGACCTGGTGTTCGGGGATATGACCTTCCCCAACGCCGACACCATGGACGATATGGTGCTCATCAAGCAGGACGGCATGCCCACCTACAATTTCGCCAACGTCATCGACGACCATCTGATGGGCATCACCCACGTGATGCGGGGCACGGAATACCTGTCCTCCACCCCCCGGTACAATTTCCTCTACAACGCTTTCGGCTGGGAGATCCCCCAGTACATCCATCTGACCACCGTCATGCGGGACGCCCAGCACAAGCTCTCCAAGCGGGACGGGGACGCCTATTACAGCGATTTCATCAATAAGGGCTTTCTGAAGGAAGCGCTGGTGAATTACCTTGCCCTGGTGGGCTGGAACCCCGGCACGGACCAGGAATTCTTCACCATGGACGAGCTGATCCAGGCCTTCGACGTGCGGCACCTGAATAAATCCCCGGGCATTTTCGACGTGACCAAGCTGGAGTGGATGAACAGCCAGTACGTGCAGAAGATGGACTTTGAGGATTACCTGAAAATGGCCGCGCCCTGGTTCGACAAGGCGCTGGCCGGGAAAGGCACCGACTACCGCCGCCTGGCGGAGCTGATGCAGAGCCGCACGGACATTTTCAGCCGCATCCCGGAGAAGATCGCGTTCCTGGCGGAAATGCCGGATTACGATACCGCCATCTTCTTCAACAAGAAGCAAAAGAGCGACGAAACGGTGGCCCGGGAAGTGCTGCCCTTGCTGCTGCCCGTGCTGGAGAGCGTTCCCGAATGGACGGAAGCGGCCATCCACGACGCGGTGATGGCGAAGATCCCCGAATGGGGGAAGAAGAACGGCCAGGTGCTCTGGCCCATGCGCATCGCCATTTCCGGCCAGGAGAGCACTCCCGGCGGCGCGTTTGAGATCGCCTACCTGCTGGGCAGGGAGGAAACGCTGCGCCGTATGCGGGCGTCCATTGCAAAGCTGGGCTGATGCAACGATTGAAAAAACGGCGGAAAATGATAAGATTTTTCCATCCGATCCCTTGCAAACGGGAAATCTATGCGGTATAATAGCGATAATTGAGGAGGTGCGCGAACATGAAATCCATTCCCATCCGGCTGAATTATGCCGAGGAAGTCAAGGCGTTTGTCAATACGGTGAACCGGTATCCTTACGAAGTGGACCTGCGGGCGGGCCGCCACGTGGTGGACGCCAAGTCCATTCTGGGCATTTTCTCCCTGGATCTGAGCAAGCCCATCACGCTGGACGTGTATGACGACAACTGCGACGATCTGGTGGCCGATATTCAGCAGTTCACCATTTGACCGGTGCGGAGCATCCCGGGGGCGGCATAATCGTCGCCCCCGTTCTTTTTTGCCGCAAAAACGGCATATACTGCCTCGAGGTGATGGGCATGGGGATCGGCGAATGGATCGCCGCGGGCGGGGACTGTCTGCGGCCCAGGATCATCGTGAACGGCCGGGACGAAGTGACCGTAGAGGGCCATACCGGCCTTTTTTCATATGAAACGGAGAAGATCCGGGTGCGCACGCCCAAGGGCACCGTAACCATCCTGGGAGAAGGGATGATCCTTTCCTTTTTCGGCGCGCAGGACCTGGCCGTCCGGGGCCGGGTGCATCAGATCCTGCTGGACGGGGAACAGTGAACATGCGGCTCAAACGCGTGCGCTTCACCGTCCGGGGGCTGAACCTGGAAAGGCTGATGAACGAAGCGGGGAAACGGAAGATCCGCTTCATGCGGGTGGCGAAAAAAGGAAATCGGACGGCGGAGATCACCTGCACGGAAAAAGATTGGCGAACGCTGTCGGCCCTGGCCCGGGAGAAGGGGTATGAAACGGGGGAAGCCCGCCCCGTGGGATGGCTGCGGTGGCTGCGGTTTTTGGGGGTGCGGTGGGGGCTGCCCGCCGGCGCAGTGCTGGGGGCCGTGCTGACGGCGTTTTCGCTGCGCTTTCTCTGGCGGGTGCAGATCGGAAACGCGGGGGCCTACGGGGCGGACGTGCGCGCTTTCCTGGAAGAGAAGGGCATCCGCCCCGGCATGCTGCGCTCGGAAGTGGATCTATCCGCGCTGCGGGAGGAAATGGAGTGGCGCTGGCCCGCGGTGCAGTGGGTGCGGGCGGAATGGGCCGGGGTGACGCTGCGCATCCTCCTGGATGAAGGGGTGCGCGCGCCGCAGGTGGAAACCCGCGGGGAAAACGGGGACGTGGTGGCCGCGGAGGACGGGATCCTGCTGCGGCTGACGGTGTATGCCGGCACGCCCGCCGCAAAGGCGGGGGATCTGGTGCGCGCCGGCCAGGTGCTGATCCGGGGAGAAGAGAGGGGGCGGGACGGGGAAGCGCATCCCGTGAAGGCCCGGGGCGAGGCCGTTGCCCGGGTCTGGGTCGCGGCGCGGTGCCGGATGCCGCTTTGGGAGGAAAAAACTTTGCCTACCGGGAACCGGCAGGGCAGATGGGTGATCGAAACGCCATTCCTTTCCTGGAGCCCCAGGGAACAGCCGGCGTATCTTACCTGGGATCTGGAAACGGAAACGCTGCCCCTGGGCGGCGCGTGGGCGCCGGTGCGGCTGCGCCGGGAAACGTATTGGGAGGCGGCGGCGGAAAGGACGCTCCGGGACGCGGAGGAAACCAAACGGGAATGCGCCGCCGCGGCCATGCGGCTGCTCACGGAAGCCGTTTCCGGGGATGAAACAGTTGACAAATGGATCAATTTCAGTATGATAGAGGGGGATGCTGTACGGGCCGAGGCGGTGGCCGAAGTCCGGCGGGATATCGGGCGTTTCGTGAAAAGATAAAGCGGCGGGGCGTCCGCAATGACACTGAAGGAGATGCACGGATTTTTGCAGCTGACACTTGAAAATATGGAAACCTATCTTTCCCTTTTCGGCATGAACGACCGGAACATGGCGGCGCTGGAGCAGGAGCTGAACGTTTCCGTCGCCCTGCGCGGCCAGGAGCTGCACATCCAGGGCGATGAAGGAGACGTCGCGCTGGCGGAGCAGGTGATCGAAAAGCTGATCGGCATGCTGCGCCGCGGGGAATACGTGGACGCCGCCCGCATCCGCTACGCCGTCACCCTGGCCCGGGAAGGAAAGCTGGACCGGATGGAGGAGATCCTGGGGGACGTGGTGGCCATCACCCACCGGGGGCGGCGCATCCAGTGCAAGACCCTGGGGCAGCGGGAATATGTGGACGCCGTGCGGCAGAACGAACTGACCGTGGCGGTGGGCCCCGCCGGAACGGGCAAAACCTACCTGGCCATGGCCCTGGCCGTGGTGGCGCTGAAAAACAAGGAAGTGGAGCGCATCGTGCTGACCCGCCCGGCGGTGGAGGCCGGGGAAAGGCTGGGCTTCCTGCCGGGGGATATGACCCAGAAGGTGGATCCTTACCTGCGCCCGCTGTACGACGCGCTGTATGAGATCATGGGCGTGGAAAGCTATCAGCGGCTTACCGAACGGGGCACCCTGGAGGTGGCTCCGCTGGCGTTCATGCGGGGCCGCACCCTGGCGGACGCCTTTATTATCCTGGACGAAGCGCAGAACACCACCACGGAACAGATGAAGATGTTTTTGACCCGCATGGGCGCGGGCAGCAAGTGCATCGTGACCGGCGATATCTCCCAGATCGACCTGCCCAAGGGCCGCAAAAGCGGTCTGGTGGAGGCTATGGACGTGCTGCGGGACATCCCCGGGGTCAGCATCGTGGAGCTGACCGCCCGGGACGTGGTGCGCAACGACCTGGTGCAGCGGATCGTACGGGCATACGAGGCCTATGAAACAAAGGAAGGGATGGAGCCGTGAAGCAGCGGAAGAACGGACCGGGCAGAAAAAGACAGAGCTTCAGCGAATACCTGAAATCCTCCCTGACGGCGCGGATGCTGCTGTGCGCCCTGGGGATCACGGTGATCCTGGCCGTGTTCGTGGCGGCCATCATACCGGCCCGGTATAATCTGCGGCTCGGCGAGCCGTCGCCCGCCACCATCGCCGCCACCAAGGACGTGGTGGATGAAAACACCACCCGCAAGCTGCAGGACGAGGCCGCCGCCCGGGAAACCAAATACCTGGACCAGGACGATGGGATCACGGAAGCGGTGCTCGCCGATCTGGACGAGATCTTCACCCAGCTGCGCAGCGTGATCTATTACGGCGACACCCTCCCCGGCCAGAGCGCGACGCGGATGTATTCCAAGCAGGAAAAGCAGAACGCCCGGGAGCTGCTGACGCTGGTGACGCTGAACGATCCCCAGATCACGGCGCTGCTGCACAGCAACTCCGCCGACCTGGAAAAAGCCTATGCCCTGACCTATCAGAACCTGCAATTATTCATGCAGCAGGGCGTGAAGGAAGGGAAAGAAGCCGAGACGGTGGCCGCCGTTTATCAGGTCATCAGCTACGGCAACGATTTCAGGACCCTCACCGAATGGGTGATCCGCCCGGTGCTCAACGCCTGCGTCCGGGCCAATATCCTCATTGACCAGGAAGCCACGGATGCCGCGCGGCAGGCGGCCCGGGACGCGGTGGAGCCGGTGGTCTACAAGCAGGGGCAGATCATCGTGAACCGGGATGAGGAAATCACCGCCGGGCAGCTGGACATGCTTTCCAGCCTGGGCCTTCTGACCAACGGAGGCCTGGATATGACCACGTATCTGGGCGCGGCGCTGCTGGTGATCCTGACGCTTTCGGCCATGCTGTGGCGGCTGAACAATTTGCAGCAGGATCAGGTGCTTGCCGATACGGACCGGACGATCCTCATGTTTGTGATCCTGACGCTGGTGCTGCTTCTCAGCGTGCTTGCCCGGCTGGTGAACGCCTACATGGCGCCCATGGTGCTCTGCGCGCTGCTGTGCACCGCGCTGCTGGGGCTCAGGCCCGCGCTGGTGTGCAATACGGCGCTGACCATCCTGGTGGCGGCGCTGTGCGCCGGCGGCAGCGATGAATACGCGGAAAAAATGGCCGTGCTGATGGTGTGCGGCCTGATCTCCGGCACGGTGGCGGCCCTGATGACCAGCCGGAAGACCGGCAGGCTATGGATGCTTCTGTCCGGCCTGACGGCGGCGGGAACGGATGCGGCGGTGATGATCGCCCTGGGCCTGATGACGGCCAAATCCCTGAACGGGGCGCTGATCAACGCCGCCTGGCGCGCCGGCGGCACCCTGGTGGGCACGCTTCTGTGCGTCGGGTTCCAGCCGCTGCTGGAAATGATCTTCAATCTGGCGACCCCCATGAAGCTGATGGAATTGAGCAATCCCAATCAGCCGCTGCTGCGCCGGCTGCTTCTGGAGGCGCCGGGCACCTATCACCACTGCACCATCGTGGCCAGCCTTGCCGAAGCCGCGGCGGAGGCCATCGACGCCAACCCGCTGCTGGCCCGGGTGGGGGGGTATTATCACGATATCGGCAAGCTGAAGCGGCCTTCCTTCTTTGCGGAGAACCAGATGGGCGGCATCAACGCCCACGACCATACCGACCCGTACGTATCCGCCGCGATCCTCACCGCCCATACCCGGGACGGCGTGGCCCTGGCCAAGCAGTACCGGCTGCCCCGGGCGGTGCAGGACATCATCGGCGAGCACCACGGCAATACCCCCGTCATGTTCTTTTATCATAAGGCGCTGCAGATGGCGGACGGCAAGCCCGTGGATGTGAACGCCTTCCGCTACGACGGGCATCCTCCCCGGACCAAGGAGGGGGCCATCATCATGCTGTGCGATACCATCGAGGCCGCCGTGCGCACCATGAAAAACCCCACCACCGAAGGGATCGAGGAATTCATCGTCAAGCTGGTGCGGGGCAAGCTGGAGGACGGCCAGCTCAGCGACAGCCCCCTGACGCTGCGGGATATCGACAAGATCTGCGCCGCCGCCACCCAGGTGCTGGCGGGGGTGTTCCACGAACGGATCGAATATCCGGATCTGGACGAAATGAAGCAGCAGGCCAAACAGGATCAGATGGAAGCGGCGGAAATGGAAATGGAAAGGGAAAACGCCGTGACCATCGTGACGCCCGAAGGCAGCAAGCTGCCCAAGGTGGAGCTGACGCCCCGGGAGGCGATGCCCACCGTGACGCTGGAGGCCGCGCCGGAGGTGCGCACCGTGGCGCCGCCGCCCACGGTGACGCCCGTCGCCATCGACACCCTGGTGAATATTGAGCCGCTGCCCAGGCAGGAGGACGGCGGACAAGAGGAAAAGCCATGAGCGGGCTGCTGGCGTTCGAATGGGAAGCGGAGGCGCTGCCGGGGGCGGAGGAAATGCTGCTGCGGGTGGCCGCCTGCTGCGTCCGGGCGGAAGGGATCGCCCTGCCGTGCTACGCCCAGCTGCGGGTGACGGACAATGAGGAGATCCGGAAGATCAACCGGGAATACCGCGGCGTGGACCGGGCCACGGACGTGCTGTCCTTTCCATCCGTGAACGCGGACCCCGGGCGCACCCTGGGCAATCGGCAGGACCGGCTGAAAAGGGAAATGGACGAAACGGGGCGCTGCTTCCTGGGAGACATCGTGATCTCTCTGGAGCGCGCCCGGGAACAGGCGGAGGAATACGGCCACAGCCTGAACCGGGAGCTGGCGTACCTGACCGCCCACGCCCTGTTTCACCTGATGGGATACGATCATATGAACGAAAAGGATAAAGAGAGGATGCGCGATATGGAAGAAAAAGCGCTTCGGCACGCCGGGATCAGCCGGGTGACCGACGAAGAGCTGCTTGAGAAAGCCCGGGAAGCCATGGCCTTCTCCTATTCGCCCTATTCCCATTTCAAGGTGGGCGCGGCGCTGCTGTGCCGGGACGGGAAGATCTATACGGGCTGCAACATCGAAAACGCCTCCTACGGCGTCTCCAACTGCGCCGAACGCACGGCGCTGTTCAAGGCGGTCAGCGAGGGGGAAAAGGAATTCACCGCCATCGCCATCACCGCGGAAAAAGCGATGGCCTGGCCCTGCGGCGTGTGCCGCCAGGCGCTGTATGAATTCGCGCCGGACCTGCGGGTGATCGTGGGCTGGGAGGACCGGAAGGAAGAAGCGCTCCTGTCCGATTTGCTGCCCCACGGCTTCGGCCCCGCCAGCGGCATGACGGAGATCCTGCAGGAAAGGGAATGAAAAAATGACGGACAAGCAAGCGTTCCGCTCGGGCTTCGCCACCATCGTGGGGCGGCCCAACGTGGGAAAATCCACCCTGCTCAACACCCTGGTGGGAGAAAAGGTGGCCATCACCTCCAGCCGGCCCCAGACCACCCGCAGCCGGGTGATGGGCGTGATGGGCGGCGAGAACTGCCAGATCGTCTTTGTGGATACGCCGGGGATCCACCGGCCCCGGACGAAGCTGGGGGAATACATGGTGCAGTCCATCGAGGAGGCTATGGAGGGCATCGACGCCCTGCTGGTGCTGGTGGATGTGACCGCCATCGGGCCTCATGACCGCGCCATCGTGGAGGACATGAGCCGGAAAAAGGTATACAAGCTGCTGGTGCTCAACAAGATCGACCTGGTGGAGCCCCAGGCCCTGCTGGGGATCATCGATTCCTTCAGGGACTGCAAATACGACGGCATCATTCCCGTCAGCGCCCGCACCGGGGACGGGGTGGAGCAGCTGAAAAAGGAGCTGACCGCCCATCTGCCGGAGGGGCCCAAATATTTCCCCGACGACATGCTCACCGATCAGCCGGAAAGGGACATCTGCGCCGAGCTGATCCGGGAAAAAGCCCTGCGGAACCTGCGGGACGAGGTGCCCCACGGCATCGGCGTGGAAATGATGGCAGTAAAGAAAATCAACGATCATTTCACGGAGATCGACGCCACCATTTACTGCGAACGCGCTTCCCACAAGGGCATCATCATCGGCAAAAAGGGCGCCATGCTGCAGAAGATCGGCGCGGAGGCCCGGGCGGATATCGAACGGCTGCTGGATACCCATGTGAACCTGCAGCTGTGGGTGAAGGTGCGTCCCGGCTGGCGGGACAGCGCCGAAGACCTGAAAACCCTGGGGTACGTGCAGAACCGGTAATCAGGGTGTCGACAAAGTGGACACCCTGTAATGGACGATCTGTTCAAAGATCGTCCATTTTTTGCTTGTTTTGCGGCGGGATATATGATATACTGTATTTATCAGAGCAGAATAAAGGCGAGTCTTCGCCGATCATGAGAGGGGTATGAATGTGGAAATAAGGAAAAAACCTGTCACCCGGAAAATCATCTGGTGCTTTGCCATCGGTCAGCTTGGCTGGTCCCTTTTGAGCGCTTTGATTTCCAGCTTTCTGGTGGCGTTCTATCAGCCGGATCTTACGGCTGAAAACCCCATCAACATCATTTTCATTCCCCAGGGCCGGGTGATCCTGGGCATTCTGACCATCCTGGGGGCCATCACCGCTTTCGGCCGTATCTTCGATGCGGTGACGGATCCGTGGATCGCCTCAAAATCGGATCGCAGCAAGGCGAAGGACGGGCGGCGCATCCCCTTCATGCGCATCGCCGCCGTTCCGTTCGCCGCCGCTACCATCCTTACCTTCTGGTGCCCCATTCAGGGACAAAGCTGGGTCAATGCGCTGTTCCTGTTCGTGATGCTGACGCTGTTCTATCTGTTCATGACCATGTACTGCACGCCTTATAACGCCCTGATCCCCGAACTGGGCACCGATCAGAAAACGCGCATGGCCATTTCCACTTCCATTTCCTTCACCTTCATCGCAGGCATGGCCATCGCCTATATGGCGCCCATGGCGGGCAATATGATTCAGCCCATGGTGGGAGGAGACCGGGTGATGGCCCTGCGGCTCACCTACACCGTGATGGCTCTGATCGCGCTGGTGTGCCTGTTCGTGCCGGTGTTCACCATAAAAGAAAAAGAATACGTGACCGCGCAGCCCAGCGAATCCACCGCCCTCAAATCCGTATCGGCTACTTTCAGGAATAAGTCCTTCCGGATTTTCGTGTCCTCCGACATCGTGTATTTCCTGGGCATTACCATGTTTCAGACCGCCATGCTGTATTTCGTCACCGGCCTGCTGAAGCTGAGCGACGGCATGTCCTCCATCTATTTTGTGGGGATGACGGCGCTCTCGGTGCTGTTCTATCCGCTGGTGAGCAAGCTGACGCCGAAATTCGGAAAAAAGAAGCTGATCCTGATCGCCTTCTGTATCTTTACCGTGGCCTTCGGGTATACGGCGTGCATGGGGTCAATCCTGCCGATCCCGGCGGAAGTGCAGGGCTATATCCTTTGCGTGCTGGCCGCGCCTGCCATGGCGATTTTC
Source organism: Clostridiales bacterium (assembly GCA_024681215.1). Lineage (GTDB taxonomy): Bacteria > Bacillota > Clostridia > Christensenellales > Aristaeellaceae > RUG563. The sequence continues at coordinate 34,863 of JAILBG010000107.1, forward strand.
GGCATCCTGCCCCAGGCGGTGGTGGCGGATATCGCCGAGGCGGATGAATTGGATACCAAGGAAAACCGCAGCGGCATGTTCTACGCCGCCCGTACGTTCTCCATGAAAATGGGCCAGGCCATCGCCATGCTGCTGGTGACTTCGCTGGGCACCATCGGCAGAGCGCCGATCCCCGCGGGCATGGAGGACAACGAAGCCGCATTGATCGAAGCGGCGAAGAACGGCACCGGCCTGGGCTATCGCCTGATCGCCATTGTGGCGGCGGTCGCCTGCATCGTGGGCGGATTGCTGTTCACAAAGTATAACGAAAAGAAGATCTATGCCAAGATCCTCAACCGGAACGACGGGGAAGCGTGACGGACATGGCGGAAAACGATTGGTTCAGCGGGAACCATCTGGCGAAAAGCGAAGCCTACGCCGACGCCATGGAGAAAGCGATCCTGCCGTATCTGAAAGAAAAACAAAAGGAAATCTCCGTACGCGGCGCGGGAGGAAGGGAGCTGTACTGCGTTTCCTGCGATGCGGATGCGCCCCGGGGTACCGTGCTGGTGCTGCACGGATTCACGGAGAACGCCTATAAGTTTTCGGAGCTCATTTATTCCCTGCTGCAGAACGGCTTTTCCGTGGTGGCCTACGATCAGCGGGGCCACGGCCGTTCCTGGCGGGACGAAGCGGTGCGGGCGGATCAGTCCCTCACCCATGTGGACAGGTTCGGGGAATACGTGGAAGACCTGAAAGCGGTATGCGATCAGGTGCTTTCCGGGATGCCGAAACCCTGGATGAGCTTTTCCCATTCCATGGGCGGCGCGGTGACGGCGCTGTATCTGGAACAGCATCCGGAAACCTTCGCCAAGGCCGCGATGTGCGCCCCCATGATCGCCCCCCGCAGGAACGGCATCCCGCTCTTCGCCGTCCTGGGCATCTGCCGGGGAGGAAAGCTGCTGGGAAAGGGGAAAAAGCGGATCTTCCTCTCGAAGCCCTACGCCGGGCCTGAGGATTTCTCCACCTCCTGCGCCACGGACCGGAACCGGTTCGACTGGTACGACGCGGTGAAGGCCTCCCGGAAGGATTTTTCCAACAACGGCCCCACCTACAGCTGGACGCTGGCATCCATGAAGGTGACCGGGCAGATCCTGAAAAAGGGCGCGGTGGAGCGCATCGCCTGCCCGGTGCGGCTGTATACCGCGGAAACGGACAGCAGCGTGCTTTCGGAGCCCCAGAAGGAATTCATCGCCCGGGTCAGGCAGGGGGAAAGGGTATTCGTCAAAAACGCCCGGCACGAGATCTACCGGTCCGAGGACGGGGTGCTGTTCCCCTGGTGGCACGACGTGCTTTCCTTCCTGAAAGACGAATGAACCGCCTGTAAAAAAATCGGCGCGCTTTCTTGATCGAAGCGCGCCGCGTTTTTTTGTTTTATCAGATATGCACCTGGGTAAAGCCCACGCAGGTGAAGAGGAACACCGCCGCCAGCAGCGCTGCTTCCCACCGGTCGATCCGCTTTTTTTCCGGGGTCAGCATCAGGTACAGGAAGGAATAGGGCACCAGATCCACCGCGTAGCGGGCGCCCAGCTGGAAGCCGCCGAAGGTGCGGTGGAACAGGAGGAAAAAGCCGTGCAGCAGGCAGGTCAGCACCACGGCGGCCTTTTCCCAGCGCATGGCGCCCCTGCGGCAGTCCCGGACCGCCCAGAAGAGCATCAGCGACAGCGTGGGACAGGCAAGCAGCATGGAATAGCCGTAACGCTTGAACTGGGTCACTCGGTTGGCGTTTTTCAGCGGCCATCCCCACAGGAACGTTTCGGCGTTTTTGCCGACCTGCCCGATGGAAAACTGCACGCCGCCCTGGGTGGAAAACTCCGGCAGGTAATTGTGGCCGAATTCCAGGGGATTGCCGAAACGCAGGTAATTGTACAGCCCCAGCGCCAGCGCTACGCACAGCCCCAGATACAGCCCCCAGTACAGGCGGCTGAACGTATCGCGCAGGGAAAGGCCCGCCCGGCGCTGGATCAGCCGGTAGGTCAGCAGCAGCGGGATCAGGTACAGCGCGTTGAACGGGCGGCAGGCCACGGACAGGGCGCAGCACAGCAGGGACGCCGCCGGCAGATCCCGGCACAGGAAGCAAACGGAAAACGCTGTGAGCATAAAGCCCAGCACCTGGGCATGATACCACACCGCGCCGCTCATGGTGAGGGGCAGCATAGAGGAAGAAAGGCAGAAAAAGAAGGCGAACAGCCCGCCGGATACGGGGGAATACCCCGCCTGACGCAGGGAAAAGTACATCATCAGGCAAGCGGCGAGGGCATAGAGCTTCACCAGCAGGTTATCCGGCGTATCCATCCCGAAAAAGAACGTCAGCGGCCAGAGCACCACGGAGGGCAGCGGCGGGAAGGAAACGTAGTATTCCCCCTTGTAGATCGCCAGCTCCAGGTGCGGCACGTCCTGCGGCAGGTGCATCAAGCCCTGCCGCCAGGCCATGGCCTGACGGGAGTAGGAGTTGAACGCGGTGGGGCCCAGGAGGGATGTGCCCGTGGCAAAGCTCAGCACGATCCATGTAAAGCACATGGCGAAGCCCAGCAGCCAGGGCGCGTAATCCCGCTTGCTGTAAGCAGAGAGCATGTTTCCTCCTATTCCGCGTCCACCGGGGACGCGATCTCCGCGGGGCCGAGCACCCGCGCTTCCTGGGAATTGAGCAGGGGCTCCTCCCGCCTGACGCGGACGTACTTGCAGTTTTTCTTCATGGCCCAGGCCTTCACGTTATCGTGAAGCTCGTCCTGCAGGGAGGCGATGACGCGGCGCTGCAGGGCGGGGTCCTCCACCGGGAACATGAGCTCCACCCGCTTGTCCAGGTTTCGGGGCATCCAATCGGCGGAGGAAAGGTACACCTCCGTATCGCCGCCGTTTTCAAACACGAAGGCCCGGGTATGCTCCAGGAACCGGCCCACGATGGACCGGACGCGCAGGTTTTCCCGCCCGTTGGTTTTCAGGCAGCAGATGCCCCGCACGATCAGGTCGATCTCCACCCCGGCGTCGGCGGCCTTATAGAGCTGCTTGATGATTTTGGGGTCCACCAGCGCGTTGATTTTCGCGGTGATCCGGGCGGGGAGGCCGTTCTCCGCGTGCTCCTGCTCCCGGCGGATGAGGCGCTTGATCTCCTTGCGCAGATGTGTGGGCGCGGCCACCAGCTTTTCCATGCCGGCGCTTTCGCCGTAGCCGGTGACCACGTTGAAGAAATTCCCCGCGTCCCGGCCGATGGTTTCATCGCAGGTGAACAGGCCCATATCGGTATACAGCTTCGCGGTTACGTCGTTGTAATTTCCGGTGGCCAGATGCACGTAACGGCGCAGGCCGGAGGGCTCCCGGCGCACCACCAGGGTGATCTTGCTGTGGGTCTTGAGCTTGGGCACGCCGTAAAACACGTGGCAGCCGGCTTTTTCCAATTCCAGGCACCAGTTGATGTTGTTTTCCTCGTCGAACCGGGCCCGGACCTCGATGAGCACGGTGACCTGCTTGCCGTTCTGGGCCGCCCGGCCCAGGGCCGCCACGATGGGGCTTTTGCCGCTGACCCGGTACAGCGTCTGCTTAATGGCCATGACGTTGGGATCGTCCGCCGCCTCGCACACGAAGCGCACTACGGGATCGAAGCTGTCGTAGGGATGATTGAGCAGGATATCCCCGCCCCGGATGGCACGGAAAATGCTGCCTTCCTGGCGGAAGCGATCGGAGATCCTGGGAGCGAAGGGCGGGAAACGCAGATGATCGAAGCCCGGCAATCCGGAAATCTGCTTCATGAAAAAATCCAGGCTGATGGGCCCGGGCACGGAAAACACGCCCTGCTCCGATACGTCCAGATAGTGCATCAGCCGCTCCGTCAGGCGGAAATCGCCCCCCAGGGGGATCTCCAGGCGCAGCACGCGTCCCCATTTGCGCTTTTTCAGGTTCTTGCGCATTTCCACGATCAGGGCGTCGGCGTCGGAATCGTTATAGAGGAAATCGGTATTCCGGGTGATGCGGAAGGGCAGGACGGCCAGGGGCTTTTTCTGCCCGAACAGGCGGTGGGCAAACATGGCGATCACGTCTTCCACCAGGATGCCCCGGGCCTTTCCCCGGCCCATGGGCAGCATCGTCACCCGGGGCAGGGAGGAGGGAACGGGGATCAGCGCCATGCGGGGCGCGCCCGCGCGCACGTTTGGGGGCAGAAGAAGCGCCAGATGCAGCCGCCGGGCGCTCAGCAGCGGGAAGGGGCGCTTGTCGTCGATGGCCCGGGGGGTCAGCAGGGGCTGGATCTGCGCGTCGTAATAATGGGACAGCCAATCCCGCTGCTCGCCGCTGAGCTGATGCCGGTTTATCAGGAAAATGCCCTCCGCTTCCAGGGCGGGCAGGTATTCCCCGTTCAAAAGCGCGTACTGCCGCTCCACCTGCCGGCGGACGGCGGGGAAGATCCTGTCCAGCTGCTGCTGGGGGGTCAGGCCGGTGGGGTCCTTTTTCTTTTCGCCCATGGCGGCGGCGTGGGCCAGGGAGCCGATGCGCACCATGAAAAACTCATCCAGGTTGGTGCCGCAGATGGAAAGGAATTTTCCCCTTTCCAGCAGGGGATTGTCCGGATTGGCGGCCTCCTCCAGCACCCGGCGGTTGAAGGCCAGCCAGCTCAGCTCCCGGTTGATCAGATCGTTTTTTTCCATGATCGTTTCCTCGGTTTTTTTTCAGCGCGTCAGACGGCTGGTCAACGTAAGCACGGTGACGGCGGGCGTATTGAAAAGGCGGAACGGGGGAAGGCCGATGGCGGCGGAGGTGCCCAGGCCCGGGCTGATATACTGGGGAATGCCCAGGAACATGGAAAGGCCCGTCGCCCGTTTGTCGTCCGGGAACCAGCCGCCGCCCCCCGTTTCCGCGGATTCGGGCAGGCGCACGGCCCCGACGCCGGGCAGGCGCCATTGGCCGCCCACGTAATGCCCGGCCAGCACCAGGGAAACGGTGCGGACGTAGCTGTCGTTGTCGGTGCCGGTCCATTCCTGCAAAGTGCGCAGGGCGCTCAGCTGCAGGGGATGATGGGTGAGGGCGATATGGACGTCGGTTTCCAGCATTTCCCGCCGGGCGTCACGGATCCGTTCCAGCTGGCCGATCTGGTATTCCACCGCCTCAAGCGCCGCGTCCCGTTCGGGGGAAGCGGCCTGCCCGCGCAGTTCCTCCAGGCGGTTTCGGTACGCTTCCTCGGAGGGAGCGTAATCCAGGGTGTACACCCATTCGGGAGAGAACCACAGATTGGCGCCCCGCACCGTGATCTTCACCGGCGCGTCCAGATACACGGCGCCGTGGGCTTCCGCCTCCAGGATATAGGCGGCCTTGCAGCCGCCGCCGTCCCGGGGCTTGGCGGTGATGGCGGGCGGGTCCTCGTCCCCGGGAATGAAAAATACCGGGGTCTCCCCGCCGAAAAGATCCAGCAGCGAAAGGAACGCTTGGCAATCCCCGTCCGTGCCCGTCATGTCCCCGGTGATGCAGACGGCGTCATACGAGGCGGAAGCAAGGGTGTCCCGCAACCGGGACTGATCCTTCCCGAACCAGATGCCGTGCAGGTCGCTGATATGCAGGATGCGGAAGCCTTCCAGGGGAGAGGGCAGATAGTCCACCGTGACGGTTTCCTTCCGCAGGTCCACCCGGCTGTTGTTGATATGATTCAGGACCAGCGTCAGCGCCAGCACCGTAATAATCAGAAGCAGCGCCAGCGTCAGGGCCGGATGCTTTCTTTTCTCATCGGCAAACATGGGATCTTCGGTGTATCGCATACACAGCTCCTTTCATAACCGCATTTCATTATATATGAAAAACCGTTTTCGCGCAATGCGTGAATGCCGCCGGGAAAAATTTTACGCCTTCCCGGCCTGAAAAGCCGGAGGGCCCCTTGCAGGATTCCGGCGTTTTTTGACGAACGAATTATGGAGCTTCCGACGCGGATCGGCAAAAGTCCCCATCGCGCCGGGAAGGAAAACGTGATACCATACAGGCGGGCCCCGCCTGCGCAAGGAGGATTCCCATGCCGAAGAAGAAAACCAGCTTTCAGTGCAGCGCCTGCGGATACGAGACCCCGCGCTGGATGGGCAAGTGCCCCTCCTGCGGCGCGTGGAACACACTGGAGGAAACGCTGCCGCCGCCGGAGGAGGCCGCCGGGAAAAACTATAAGCAGCGGGGCGGCCAGGGCGCGGAGGAAACGCGGATGCGGGATATCCATCCCGGCAGCCAGAGCTGTGTTTCCAGCGGCATCAGCGAATTGGACCGGGTGCTGGGCGGCGGCATCGTGGAAGGGGCGCTGATCTTGGTGGGCGGCGACCCGGGCATCGGAAAATCCACGCTGCTGATGCAGGTGTGCGATCACCTGTGCAGGGAAGGCAAACGCGTGCTTTACATAAGCGGCGAGGAAAGCGCCAGGCAGCTCAGGCTCCGGGCGCAGCGCCTGAACGCCGCGGACAGCGATCTGATGGTGCTTACGGAAAACGCCATGGACCAGGTGGAGGAAAAGCTGAACCGGCTGCAGCCGGAATTCTGCGTGATCGACTCCATCCAGACCATGTACCGCCCGGAAATGGGCAGCGCCCCCGGCAGCGTGAGCCAGGTGCGGGAGAGCGCTGCCATCCTGATGCGTTACGCCAAAACCGCGGGCTGCGCCGTTTTCCTGGTGGGCCATGTGACCAAGGAAGGGGCGCTGGCCGGGCCCCGGGTGCTGGAGCACATGGTGGACGTGGTGCTGTATTTCGAGGGGGACCACCAGCACGAATACCGCCTGCTCCGGGCGGTGAAGAACCGTTTCGGCTCGGTGAACGAACTGGGGATCTTTGAAATGACGGGAGAGGGCATGATGCCCGTGCAGGGCGCGTCGGAAACGCTTCTGTCCCAGCGGGCGAAGGGCGCCAGCGGCAGCTGTGTCTTCTGCGGCATGGAGGGTAGCCGCCCGGTGCTGGTGGACATCCAGGCGCTGGTGACTCAGTCCTTCCTGCAGGTGCCCCGGCGCACTGCCGACGGCATGGATACCAGCCGGGTGATGCTGCTGCTGGCGGTGATGGAAAAGCGGGCGCGGCTCAAAATGTACTGCCGGGACGCCTACATCAACGTGGCGGGCGGCCTTTCCCTGAACGAGCCCGCGGCGGACCTGGCCTTCTGCATGGCGGTGGCCTCCTCCTACGTGGACAGGCCCGTGCCCGCGGAATGGGCCGTGATGGGCGAAGTGGGCCTGGCGGGCGAAGTGCGGGCCATTTCGCACCTGGAACGAAGGGCCGCCGAATGCCGCCGCCTCGGTTTTACCCATATCCTCTGCCCCCGGGACAGCGCCCGGCATGTGAAGCCCATCGAAGGGGTATCCCTCCACGGCGTGGACACCGTGGCCCAGGCCATGGCGGTGCTGGATCTGATGCCTTCCTCCTGACGGCGGTGCATAAAACGGGGCGGAAACATGCATACTGCAGGTATCCTGCAACGGAAAGAAGGTCGTTTTCTTGGATCAAGCGCGTTCCGCGCCCCCGCCCCGCCGTCCTTATGCTTTGCTGGGCCTGCTGTCAGGCGCGGCGTTCGCCGCCGTGATGACGGTGCCGCTTTTCCTGCTGCCCCTGGGGGGATACGCCTTCCTTCCCGCCGCCGCGCTGTATGCCTTTTCCATGGAATACGGCTATCTGAGGGGGAAGGGATGGACGGCGCAGACGGAGGGGAAAGCGGCGTCCGCGCCCGGACGGGCCTGCCCCAAGGTATTGGACACCTCGGCCATCATCGACGGGCGCATCCTGGATATCTGCCGCACGGGCTTCCTGGAGGGGGATATCGTGGTGCCCTCCTTCGTGCTGGATGAGCTGCGCCACATTGCCGACAGCGCCGACGCCCTGCGCCGGGGCCGGGGCAGGCGGGGGCTGGACGTGCTGTAGAAGCTCCAGGAGGAAGTGCCCCTGCGGATCGAGGAAAAGGACGATTACGACGGGGAAGTGGACGTGAAGCTGCTCCGCCTGGCACGGGATCTGAAGGGCGCCGTCATGACCAACGATTATAACCTGAACAAAGTGGCCGGCGTGGCCGGGGTGCCGGTGCTGAACGTGAACGATCTGGCGGGCGCCCTGCGGCCCAACGTGCTGCCGGGGGAGGAAATGACGGTGCGGGTGATCCGGGAAGGACGGGAGCCCGGCCAGGGGGTTGCTTACCTGGAGGACGGCACCATGGTGGTGGTGGAAAACGGCCGCAGGCGCGTGGGAGAAACGCTGAACGCTGAAGTCACCACCGTGCTCCAGACCAGCGCGGGACGCATGATTTTTGCCCGCGTCCCATCGGACGAAAACCGGGCGGGGTAGAAAGAAGTCAAGAATATTAAGAAATTATTACGAAAAGAAAACGGATTGAAAAAATATTGATAAACAGTGACGACGCATGATCTTGTCCGTCCGGCAGACGCACCCCACAACCTGTGGGGCGTGTTTTTTGTTTTGCAGACATGGGGGCGGAGCGGGGAAAGAAAAGAGGGTTTACAGTTATTACATGTAAATTCTGCATTTTGAAATAATTCTGGAATAGGAATTTTGACGGATTTGTGATACAATGTATCTGCGCGTATTCAGGCGTCTGTTTGCCTGACCGCATTATCGAGAGGAGGACAAAAAGATGTTCAAGCGTTTGATGGCGCTGGTCGTGGCATTGGTGCTGATGCTCCCCGCCATGGCCATTGCGGAAACGAAGAACTTGTCCAAGAACGGCAGCATGGTGCTCGGGTCCGAAGGCGATGAAGTCAAGGCCGCCCAGGAGCTGCTGATTACTTATGGATATTTGACCGGAACGGCCAGCGGCGTGTACGACAAGGCCACAGAAGCGGCCGTGAAGGCGTTCCAGCAGCGGAACAACCTGTATCCCGACGGCAAGATCGGCAAATATACGCTGACCGTGCTCAAGAGCGGGAACGTGGTGAAGAAGGACGATCCCGACAGCGGGATCGACGCCGGCAACACCGAGCATCTTTCTCCCGGCGGCAGCATGACGATGGGCACCACGGGCGAAGCGGTCAAGACCGTGCAGAGCATCCTGGCTTCTCTGGGCTATTACGACGGCCCCCAGGACGGCCGCTACGGCGAACAGACCATGTACGCCGTGCGCGCTTTCCAGGCCAAGAACGGCCTGAAGGTGGACGGCATGGTGGGCGAAAAGACCTACGCCAAGCTGACGGACGGCTCCGCCCTCAAGAAGAACGAAGGCACCACCGCCCCGTCGGACGACAGCAAGGGCCTGTCTCCCAACGGCAGCATGATCCTGGGCTCCTCCGGCTCCGACGTGATGGCGGCGCAGCAGCTGCTGAAGGAATACGGCTATTACAAGGGCATGCTGGACGGCAAGTTCAGCTATGATATGCAGGAGGCCGTGCGCAGCTTCCAGCGCCGCAACGGCCTGGACGCCGACGGCAAGATCGGCCCCAGGACTCTGGCGAAGCTGTACGACGATCCGGCCAACATTACCAAGAAATCCGATGTGGATCCCGTCACCGAAACCGTGCCCATCACCTACGGGCAGAGCGGCGAAGCGGTGAAGGATCTGCAGCGCGCCCTGAAATGGTATTATTATTACGCCGGCAAAGTGGACGGCATTTTCGGCGTGGAAGTGCTGGAAGCGCTGAAATCCTTCCAGGAATCCGAAGGCCTGACCCCGGACGGCGTGGCGGGCTATGAAACCCAGAACGCCCTGCTGGCCGGCAACGCCAAGATCCTGAACGGCGGCATCCCCTCCCGCAATATGTATTCCGGCACCCGGGGCTACGACGTGGCCATCCTGCAACAGCGGCTGAACCAGCTGAATTATCTGTCCCTGTCCAATGTGACCCTGGGCACCTACGACGCCGCTACCGCGGCCGCGGTTTCCGTGTTCCAGAAGGACAAAGGCCTGGACGTCACCGGCTCCTTCAACCCCGCCGTGCGGCGCTACCTGTGGACCACCACCGTGGATGCTGAGGACCAGGCCGCTGTGGACGCCGAAAACGCCAAGCAGGATCCCTTCGATCAGATTTTCGATCCCTATGTGGGCCAGACCCTGAAGGAAGGCGCCACCGGCCAGGACGTGGCCAACGCCCAGATGAAGCTGAAGGCCGCCGGCTATCTGCAGGGGAATGCGGACGGCATCTTCGGGGCCAAGACCAAGAAGGCGGTCAAGGATCTGCAGAAGGATTACGGCCTCAAGCAGGACGGCGTCATCGGCCAGTCCACCTGGCAGGTGCTGTGGAGCCTGAGCGCCGATGCGGCGGAGCAGAAGGTGGTCATCGACGGGAACAGCTCCGTGGGCGCCAGCACCCGGAAGCTCAGCCGCGGCAGCCGCGGATCCCAGGTGGTCAAGCTGCAGCAGCGGCTGAAGGAGCTGGGCTATGATCCCGGCCCCATCGACGGCAAATTCGGCCCCGCCACCTCCGTGGCCGTCAGCACGTTCCAGCTGGACAACGGGCTGAATCCCGACGGCGTGGTGGGCACCGATACCTTCGTGGCCCTCAAGATCAATTTCAACGACGCGCCGGTGGTGCTGCCCGTGGATACCACGCCGGAAACGTATACCGATACCAAGATCCCCGACACCATGAAGCGCGGCAGCAAGGGCAACTGCGTCAAGACCCTGCAGCAGAAGCTGAAGGATGCCGGCTTCTACTCCGACGAAGTGGACGGCAAGTACGGCGCTTCCACCGAAGTGGCCGTGAAGCAGTACCAGCTGAGCAAGGGCTTGAATCCTGACGGCGTGGCCGGCAAGGATACGCTTCTGTCCCTGGGCATCACCCCCAGCTCCATCGCCGCTGCGAAGCTGCGCCGCGGCAGCAAGGGCGACAGCGTGAAGACCCTGCAGGAGAAGCTCAAGACCCTGGGGTACTACACCGGCGAAGTGGACGGCAAGTTCGGCGCGTCCACCGAAGAAGCGGTGAAGAATTACCAGAAGGACAACGGCCTCAAGGCCGACGGCATCGTGGGCCCCGCCACCAAGGTGAAGCTGGGTCTGTAAAATTTCCAGATGAACGAAGAAGGCTCCCGTCCGGAGCCTTCTTTTTTGTCAGCTTTTTCCGGCATGCGCTGCGGGAGCCCAAGGAAAGATAGGAGAAAAAGGAGGCGGGGCACGGTGAAAAAGCGGGCGAGGATCGCCGCGTGCATCCTGGCGGCGGTGGTGCTGCTGAGCGGATGCGGGGAGAAAGCGGCGGGAAATCAGGAAGAAACGCCAAAAAGTCAATCAAAGATCCGGCTGCCGGAAAAGCTGAAATTGAACGATGCGGGCGTGCCGGTGCTGCGGGTGTGGGACGCGGACGCGGAAGAAAACCGGAAAATGGACATCGAAAGCTATCTGCAGGGCGTCCTGGCCGGCGAAATGAAGAACGACTGGCCCCTGGAGGCGCTGAAAGCCCAGGCGATTCTGGCGCGGACGTTCGTGCTGAAATTCTGTTCCGAAAAGGAAAGCAAGTATGCGGGCGCCGACATTTCCACGGACATTGAGGAGGCCCAGGCGTACGATATGACCGGGGTCAACGATCGGATCGAACAGGCGGTGCGGGAAACGCGGGGACTGGTGCTGGCGTACCGCGGGGAGTTGCCCTACGCCTGGTTCCACGCCCATTCCGGGGGCATGACGGAAAAGGCCAAGCCGGGGCTGAACTATGAAAAGGACGAGCCCGGATACACCAAAGTGACCGAAGGCCGGGAAAGCGAAAAAGCGCCGGACAGCGCCAAAGCGTGGCAGGCGGCGTTTTCAAAGCAGGAAATCGCCGCGGCGGCGCTGCAGGCGGGGGCCGACGGCATCGGGGAGGTGCAGACCGTTCAGATCGGAGAAACGGGGGAGAGCGGCCGGGCGGTGACGCTGCTGATCAACGGCCGGAGCGTGAACGCCCCGGAAATGCGGCTGGCGCTGGGGTCCACGAAAATGCGGTCCACGCTGCTTACGGACATAAAGGTTACGGAGGACCGGGTGATTTTTTCCGGCAAGGGCTACGGCCACGGGGTGGGCATGCCCCAGTGGGGCGCTTACGGCATGGCGGAGGAAGGAAAAACGGCGCAGGAGATCGTCGCGTATTATTTCGACGGCGTCACAGTAGAAAAAGTATGGTAAAAAACAGCCCGCGGGCAAAAGCCGCGGGCCGTTTTGTGCGTTTCAGGGGATTATTCTTCGTCCGGCGTTTCGGGGAAGAGGGGCTGATGGCAGTTGGGGCAGAGGTAATCCTCGTCAAAATCGAAGGAATCCGCCTCAAAGGTCATTTCCTCGCCGCAGTGGGGGCAGGTGTATTCCACCTCGTTGCTGTCGTCCCCGCTGCCGTCTTCGTCCTCTTCGTCCTCATCTCCGTAGAAGGCGTCTTCCAGATCGCTCAGGTCGCTGTCGATGGATTCCATGTATTCGTTCAGGTCTTCGTGATCCTGCCGAAGGGATTCCACCTCCTGTGTCAGCTCGGTCAGCAGCTCCAGGATCTTTTCGATCAGCTTGCCTTCGTTCTTGTCGGTGTCCAGCTTCAATCCTTCGGCCAGGCCCTTTACATAGGAAACGCGGTCAGACAGGTTGCTCATTTTTCCTCCTTGATCCGTTACGCGCGGGACAGGTATTCGCCCGTGCGGGTGTCGATCTTGATCATGTCGCCGATGTTGATGAACAGGGGCACCTGGATCTCCAGGCCGGTTTCGGTGGTGGCGGGCTTGAAGTTATTGGTGGCGGTGTCGCCCTTGAAGCCCGGCTCGGTCTTGGTGATCTCCAGCTCCACGAAGTTGGGGGCTTCCACGGAGAAGGCCTGGCCCTTGAAATAGCGGATGGTGACGTTCATGTTTTCCTTGACGTACTTGATGGCGTCTTCCACCGCGTCCTTGCCCAGGGGCATCTGCTCGTAGGTTTCGGGATCCATGAAGTAGTACAGATCGCCGTCGTTGTACAGGTACTGCATTTCCTTGGTTTCGATGATGGCACGGGGCATTTTGTCGGTGGGGTTGAAGGTGCGCTCGATCACGGCGCCGGTCATGACGTTTTTGATCTTGGTGCGCACGAACGCGGCGCCCTTGCCGGGCTTCACGTGCTGGAAATCCACGATGTTCCACACGCCGCCGTCCCATTCGATGGTGATACCCTTTTTGAAATCGCCAGCAGTAATCATTGTTTTTTCCTCCATTTTCCGTTGTTGGTGTATTTGCAATAAGGGCCCGATCACACGATCAAAAGCGCCTTTTGTGCATGTACCAGGGTGCGCCCGCCGTCCGGCGTTACGGCGCAGGTGTTTTCGATGCGCACGCCGCCCAGGCCGGGCACGTAGATACCGGGCTCCACGGTAACCACGTGGCCCGGTTCCAGCAGATCGTCGCACATCGGGGACAGCCGGGGCTCTTCATGGATGTCGATGCCCACGCCGTGGCCCAGGCCGTGGCCGAACCGCCCCGCGAAGCCCGCGCCGTCGATGATGCGCCGGGCCTCGGCGTCGATCCCGCTGCATTTGCGCCCGGGGGCCAGCATGCCTTCGCAGGTCTCCTGGGCCAGCAGCACCGTATCGTAGATGCGGCGCATGTCCTCGCTGGGCTTGCCCAGCGCGACGGTGCGGGTCATGTCCGCGCAGTAGCCGCCCTTTTTCGCCCCGAAATCCAATGTGATCATCTCGCCGGTTTCCAGCTTCTTTTCGCTGGGGATGGCGTGGGGGAGGGAGCCGTTGACCCCGGAGGCCACGATGGTATCGAAGGCCAGGCCGTCGGCGCCCAGATCCAGCATGGCGTAATCCAGCAGGATCTGCAATTGCTTTTCCGTCGTGCCCGGGCGGATCTTCGGAAGGATCTGCTCAAAGGCGCGGCAGGAAATATCGCAGGCCGCTTCGATCAGACGGAGCTCTTTTTCTTCCTTGATCCGGCGGGCGTTTTCCGGCGCGCCGTCCAGGGGAGCGAAGGAGATGCCCGGCATATCCTTTTCCATGCGCCGGAACGCGCGGACCGTCACCTTGTCGTCCTCGTACCGGACGTTTTTTACATCGCGGTCCGAAAACAGCCGGGCGGCCAGGGCGGCGTGGCTTACGCCCTTTTCCACCATCAATACCTGAAACCCGGGGGCCTGACGCTCCGCCTGCTCGGTATAGCGGAAATCGGTGATAATGGCCTGAAAGCCGTTTCCGGCGGCCAGCAGGCCTTCGCCCGTGAAGCCGCTCAGATAGAAAATATTGGACGGCTTGTGGATCAGGATGCCGTCCCCGGCGCCGATCCCGGCCAGGGACAGCGTCTTTTCCAGTCGGTTCATAAACAGTTTCCTCCAATGGGCGCACTTCACGCCACATTGAATTTTACCATATTCTTGCCTTCGACGCCACCCCTGAAACGGAAAAAACCAAAATTTTTTGCCTGCTTTTTGCCTGAAAAAGACGGAACCGCCCTTTCTCCGGTCAAAAATGGCGGAAATATTGCCGAATTTAACCGTTGACAGACAGGACAGGAGTGAATATAATAACATATGAACAGATGTTCAAGTGAGAGGGTGAAAGCAATGGAAGGGTTTCCGGAAACGCCCCGGGAGGAGGAAACCGTGAACCGGGCGCTGGTAACGGAACTGAACGGGAGCCTGCCGGACGAGGAAATGTTTTACCGGCTGTCGGAATTGTACAAGGTGTTCGGAGACAGCACCCGGATCAAGATCCTGTACGCGCTGTTTGAAGCGGAAATGTGCGTGTGCGATATCGCGGCGCTGCTGGGCATGACCCAATCCGCCATTTCCCATCAGCTGCGGGTGCTCAAGCAGAGCCAGTTGGTGAAATTCCGGCGGGATGGGAAGACGATTTATTATTCCTTGGACGACGATCACGTGCGCACCATCATCGGCATGGGCATCGAACACCTGACGGAAGAATGATATAGACGGAGGAAAAACGCATGAGCTGCAATCATTGCGGACATGATCACGAGCACGGCCATGAACATAGCCATGAACACAGCCACGAGCACGGGCATGAACACGGCCACGAACACGGCCACGGCGGGGAAGAAAACAGGAAGATCATCCTGATCCGCATTGGGGCTTCCGCGGTGCTGCTGGCGCTGGGGCTGCTGCTGCCGCTTGAGGAAGGGGTCAGGATCGCGCTGTTTGTGCTTTCCTTCCTGACGGTGGGGTACAGCGTGGTGATTGAAGCCGTGCGCAATCTGCTGCACGGACATGCGCTGGACGAAATGTTTCTGATGACGGCGGCGTCGGTGGGCGCGTTCTGCCTGGGGGATTTTGCCGAGGGTGTGGTGGTGATGCTGCTGTATCAGATCGGCGAATTATTTCAGGATTACGCCGTGGACCGCAGCCGGGAATCCATCGCGGAGCTGATGGACATCAGGCCTGACAGCGCCAACGCGGAAAGGGACGGCGCCGTCGTGACCGTCAGCCCGGAGGAAGTCGTTCCCGGGGAAATCATCCTGGTGCGGCCTGGGGAGAAGGTCCCCATGGACGGCGTGGTGCTGGAAGGGGAATCCTCCCTGGATACGGTGGCCCTCACCGGCGAAAGCGTGCCCCGCACCGTGCGGCCCGGGGATCAGGTGATCAGCGGCTGCGTGAACCGGCAGGGCGTGCTGCGGGTGCAGGTGACGCATCCCTACGGCGATTCCACCGTGGCCAGGATCCTGGAAATGGTGGAGCACGCCAATGAAACGAAATCCAAAGCGGACAGATTCATTACCCGCTTCGCCCGGATATATACCCCGGCGGTGGTGGGGCTGGCGGTGCTGCTGGCGGTGATCCCGCCGGTGTTCTTCGGGGGGAACTGGAGCGAATGGATCACCTCGGCGCTGACCTTCCTGGTGATCTCCTGCCCCTGCGCGCTGGTGATCTCCGTGCCGCTGACCTTTTTCAGCGGCATCGGCGGCGCGTCCCGCAAAGGCATCCTGATCAAGGGCGCGGGATATCTGGAGACCTTAGCGAAGGCGGACACCGCGGTGTTCGACAAGACCGGCACCCTCACCCGGGGCGTGTTCACCGTAACGGCGGTGCACGGCAAGGGCAGCGCGGACGAGGAAGAAATCCTGCTGCTGGCCGCCGCGGCGGAGCGGTTCAGCACCCATCCTATCGCCCAGTCCCTGCGTGAAAAGTGCAAGGACGGGGCGGAGAGCGCCGCGGTATCCGACGTGGAGGAGATTTCCGGCCGGGGCGTGCGGGCCAATGTGAACGGCAGGCGCGTGCTGGCGGGCAATGAAAAGCTCATGGAAAGCGAGGGGATCCGGCCCAAAGCCTGCCATCGCAGCGGCACCATCGTGCACGTGGCGGCGGACGGGGAATACCTGGGCCATATCGTGATCTCCGATCAGGTGAAGGACGGGGCGAAGGAAGGCCTGGCGGCGCTGAAAGCCCTGGGCGTCCGGAAAACCGTGATGCTCACCGGCGACGCCCTCTCCGCCGCGCAGGCCGTTGCGACGGAAGTGGGCGTGGATGAAATGCGCGCCCAGCTGCTGCCGGACGGCAAGGTGGCGGAAGTGGAAAAGCTGATGGCGGAAAAGCCGGCAGGCGGCGCGCTCCTGTTCGTGGGCGACGGGATCAACGATGCGCCGGTGCTGGCCCGGGCGGACGTGGGCGTCGCCATGGGCGCCCTGGGCAGCGACGCGGCCATCGAAGCGGCGGACGTGGTGCTGATGGACGACGATCCTCGGAAGCTGGGCAAGGCCATCCGCATCGCCCGCAAGACCCTTTCCATCGTGCGGCAGAACGTCGTTTTCTCCCTGGGCGTAAAGGCGCTGGTGATGATCCTGGGCGTATTGCACGCGGCGCCCCTGTGGGCTGCCGTGTTCGCGGATGTGGGCGTTTGCTTCCTCGCCATCCTCAACGCCATGCGCGCCATGCACGCTGCGAAGGAGTAACGGCCAGAGGGGGAGAACTGTTCTTTGAAGAGCGAAGAACGGTTCTCCCTCTATTCTGCTGAAAACAAATTGATCCTGCCGCGATGCAACAATATACGCCTCTGATCCGTCTTAATGATTGAACAGAACACAGAAGCGGAGGAAGAAAGAATGAAAAGGCTGCTGTGTGTGGCATTGGCCGCGCTGATGATGCTGGCGCTGCTTCCCGCGGCGCAGGGAGAACCCCTGGAAACCTATGAGGCGGTGGCGGTGTGCGCGGACCTGACGGAAAGGATCGCGCTGAAGCAGAAGCCGGAGGCGGAAAGCGATTCCGTCTGCCTGATCTACGGGGGTACGCCCGTGACCGTGCTGGACGCCGATATGGGGAACGGATTTGCTTTGATCGCCGTGGAAGACGTGGCGGGATACCTGCCCGCGGACCGGCTGATGCGGAAAAACCGGAATTATGGCGCGCCGGAATTGCTTTTCCGGGCGGATGTGAAGAAGAAGCAAGGCGCTGATCTGCGGACGGCGCCGGACGCGTCCGCCGACGTTTCGGGCACTGCCCGGGGAGGCGTTTACCTGCTGGCGGACATGGGAAACGGCTGGCGGTACGTGACCACGAATGAAAAGGACCGCTGCGGCTTCGTTCCCGCGGAGGAACTGGAGGACGAAGAAATCTATGCCGAAGGCGCTTTCCTGATCCCCGCGGACAGGGGCGACAGGGTGACGGTGTACGCGGATGAAAACATGGAAACCCCGGCGGGGTTTTACTATGCCGGGTCCGGCGTGAACGTCGAAGGCTGCTCTCCGGACGGCGGCTACAGGGTTTGCTGCTGCGGCGGGATCACGGGGGAAGACGGCGACGGCCCCATGGGCTATGTGCGCCGGGAGGACGTGCAGATTTTCGTCCAGCCCTGGGAGATCGTGGGGCGGGCCGTGAAGGGGACCGTCCTGGAGGATCTGGAACTCGGGAAAACCGGCCCGTTCCTGCCCCAAGGTGCGTCTTTGGTGATCGCAGGGGAATACAACGGGCTGTATCACGTCGTTTTCGACGATCCGGAAACGGGGCTGACCTGTTCCCGGCTGGTGGAAAAGGCTTTGGTTCAAGCGACGGACGTCCAGGCGGACCGGCATCAGCCGCCGCGGATCGCATACGGCCTGCTGACGGCGAGCGAAGACGAGGGCTTTACGCTCCTGGATCGGGAAAACGAGGATGAATGCGCGCCTTGGGAAGCGGAATCCGGCCTGTGCGAGATCATCGGCGAGGGAGAGGACTGGTATCAGGCGCGGAAGCTGTTTGAGCCTAACTTCTTTATTGAGAAAACGGGCGTAAGGATCATTACCGCGCTGTATCCCGCGGCGACGGAGAAAAAAGGCGCCGGGGAATGGACGGTCCAAGAAGCGGACGAGGGGCTGTGGCTGCTGACGGTGGAAGCGGGCGCGGAAGCGCATTACGTCGCGACCATGGACGAGATCGTGGATGAAATCACCGCCTCCCCATCTTCCGGCGCAGCGCACTATTCCGTGTATCTCGTGCCGGGTATGGACATCACCCTGACGGGAGACGCCGTTCTGACCCCGGCGGCGGAGGGTACTTTGCCCGTGATCCTGCCGGAGCACCCCGCCGACATGTTTACGGAAACGGTGATCTTTTCCGGTTCCGGACGGTTCTTCTGCGATGTGCAGCTGTCGGAATACACAAATTACTATGGGTACCGGATTACCCCGCTGCCGGGAGCGGAGAACAGCTTTGCCACGGTGGACAGTCTGTTCGCGGATCCGGACGGCCACGCGGAGTCCGAAACGGTGATCTTCAGCGATCCGGAAAACGGAGATACGGGCGAGGAAGAATGGCTGGTGGATCTGGTTCCCGGCCAGTTCCTGAAATTGGAAAACTGCATCCTGGAAATCTGTTACGGAAACGGCTGACAGATTGCGGAATCATTGAGAGTTTACAAAATTATTTCAATTTGTTTCAAAAAGGCTGTACTTGCGCCCCTTGATTATGCTATAATAAGGGGCGCGTTTTTTGTGTACGCAAAAATGCGCGGAACAGGAAAGGAACAAGGCACATGCAGGAAGCGTTGATCCTGGCGTCCTCTTCCCCCCGCAGGCGGGAACTGATGGGCTACACGGGAATCCCCTTTGAAGTGATCGCTGCGGACGCGGAGGAAGCCACCCACGGGGATCCCCGGACGCTGGTGATGGAAAACGCCCGGCGGAAGGCCCGGGCCGCGGCGGACGCCCATCCCGGGCGGACGGTGCTGGGGGCGGATACGGTGGTGTATCTGGACGGGCAGGTGCTGGGCAAGCCGAAGGACCATGCGGACGCCAAACAGATGATCGCCGCGCTGTCCGGCGCGTGGCACACGGTGTATACCGGGGTGTGCGTGATCTCTCCCCGGGGCGAGGACGTGCGCTTCGACGAATCGCGGGTGCAGTTCGTGACGCTGACGCCGGAGGAGATCGACCGGTACGCGGCGTCGGCGGAGCCCATGGACAAGGCCGGGGCCTACGCCCTGCAGGGGAAGGGCGGCATGTTCGTGCGCCGCATCGAGGGCAGCTATTCCAACGTGATCGGCCTGCCCATGGCGCTGGTAAGGGACATGCTCACTGCCGCAGGCGTGCCTGTTTTATAAGAAAACAACAGAATGGACGGATGAAGATACATGGCCATCATTGCGCCGGATATCGGCATTGATCTGGGCACAGCCAATACGCAGGTATACGTGCGGAGAAAGGGCATCGTGATCGACGAGCCTTCCCTGCTGGTGGTGGACCGCACGGGGCGGCACGCCGTGCGCGCCATCGGGGAGGAAGCCTGGGCGCTGCTGGGCAGGACCGCCGCGGATGTGACCAGCGTTCGCCCCCTGTCGGACGGCATGATCCGGGATTTCGATATGACCCAGTATATGCTGCAGTATTTCGTAAGAAAGGCCATCGGCGCTTCCCGGCTGGTGAAGCCCCGGGCCATCATGACCATTCCCTGCCGGGTGTCGCCCATCGAGCGCCGGGCCGTGCGCAAGGCAGCGGTGTACGCGGGCGTCCGCCAGGGGCAATTGCATCTGGTGGAAAAGCCCTTCGCGGCGGCCATCGGCAGCGGACTTCCCGTGTTTGAGCCCACGGGCAGCATGGTGGTGGATATCGGCGGCGGCACCACCGAAGCCGCGGTGATCAGCCTGGGGGGCATCGTGGTGTCCCGTTCCATCCGCATCGGCGGGGTGAAAATGGACGAGAGCATCATCGCTTACGTGAAAAGGGAATTCAACATGCTCATCGGCGACCGCACCGCGGAGGACGTGAAGATCGCTCTGGGAAGCGCCCTGCCGCTCAAGGAGGAGCGCCGGGTGCTGGTGCGGGGCCGGGATATGATCACCAATCTGCCCCAGACGGCGGAAATCTCCTCCGCCGCCGTGTACGAGGCCCTCAAGGGCACCTGCCAGGCGATCCTGGGGGCCATCCAGAACGTGCTGGAAAGGACGCCGCCGGAACTGGCGGGGGACGTGATGAAATCCGGCATCCATCTGACGGGCGGCGCATCCCAGCTTTTCGGGCTGGATCAGTTCATCGCGTCCGAGCTGGATATGCCCGTGCTGCTGGCCCGGGATCCCATGGGCTGCGCCGCGCTGGGCGCCGGCCATCTGGCGGACAACATCGAACTGCTGCACCGGATCGGAAAATCCAGCTTCCTTCGGGAGGAAGGCGAGGAGTAAAACGGCATGGCGAGACGTGAACAGCGGGAATTCTCCGAAAGCGAAAGCCTGCGCGCCCAAGGCGGACAGGATGATTTTGGCGTGGAGGAACGCAAGCCGCTCTGGGCCCTGGAAATGGAAAGCAGCGCCGGAAAGCAGGAGGACGACCTGACGCAGGAAGCCGTCCGGGAAGCGGACGCCGGGAAGCGGGAAAACGCGGACAGCCAGGCCGAAAGCGCCTCCCGGGAGGAAAAGCCCGCCCCGGAACCGCCGCGGCAGGGCAGGGATAGCGCCGGGGAGAGCCGCACCGACGAAAGGGCAGCCGACGAAGCCTGGAGCCGGGAGGCAAAGCGGGTGGAAAGCGCCGCCCAAAGGCGCCGGGAGCGTCCCGCGGAGCCGGCCGGCAATAAAAACCGCAAGGGAAAAAAGAAAAAGAACGGCAGGGGAGACAGCCAGGAAGGCTTCCTGCGCAATCTGATCATCATTGTAGTCTGCTCGGTGCTGTTCATCATGGTGGCCATGACGGTGGTATCCAATTTTGTGGACATGCCCATCCTGCAGCTGCCCAAGAAAGCGGTCACGGCGGCGTTCACCCCGGTGCAGCGCCTGTTTTCCGGGGTCACGGACCGGGTGGTGGAATACCTGCGGACGCTGAAGATCCGCGGCAATCTGGAATATGAATACGATCAGCTGCTGATCAAGCTGGACGAAATGGCCACGGAAGTGGCGGTGAACGAGGAGCTGCGCCGCACCAATCAATCCCTTTATGACCTGCTGGACGAGCAGGAGCGCAACCGCAGCATGAATCCCCTGGCGGCCACGGTGATCGGCACGGACACCAGCAATTATTTTTCCACCCTGACCCTGGACGTGGGCAGCAAGAACGGCGTGACGGAATACATGGCCGTGGTGGCCCAGGGCGGCCTGGTGGGCGTCACCTACGACGTGAAGGACTATAAATGCCAGGTGCGCTGCATCATCAACAGCGACTGCACCGTAGCAGGCCTCGTGCAGTCCAGCCGGGATCAGGGCAGCGTAAAGGGCACCCTGGGGACCGACGGGAAGCCCATGTGCCGCATGTACTATCTGCCGGATTCTTCCCTGCCCCGGCCCGGAGACGTGGTGGTCACCTCCGGCGTGGGCCTGGAATTTCCCAAGGGCATCCCCATCGGGTACATCCGGGAAAGCACCCGGGGCATGGACGACAACAAATCCTACGTGGTACTGGAGCCCGTGGTGGATTTCCAGCACCTGGAGTACGTGACGGTGTACCGCTACCGGCCCACCTATGCCGAGGCGGCCCAGGCGCGGGTCAACGCCTCTCAGGAGATCGTCCTGGAGCCGCTGGCCACGGCGCGGCCCATCCCGGAATGGGAGACCGGCGGCGTGAGCGATTTCATTTTCAGCGCTACGGATGCGCCCTCGTCCACCGGGACCCCGGAGGACGCCGCCACGTCCGCGCCGCAGGATGCGCCCACCCCAACGCCGGCCCCCTCCGCGGCCCCCGCGGGGACGGAGCCGCCGCCGAATCTGGAATACCGTCCGGCGGACAAGGAGTACGTCACGCCCACCCCCACGGCGCGGCCCACCTTTACCCCGGAGCCTTCGCCGGTGCCCACGCCGGACCCCGGCGCCATGAAACTGGAGGATGACGAGTGAAAGCGCTGAGGAGAGCCCTGAAGGTGCTGGCGCTTTCCCTGCTGGCTTATCTGGTGCAGGCGTGCGTGATGCAGTACCTGAAAATCGGCGGCATTTGCGGCAGCGTGCTGTTCGCCATGCTGGCCGTGATCGTGGTGTCCTGCGGGAAGAAATACGCCTTCTGCGCTTCCTGCGTGATCGCCATGCTGATGGAAAGCATGCTGAAGCTGTCCAACGTGCCGGGCTTCTATGTGATCGCATATCCGGTGATCACCATGCTGTGCGCCCAGGCCTTCGCGGACATGAGCGACAGGCAGCTGGAGCGGCAGCGCGTCATCAACGACAACCGCCGCGCCCGTCAGCAGCAGCGGGGCGGAAGGGACCGCTGGTGGCGGAGGCTGTTTTCCCATCGGCGGGAAGGCGACCTGCCCGCCCATCTGCGCATCCCCCTGTGCGCGGTGCTGATGGATCTGATCATGAATATCGCTTTGTGCACGTATATGTACCTGATCGGGGAGGATATCACCGCGTCCCATGCGGCGCGGGCGCTGGGCGCCGCGCTGTATACCGCCGGGATCGCGGCGCTGATCATGGTGCCGGTCCGGTACGTGCTGCGCATGTATACGCCCCGCAGGCGCGCAAAGGGAGGTGAGGCGCCGTGAAGGACGAATTCAAAAGAAACCGCAGAAAAAAGAAAAAGAATCAGCAGCTCAACACCCGGTTCCTGTTTTTTACCGGCGTGGTGATGCTGGCCTTCGGCGTGCTCATCCTCAATCTGTACGATCTGCAGGTGGTGTCCGGCCAGGAATATGCCGAGACCGCCAGCAACCAGAGCATCAAATCCATCGCCATCCGGGGCAGCCGCGGAATGATCACGGACATCAATTCCGTGGTGCTGGCCAAATCCGAAAAGGCGTACAATGTCACCTTCTACCGGGACAACAGCGACTGGGATTATCCCACCGCCCAGCTGCTGGAGGCCATCGAGATCGTGGAAAGCCACGGGGGCCAGATCACCGTAACGTCCCCCCTGATCCGCAATGCGGAGACCGGCGAATGGGAATTCAATTTCGGCGACGGCATTTCGGAAAGCGCCTACAACAAGCGCAAAGAATACTTCTATTCCAACAATTATCTCACGGCCTCCACCCTGGATACGCCGGAAAAGTGCTTCAAGCGCCTGCGCCAGCGTTTCGGCTTTACCGCGCTGGAGGACGGGACTTACCTGTTCCAGGTGGACGCGGACGGCAACTCCGTGGTGCCCGACGCCGTATCGCCCAACCGGAACAAGGCGGTGTCCTCCGTGCCGGTGACCGAGGATACGGTGCTCAAGGTCATCGCCATCAACACCACCATGCAGGATAACGCTTTCAACTCCCTGCCCGTGGCCATCGCCGAGGACGTGAGCTATGAAACCGTCAGCGAGATCGAAGGGCGCAGCATGAGCATGCCCTGGGTGGGGGTGACGATGGGGGACAAGCGGGTGTATCCCAACGGCTCCCTGGCCGCCACGGTCATCGGATATACGGGCAAGATCCAGAACGCGGATTATTATTACAGCGATCTGAAGCCCGCCGGCTACGCCATGAACGATTACATCGGCCAGGACGGCATCGAGGCCAGCATGGAAAGCTGGCTCACCGCCAACATCAAGGACCGGCAGGGCAGCCGGGTGGTGGAGGTGACCCCGGACGGCAAGGTGACCCGGGTGCTTTCCGAAAAAGCGCCCCAGAACGGCAACACCGTGAAGCTCACCATCAATTCCCAGTACCAGGCCGTGGCGGAACGGGCCATCGCCGCCAACGTGGAGCGCACCCGCAACGAGCAGGAAAAACGCATGCGGGATCCCAAATGGCTGGAAACCAACAAGGACAAGGTGGGCAGCCGGGACTGGGAAGAATTCCCCATCCGCCTGGCCACCACCGGCGTGCTGATCGTGATGGACCTCCGGGAGGGCAACGCCGGCAACATCCTGGCCCTGGCCCAGTACCCCAACTACGATCTGAACGCCATGGTGAAGGGCGGGGATCCGGCGCTGCAGATCGTGCAGGACGAACGCGGATTGCTGATGAACTACGCCATCCAGACCCGCGCCGAGCCAGGCTCCATTTTCAAGATGGTCACGGGCCTGGCGGCCCTGACCAACGGCGTGCTGACCCCCTTTGAAATGATCGACGACGGCGGCCGCTTCATGCAGTACACCAACAACCGCGAGGACGCGCCCAAATGCTGGACCAGCAAGCCTTCCACCCATAAGGACCAGACCATCGTGGAGGGGCTGACGAATTCCTGCAACTATTTCTTCTACACCTGCGCGTCCCGCATGTACGATCAGTTCCCCTCGGAGGAGCGGCTGTACAAATACGCGGCGCAGATGGGCCTCACCAGCAAAACGGGCATCGACCTGCCGGGCGAACTGCGCCCCGTGGTGGGGAACCAGACCAACCTGTACGACCAGACCGTCAGCATCTCCGAGCAGATGACGGATACCCCCGCCATTGTGGCCGCGGCCATCAAGAAGCATCTGATCAACTACGGCGCCAGCTACGGCATCGAATACGACAACGCCCGGCTGGACCGGTGCATCAAGCTGCTGATGGACATGGCCATCAACACCTCTTCCGACGACTGGGTGGTGAACGCCCGCCCCATCTTCATGACGGAATTGAACATGACCCGAACGATGGTGCTGCAGGCCGCGCTGATGCGCGATCTGTGGACGTACCTGAACACCATCAAATGGGGCGGCAGCCAGGAGATCCAGATGGGCGTGGGCCAGTCCATTACCCTGCTGACGCCCATCACCGTGGTGCGCTATATCGGGTCCGTCACCAACGACGCCATCGTGTACAACCCCAACATCGTGGATTCCATCATTTCCCCGGAGGGCGAGATCCTCTCCCAGCGTACCGCCACCCAGTTCAACGTCCTGGAAAGCGCCAAGCCGTACATGCAGTATATCCTGCGGGGGCTGGAGGGCGTGGTCGACGAAACCGGTACCGCCGCGGCCCAGTTCAAGGATTGGAAGTACACGCCCAAAGAGGTCATGTACGGAAAAACGGGAACGTCCCAGGTGACCATCGGCAAGATCCGGCTGGACCTGGAGAACAACGGCTGGTTCGTGGCCATGTGCCCCAACGCCAAGCCGGAAATCGCCATCGTCAGCTTCATTCCCAACGGCCTGTCCGGCGCGTTCACCACCCGGGCCGCCCGGGACTTTATCGAATTCTATCTGGATGAAAAAGCGAAGGTGGATGACACCCTGACGCTGCCCGGCGGGAACAGCCTGGCGCCCTGAAAAGGGGCGCGGGCCGGCCCGGCGGCGTAACGGGCATTCGTTTGACGGTCCATGGAAAGACCGACCGCAGAACAGGAAAGGAAAGCGGAAAATGGGACGCGTTTTTTCGATCATGTCCGGCAAGGGCGGCGTAGGGAAAAGCACTCTGGCCGCGGCTTTGGCGGAGTATTATGCCCGGGAAGGGAAAAAGGTGGCGCTGCTGGACGGCGACACGGGCCTGCGCTGCGCGGATTTGCTGCTGGGATTGCAGGATAAGATCGTATACGATCTGGGCGATGTGACGGAGAAAAACTGCGATCTGGAAAAAGCGGCGGTGGACGCAAGCGGCATCCCGGGGCTCACCCTGCTGGCCGCGCCCCAGATGATGCGCGCGTCCGATATGAAGGCGAAGGACGTGGGGCGGATCGTGACCAGGCTGGCGGAGCAGAACGATATCGTGCTCCTGGACGCCCCGGCGGGGATCGGAAGGGGACTTAAAAACCTGCTGGGCGCGGCGGCGGAGCCCGTGATCGTGGCGACGCCGGACGACGTGTGCGTCCGGGACGCGGAGCGGCTTTCCGCGCTGCTCTCCCAGCGGGAGGAGCCCCGGCCCGTGATCGTATTCAACCGGGTCAGCCCGAAGCTGGTGCGGAAAGGGGATATGACGCCGCCGGATGTGCTGGCCGCATCCCTGGATCTGCCGCTGATGGGCGTGATCCCGGAAAGCAGAAAGGTATATCAGGCCCTTTTGACCCACAAAACCCCCATGCAGTGCGGGGACATGCGTTTTATCAGGGCCATAGAGGGCATCGCCGGCAGGCTGCTGGGGGCGGACGTGCCCATGGAGCGGTATGCGCCCAGCGCCGTATTGCAGTTTTTCAGGCGGGGAGGTGACGGCCCGTGATGACGGAAGCCCGATGGCGTTCCAGGGGGCATTTCGACTGGATGCTGGTGGTGGTCGTGTACCTGCTTTCCATCTTCGGCATCCTGTGCATCAGCATGGCCACCTTCGACGTGGACGCCAGCGCCAACGTGCCGCTGCTGAACAAGGTCCTCAATTCCAGGTCTGGCATGTGGCAGAGCATTTTCCTGCTGGTGAGCCCGGTGGTGCTGGGCGTGGTGGTGGCCATGCCCACCGAGGTATACCGGGGCCGCGCCCGGCTGATTTATTACGGCGTGCTGGGGCTGCTGGTGGTGACGCTGCTGGCGGGCCAGGTGTCCAACGGCCTGCGCGGATGGATGAAATCCAGCATCCTGGGCCGGTCCATCCAGCCCAGCGAATTTGCCAAGCTGTCCATTCTGCTGATGCTGTCCAGGCATCTGAGCCGGGTGGAAAAGCCCATGAGCAAATTTAGGGATTTCATCCGCATCATGCTGATCGTGGGCGTGCCCTGCCTGGTGGTGTTCGCCCAGGGCGAAACGGGCACGGTCATCGTGATCCTGTTCATGTTCATCGTCATGCTTTTTTTTGCGGACGTGGACATGCGGGTGCTGGTGGGGCTGATCGCCGTGGGCATCATCGCCATCGGCCTGGTGATCGCCTACGCCCTGATCTCCGGCAGCACGGACTATAAGCTGGCCCGCATCCTGGCCTTCGTGGACCCGGAAAAGTACCAGCAGAGCGCCGCGTACCAGAACATCCGCGCCCGGCAGGCCATCGGCGCGGGCCAGCTGACAGGGGTGGGCACCTTCCTGCCCGGAAGCTGGGCCACGCTGGGGTATGTGCCGGAAAACTCCACGGACTTTATTTTCACCGTGGTGGGGGAATCCTTCGGCTTCGTGGGCTGCATGGCGGTGCTGGCGGCCTATCTGTTCATCATCCTGCGCATGATTTATTTGGCCCGGTTCACAAATGAGAAATTCGGGCGGCTGGTCATCATCGGGGTGATGGCGATGCTGTTTTTCCACGTATTCCAGAACATCGCCATGAACGTGGGCGTCATGCCCATCACGGGCATCCCCCTGCCGTTTCTGAGCTACGGCGGCAGCAATTTCATTACCAACATCGCGGCGGTGGCGCTGGTGCTGAACATCACCCGCAGCCGCACCATGATGGGCGAACTGGACGTGCCCATGGCGAAGCTGAAAAACGAGTGAACGGCGGGAACGGAAAAGAGAAATGATTTATTCATACTGCAAAAAGTGCAAAATGGAAAGCCCCGGGGACGTGTGCCCCGGATGCGGGAAGCGCGCCACCGCCGCCAGCCAGCGGGATATCTGGAGCGTGGCGGCAGTTCCCCTGTCGGACGGGCGCATCTGGCGCGGGGCGGCGCTGGCGCTGGCGACGGTGGCGGCGCTGCTGTTCGTGGTGGTTTTCGGCCTGGAAACGGCGGTGAATCCCCAGACGGCGGCGAACATGTGGCATGGCAGCCTGCCGGGGCTGATCTTCTCGGTGATCCCCGCGGGGCTGGTATTGGTGTTCCTGTTCCTGCTGCTGCAGGGGCGGGAAGTGAACGTGTACGTGCTGGATCCCCAGGGCGCCCATCTGCAGACCTGGCATCAGCCCGGAAGGATCCGGAGCTGGGCGCGGCTGCAGAGCGCCGATCCCAGGCGGAACGTACCCCAGCAGGACGGCGGCGTCATGCACCTGAGCCAGGAAAGGCACATGCTGTGGCAGGACGTGGTGAGCGTCCGATACAAGCCGGGCAGCGCCGCGATCTACGTGTACCATACCTCCAGGTGCGCCCCCATGGTGCTGAAGCTCCCCGCCCAGGAATACGATCTGGCGGCGGCGTACGTGGGAAAATACTGCAAAGGGAAATGACCCGGCGAATACCGGCGTCCTGCCGGCAGGCCGGCCGCTTGAAAATTCAGGCTTTACAAATCGCCGCTGTTCCCTTATAATAACTGCAATCGGGCCATGAACAGGACGGGCCCGCGAACACCCTTCCGAAGAGAGCCGGGGCAGGTGAGAGCCCGGCGGAGGGCCGCGGCGCCGGATCACCTGGGAGCCTCCGGCCGAAGGGCCGGCGCAGCGCCAGCGATACAGGGCGAAGCGAGGGGGCGCGAAACAGGCGCCAACTTGGGTGGTACCGCGGACAGAAGCATCAGTCCGTCCCAAATCGGATTTGGGACGGGCTTTTCTTTATGAAAGGGGAGAAAAAAGGGAATGTACAAAAAAGTCACCACCGACATGAATTTCGCCGCCCGGGAAATGGAAGTGCTGAAATTCTGGAAGGAAAACGGCATCGTGAAAAAATCCTTCGCCGCCCGGGAGGGCGTGAAGGACAACTTCACGTTCTTTGACGGGCCGCCCACCGCCAACGGCAAGCCCCATATCGGCCATGTGGAGACCCGCGCCATCAAGGACCTGATCCCCCGGTTCCAGACCATGAAGGGGAAAAACGTGCTGCGCAAGGCGGGCTGGGATACCCATGGGCTGCCGGTGGAGCTGGAAGTGGAAAAGAAGCTGGGCCTGGACGGAAAGCCCCAGATCGAAAAATATGGCATCGAGCCTTTCATCAGGCAGTGCAAGGAATCCGTGTGGAAATACCTGCACGAATGGGAGGATATGAGCGACCGGGTGGGGTACTGGGTGGATATGGAGCACCCCTACGTCACCTATCACGACGACTATATCGAATCCGTCTGGTGGAGCCTGAAGACCATCGCGGACAAGGGATTGATCTACAAAGGGCACAAGATCGTGCCTTACTGCCCCCGCTGCGGCACCGCCCTGAGCAGCCATGAGGTGGCCCAGGGGTACAAGGCCGTGAAGGAATTTTCCGCTTACGTGAAATTCAAGGTGCGGAACGCGGAGGAGCTTACCTACATTCTGGCCTGGACCACCACCCCCTGGACGCTGCCCTCCAACGTGGCGCTGTGCGTCAACGCCAAGGAGGAATACTGCGAATTTGAGCTGGGCGGCGCGAAGAACATCATGGCCAAAGCCCTGATCCCCGCCGTATTCAGCGAGGAAGACCGGAAGGAGATCCGCATCCTGCGCACTTTCCCGGGTAAGGAATTGGAGGGCACGGAATACGAGCCCCTGTTTCCGCTGAAGAACCCGCCCCGGGAAAAGGCCTGGTACGTCACCTGCGACGGCTACGTGACGCTGACGGACGGCACGGGGGTCGTGCATATCGCCCCGGCCTTCGGCGAGGACGACGCCCGGGTGGGCCGGAATTATGGGCTGCCCTTCGTGCAGCTGGTGAACACCCAGGGCCGGTTCGTGGAGGATACGCCCTGGGCCGGCACCTTCGTCAAGGACGCGGATAAGCCGATCATGGAGGATCTGAAAGCTCGGGGCCTGCTGCTGAAAAAAGCGCTGTTCGAGCATGAATATCCCTTCTGCTGGCGCTGCGATACGCCGCTTTTGTACTATGCCCGGGGCGGCTGGTTCATAAAAACCACCGCGGTCAAGGATGACCTGGTGGCCAACAACCGCGCCGTCAACTGGTATCCGGACAACATCAAGGAAGGCCGCATGGGCAATTTCCTGGAGAACGTGGTGGACTGGGCCCTGAGCCGGGAGCGCTACTGGGGCACGCCGCTGCCCATCTGGGAGTGCGAGGACGGGCACATGCACGTCATCGGCAGCAGGCAGGAATTGATGGACATGGCCATCGGAAACGTGGATCTGCCCGAGCTGCACCGGCCCTACATCGACGAAGTGAAGATCAAGTGCCCCTGCTGCGGCAAGCCCATGACCCGGGTCAAGGAGGTCATCGACTGCTGGTACGATTCCGGCTCCATGCCCTTCGCCCAGTGGCACTATCCCTTTGAAAACAAAGAGGAGTTCGAGCGCCGCTTCCCGGCGGATTTCATCTCCGAGGCCATCGACCAGACCCGGGGCTGGTTCTATTCGCTTTTGACCATTTCCACCCTGCTCTTTGGCCGCGCGCCCTTTGAAAACTGCGTGGTGCTGGGCCACGTGCAGGACAAGGACGGCCGGAAAATGAGCAAGCACCTGGGCAACGTGGTGGACCCTATGGCGGTACTGGACAAGCAGGGGGCCGACGCGGTGCGCTGGTTCTTCTATTCGTCCTCCGCGCCCTGGCTGCCCTGCCGCTTCCATGAGGACGCCCTCAACGAGGGGCCCCGTCGGTTCATGGGCACGCTGTGGAACACCTATTACTTCTATGTGCTGTACGCGGACATCGATCAGTTCGATCCTACGAAGCACAATCTGGACAAATGCGAGCTGACGCTGATGGACCGGTGGGTGCTCAGCCGGCTGAACACCGTGGTCCGGGGCGTGGACGAGGATCTGACCGCCTACCGCATCACCGAATCCACCCGGAAGATCGCCGACTTTGTGGACGAGCTTTCCAACTGGTACGTGCGCCTGGGCCGCGACCGGTTCTGGGGCAAGGGCATGGAAGGGGATAAGGAAGCCGCGTTCATGACGCTGTATACCGTCCTTTCCACGCTGGCGAAGGTCATCGCGCCGTACATGCCCTTCATGGCGGAAAGCATCTATCAGAACATTGTGCGCACCATGGATGCGAACACGCCGGAATCCGTGCATCTGTGCGATTATCCGGCCTGCGACGAAAGCAGGATCGACCCGGAAGCCGAGCGGCAGATGGCCGCGGTGGAAACCGTGGTGCAGCTGGGCCGCAGCTGCCGCCAGCTTTCCAACATCAAGGTGCGCCAGCCCCTGAGCATGCTGTACGTGGCCGGAGCCGATTTCGGCGAGGTGTACAGGACGCTGGTGGAGGACGAGCTGAACGTGAAAAACGTGCAGTTCATCAGGGATGCGGGCGAATTCGTCAATTATGATCTGAAGCCCAATTTCCTCACCCTCAAGACCCGCTACGGCAGGTTCCTGGGCCGGATGCGGGGCGAATTGCAGAAGCTGAACGGCGCCGACGTGGTGGCCGCCTTCGACCGGGGCGAAACCGTGACGCTGATCCTGGACGGGACGGAAATCGTGCTGAACAGGGAAGACGTGCTGGTGGAGGCCGTGAAGAAGGAAGGCTATACCTCCCAGGTGGACGGCAAGCTCACCGTGGTGCTGGATACCGCGCTGACGCCGGAGCTGGTCCGGGAGGGCTACGCCCGGGAAGTGATCAGCAAGGTGCAGAACATGCGCAAGGACGCGAGCTTCGACGTGACGGACCGGATCAGCGTCACCGTGCAGGGCGATCAGGATGTGACCGAAGCGGTGAAAGCCTATCAGGACATGATCCGGAAAGGCGTGCTGGCGGTGGAGATCGTATTCGGCGGCGCGCCGGAGGGCGCTTACGCCCAGGACGCCGACTTAAATGGCAAGGCCGCGCGCTTAAGCGTACGCCGGGCATGAAAGCGGGAGCCCTTCCCACTGGCAGCAGCGCGGACCCGGAAACGGGCCAGCGGCAGGATGTGTAAGAACTGAGATGAACCGACGCAGCCGCGGCATAAACGCCGCGGCTTTTTTTGCACTTGTTTGGGGTCGGGGAATAGGATGATACCGGGCGGCTTCATGCCGTCAATCGAAATAAAAAGCGAGGGAAAACCATGGCTTTTTACAATATTATCGATCATCCCGATCAGAATGGCGATGAATCCCGGGCGTCCAATGCGGCGCTGTATCACTTGGGATGGCCCGAAAGCTGCCGACGAAACTGCCGTGGCCCCATGGGCCTGACGGGTCCCACCGGCCCTGCCGGTCCTACCGGTCCCACCGGCCCCAGCGGCGGCGAAACGGGCCCCACCGGACCCACCGGCCCCACGGGCGAAACGGGCCCTGCCGGCGCAACCGGC
>JAILBG010000109.1:0-2093 GCA_024681215.1 Clostridiales bacterium
TGCAAAAGCTGAAGGATGCCGGCTTCAACAGCATCCGCAGCGCTCATCATCCCGCTTCAAAGGCCCTGCTGGCGGCTTGCGACAGGCTTGGCATCCTGGTGATGGACGAACTGACGGACATGTGGAACGAGCCCAAGAACATGCACGATTTCAGCCTGGATTTCCCCTTCACCTGGCGGCAGGAAGTGGAGAACATGGTACGCAAGGATTACAACCGCGCCTGCGTGGTGCTGTATTCCACGGGCAATGAGATCCCCGAGATCGGCCGAACCTGCGGGCATGAAATGAATCAAAAATTAGTAGAGGAACTGCATCGGCTGGACGGCACCCGCTATGTGACCAACGCCATCAGCGGCTTCCTGGCCATCGCCGACCACGCCGGAGAATTCGCCTCCCAGCAGGAAGCGCCCCGGCCTGGCGAACAGAACGCGGAGATGGGCGGCGGCTCCGAACAAATGAACGCCGTGGCGGGCGACATCGAAAAGCAGATGATGGACGCCTTCTCCATCAGTCCGATCCTGAGCCGGTGCATCCGTCCCGTGGAGGAAGCCTGCGACGTGGCGGGCTATAACTACCTGACCGCCCGGCATGCCTTTGTGCACGGGGAGCACCCCGACTGGGTGGTAGTGGGCAGTGAAACCTATCCCACTGAAATTGCGGAGCTGTGGGCCGTCG
Source organism: Clostridiales bacterium (assembly GCA_024681215.1). Lineage (GTDB taxonomy): Bacteria > Bacillota > Clostridia > Christensenellales > Aristaeellaceae > RUG563. The sequence goes on from JAILBG010000109.1 coordinate 676, forward strand.
TGGAAAAGCATCCCCATGTGATCGGGGACTTTACCTGGACGGGCTATGATTATCTGGGCGAAGCGGGCATCGGCGTTTTCCATTACGACAGCGACCGCAAGGAACAGGGTTGGTTCCCGGACCGCATCGCCTATTGCGGCGACATCAATCTGAACGGCTATCGCCGTCCGGTGAGCTACCTGCGGGAAATCGCTTATGGCCTGCGCAGGAAGCCTTATCTGTTCGTGAAGCGGGTGGATAAGGTGGGTCATACCCACGACAAGAACCGCTGGAAATACCATGACGGCATCCATAGCTGGACTTTCCCAGGCTATGAAGGCACCAAGACCATGGCCTATGTATTGACTGCCGATCCCGAAGCCGAGCTGTTCCTGAACGGCGTTTCGCTGGGGATAAAGAAGGCGGGCGAGCAGGAGCCACTGACGGCCGTCTTCGAGGTGCCCTATGAGCCCGGCACCCTGACCGTGCGCACGCCAAGCGGCGAGGATACCCTAGTCACAGCCGGTACGCCTGCGGTGCTAAAGGTGGAGGCTTCCAAAACCACGCTGGAAAAGGGCGGCCAGGACGTGTGCTTCATCACGGCTGACCTGGTGGATGCCCAGGGTGTTGCCAACCGGTTTGAAAACCGGAAGATCGAAGCGAAGCTCGCGGGCTGCGCGGTGCTGGCGGGCTTCGGCTCCGCCAATCCAAGCTGCGAGGGTAACTATTCCGACACCGTCTGGGAAACCTATGACGGGCGAATTATGGCGGCGGTTCGCAGCGGCATGGAAGCCGGGAAAGCTACCCTGACCCTGCTGCTGGAGGGAAAAGAGGCAGCCAGCATCGACCTGGAAATCATTTGACGGGAGGCGCCTATGGATCATTCCATCAAAAACGGCCCCCAGGATAAACCGTTCCTGTTTCTCAACCCGGCGGAGGGCGGCAGGATCGTCTTTGATCCCACCGATAAACTGGGCGGCATGTATATGCTGGATCACGATTTCAAGGGCTGCCTGACCCTGCCCTTCTCCAAGGAAGTAACCCCAGAGAGCGGACGGGTGCTGCTGGAGGATCGACCCGTGCCCTTCGTAGTCAAAAAAATCCGCATCATGAGCGACATCGACCTGTACATGCTGGGCATCCGGCTGGTGGGCCGCATCGTGGATTACGGAACAGAAACGTCCCTGTCCATCAGCGGCTTCACCGACCTGAACGGCAATGAAATGGACCCCGTCCAGCTGATCGTTTATATCGAGCCCCAGGCCAGGCCCCTGCCGGAATACGCGGCGCATGAAGCCGTGGCGCTCCAGGCGGTGGAAGAAGGCATTGTGCTGCTGAAAAACGAGGATCAGGCTCTGCCGCTGAAAAATCCCCTAGTGAACGCCGTAGGCGAGGGTGTGTATTATTTCCAGACCTGCGCGGTGGGCGCGGGCAAAATC
>JAILBG010000129.1:0-2161 GCA_024681215.1 Clostridiales bacterium
GGACAACACACCTTCCCTTCGGACACGGTCTGTTTCACGGCCAAGCTGGCCCACGGACATGTGGAAACCCTGATCGCCCGGGGCGTGAAGACCGTTTTTTATCCCTGCATGAGCTACAATGTGGACGAGCGCCTGGGGGACAACCATTACAACTGCCCGGTGGTGGCCTATTACCCGGAGGTCATCGCGGCCAATATGCCGGAAGTGCGGGGGATCGATTTTATCCACGGATACGTGGGGCTGGACCATCCCCGGGTGCTGCCGGGCAAGCTGCTGGCCCTTTTGAGCCCGCGTTTCCCGGACCTGACCCTGAGGGAGGTCCGCAGGGCCTGCGGCAAAGCCTACGCGGCCTATCGGGCGTGGATGGAGGAAAGCCGCGCGAAGGCGGCGGAAATGATCGCGTCGGCCAGGGCGCAGGGGAAGCAGATCCTGGTGCTCTGCGGCCGGCCGTACCACGTTGACCCGGAGATCAATCACGGCATCGACCGGATGATCACGGGGCTTGGGGCCTGCGTGATCACCGAGGACGCCCTTTCCCCGCTGATGACCCGCCGGCCCAGGGGCGTGCTGAACCAGTGGACCTATCACGCACGCCTGTACGCGGCGGCGGATTTCGCCGCGGGGCAGCGGGACATGCACCTGGTGCAGCTGGTATCCTTCGGCTGCGGGGTGGACGCCATCACCTCCGACGAGGTGCGGGAGATCCTGGAAAAAAGCGGCAGGATCTATACCCAGATCAAGATCGACGAGATCACCAATACCGGCGCGGTCCGGATCCGGCTCCGGTCGCTCTTCGCGGCCATCGAACAGCGGAACGCGCAGCGGGAAAGGGAGGCGTCCCATGAAGAAGCCTGACCACGCGGTTTTTACCCGGGAAATGCGCAGGGCGGGATACCTGATCCTGATACCGAACATGCTGGATTTCCATTTCAGTCTGCTGGAGCAGGTGTTCCAGCTGAACGGCTACAACCTGGAGGTGCTGACCAACGACGGCCCGAACGTGGTGGCGGAGGGGCTGAAATACGTCCACAACGACACCTGCGTGCCCGCCCTGCTGGTGATCGGGCAGTTTATGGACGCGCTGCACTCCGGCAAATACGACCTCCACCGGGTGGCGCTGATGATTTCCCAGACAGGGGGCGGATGCCGCGCCTCCAATTATATCTTTCTGCTGCGCAAAGCGCTCAAAAAGGCGGGGCTTGAGTATATCCCGGTCATCTCCATCAACCTGAGCGGCATGGAGAAGGGGGGCGGCTTCCGCCTGACGCTGCGGATGATCCGCCACGTTTTCGCCGGCGCCATCTACGGGGACTGCATCATGCATCTGGCCAACCAGACCCGCCCCTACGAGGACAGGAAAGGGGATACGGACGCGCTGATCCTGGCCTGGCGGAAAAGGCTGATCGAGCTGTTTGGCAGGGACAGGGGCCTGTCCAAAAAGGAACTGCGGGAAAACCTGGAAAAGATCGCCCGGGACTTCGACGCGATCCCGCAGACACGCAGGAAGCTGACCCGGGTGGGCATCGTAGGCGAGATCTATGTCAAGTACAGTCCCCTGGGGAACAACCATCTGGAGGATTTTCTGCGCCGGCAGGAATGCGAATACATGATCCCCGGGGTGACCCATTTTTTGCAGTTCAAGATCGACAACCGCATCGAGGACATCGGCCTGTACGGCGGCAATCCCCTCAAGCTGGCCCTGTGCAGGGCGTTTCTGCGGTTTGTGAACCGGTATGAGGACATCATGCTGGAGGCGATCAAAGCCCATCCGTCCTTTACCGCGCCCGCGAGCTACGCGCACACCAAGTCCCTGGTGAAGGACGTGATCGGCTACGGCAGCAAAATGGGGGAGGGCTGGCTCCTGACGGCGGAGATGCTGGAATTGAAGGAGCTTGGCTACGGGAACATCATCTGCACCCAGCCCTTCGGGTGCCTTCCCAACCACATCAACGGCAAGGGGATGATCCGCCGCCTGTCCGAGGTCTGTCCCGGGATCAACATCGTTCCCATCGATTACGATCCCTCGGCGACAAAGGTCAACCAGGAAAACAGGATCAGGCTGATGCTGTCGGTAGCGGCGGACGCTTGACGGACAGGGGCCGCCGCGCGCGGGCCCGGACCTGGGGACAAAACGGAGCTTGCCGGTTTTATACTAATTTCC
>JAILBG010000023.1:0-13479 GCA_024681215.1 Clostridiales bacterium
GGGCAAAAACGGCACCACCAACTATTTCCGGGTGGACTGGTTCAACCCCGACGGCCTGCGCACCTGGGGCGACGGACGCACCTTCATCTTAGGAACCGAAGGTTTTATTGAAATCCGCAAGTACATCAATCTGGCTGCCGACACCGTGGACGGCAACCACGTGTTCCTGGTCAACGGCAAGGGTGAAAGGTACGTCAACGCCACCGGTGTGACGGGCTATCCTTTCTTCGGTCAGCTGATCCTGGACTGCCTGAACCGCACCGAGAACGCCATGACCCAGGCCCACGCCTTCAAGGCGGCGGAATTGTGCCTGCAGGCCCAGGAAAAGGCCGTGCGGGTGAAGTAAGAGGATCTGTTTCCTTCCCGCCCGGAAGGGGAGCGCGCCTCCCCCTCCGGGCGTTCCGTTTTCAAAAGCGGGCACCGGCGTGAGCCGGCACCCGCCGTTTTTTATTGGTTCAGAAATGCGCTTTTTTCAGATCACGGATTGCCGGGGAAGGTGCCGCGGGCACGGCCCTCGTTGTAGGCTTCGCGGAATTCTTCGATCATGTCGTCGGCGCCCACCTTGCGGATGGCTTCCACGGCTTCATCGTAGACCTTGTCGAAGTCTTCGGGCGCGCAGGTGATGACCTTGCTCAGGAAAGCGCCCTGCTTGGACTGCACCATGGAGCCGAAGTCGTTCTCGGCCTGGATGGTGCCGGAGAAGCTGATCTGGGTCCAGGCGTCGGTGCCGGCGTCGATGTAGGACTGGATCAGTTCGGGGGTGTACTTGGCGTCGAACTTCAGGGCGCGGCCGGCGGCGTTGCGCTCGTCGGAGCCGTAGTACAGGCCGTTGGAGATGAAGACGATGTCGCCGGCGTGCATCTTGTATTCATCCGGCACGGCATCGGCGCTCTGCACCTCGGTGGGGATGCCTTCTTCAGTGACGGCCAGGTAGTTGATGCCTTCCACGCCGTTCTGCATGAAGAACATGTTCTCGGGCAGGGACATCCAATCCAGGTACTTGATGGCGGCGATGGCCTGCTCCTTGGTGGTGGACTTCACGGGGATGATGATGCTCAGGCCGTTGGCGGCGTACACATCATGCAGGTACTTGTCCAGGGAAGCGTTCTTGAAGCAGTTGACGGAGGTCCAGCTGGCGCCGGGCACGTTGTTTTCCAGTTCCACTTCGTAGTTCTTGTCGGGGCGCCAGGGCTGGTCGGGCTGCATGGAGAAGAAGCCGAAGTAGCCCTGGGTCAGCGCGGTGTCGGAAGCGGCGTCGTCGTCCAGGTCGAAGTTCTCATACAGCAGGCCTTCATGATACAGCTTGTTCAGCCAGCGATAGCCTTCCTTCGCGCCGGGCAGCATTTCGTGGTTGCGGCAGTAGGCGAACCAGTCTTCTTCCGTTACCTTGCTGAAGTCGATGAAGGCGTCGGTGAAGCGGTTGACGTTGTAGAGGGGGTTCGCTTCATACAGGTCGAACTGCATGGGGATGGTCTGGGCGCCGCCCAGGTTGGCTTCCTTGGCCGCCCGCAGGTAGGCTTCGAAGCTCTCGATATCGGTGGGCTTTTCCATGTTCAGGGCAGCCAGCCAGTCGGCACGGATGAAGTTGCCCACGTTCTCGACTTCCAGACGGCGGGCAGGGATGAACCACTGTTCGGGCGTGCCGTCTTCGTCGGTGTCCACCTGGCCGAAGGGCAGCAGGGTGTCACGGCCCAGGAAAGCGATCAGGTTCTGGCCGTATTCTTCCAGCAGCTCGTCCAGCTGGTAGATTTCCTCGTCTTCGATGGCCTTGTTCACCAGGCCGCCGTCATAGGTGATGCAGATGTTGGGTTCGTTGCCGGTGCCCAGCACCAGGCCCAGCTTTTCGCCCTCGCTCCAGCGGGCCACGGGGACGAACTCCAGCTTGATGTGGTTGGGATCGCCGAAATGCTCCTGCGCGTAGTGCAGCTGCATGCAGTCCGCCACATTGAAGCCGGGAATGTCGCGGTCGAAGGCTTCCACCTTCAGGGTGATCCAGTCGTCATCCGCAAGCGCGGTGCCGGTGAGCCCCAGCAGCAGCGCCAGGGTCAGTAGGATAGCCAGGGTTTTTTTCATGGGAATTGCCTCCTTCTTTATTTTCACCGCCATTCAGGCGGCAGGATACGTTTGTCAGATCAGCCCTTGACGGCGCCGATGGTGACGCCGGAAACGAAGTAGCGCTGCACGAAGGGATACACCACCAGGATGGGCAGCGTGGCGAAGATGATGGTGGCGGGCTGGAGGGATTCGGAAACCTGATTGGACACGGCGGTGGCGCCTTCGTCCATGGACACCACGTCCGCCGAGTCGATCCGCTTGATGGCGTTGTACAGCTTGAGCTGCAGGGGATACAGGTTCCGGTCGGTGATGTAGTACTGGGCGTCCTGGAAGCTGTTCCATTTGCCCACGGCGTAGAACAGCGTCAGCGTCGCCAGGGAAGCCAGGGAAAGGGGCAGATAGATCCGCACCAGGATCTGGAAATCATTGGCGCCGTCGATGGTGGCGGCCTCCTCCAGGGATTCGGGGATGGAGGAGAAGAAGCTCTTCATGATGATCATGTTGTAGGTGGACAGCGCGCCGGGCAGGATCAGCGCCCATATTTTATCCAGCAATCCCAGCTCCATGATATTGATATAGATGGGAATGGTGCCGCCGGAGAAATACATGGTGAACAGCGCCATGAAATTGAAGAATTTCCTGCCCCGCAAACGGCGCTTCGTCAGCGGATAGGCCATCAGCACGGTGAGCACCATGGCGATGGCGGTATAGATCAGCGTGATCTCCACCGTGAGCCACAGGCTGCGCCGCATGCTGGGATCGTTGAAGAGCACCTCGTAGGCCTTGGTGGTGAATTCCACGGGCCAGAAGCTCACGCTGCCGTTGAGGATGGCGGATTTAGAGCTGAGGGACAGAGCGATGACGTTCAGGAAGGGGACCACGCAGGTGAGCGAGATCAGCAGAACGACGAAGATCAGCACCAGCTGCGGAACGGACCATTTGGGGTTCTTTCTCCTTCTTTTCACGGCGGGAAGCGTGCCGGGACTGACTGACATTTCTCGCACCCCCTTACCAGATGCCGTCTTCGCCCAGCCGTTTGGTGACGAAGTTGGCCGTGGAAATCAGGATCAGGCCCACCACGGACTGGAACAGGCCGATGGCGCCGGCCCGGGCCCATTCATGGTTTTTGATGGCGGCGCGGTATACGAAGGTGGACAGCACGTCGCAGTATTCCTCCACCCGGCTGTTGCCCAATACGAACGGCTTGTCGAAGCTGATGTTCATCATCTGGCCCACGTTGAGGATCAGCAGCACCACGATGGTGCCCCGGATGCCGGGCAGGGTCACGTGCCAGATCTGCTGCATTTTATTGGCGCCGTCGATGCGCGCGGCCTCGAACAGCTCCATATTGATGCCGGTGATGGCGGACAGGTACAGGATGGTGCCCCAGCCCATGCTCTGCCATACGCCCACCAGGGTGTAAACGATGCGCCAGGGCCAGCCCTCCGTCAGGAAGGGGACGTTTTCCTCCGGCCCGATCCAGTGCCATTTTCGCAGCGTGGCGTTGATCACGCCCGTGGTGGGGGCGAAGATCTGCAGCACCATGCCGCCGATGATGATCCAGGAAAGGAAATGCGGCAGGTACAGCATCGTCTGGGACGCCTTCTTGATGCCGGTGCAGCGGATCTCGTTGAGCATGATGGCCAGGATAATGGGCATGGGGAAGCCGGCGATCAGGCCCATGAAGTTCAGCAGCAGCGTGTTTTTCAGGGCGGTCCCCAGATCGGGCATCTTATTGATGATGAATTTGAAATTATCCAGCCCCACCCATTTGCTGCCGAAAATGCCTTTGGATTTGCTGAATTTTTCAAAGGCCATGACAATGCCGATCATGGGCTTGTAGCAGAAAATCAGATAGAACGCAATGGGCAGCACCAGCATGGCGTACAGCCGCCAATCCCGCCGGAACCAGCCTTTGCCGGTCTTCACCCGGGGTTTTTCCCGTGTGCTCATAGCATCATTCCTCTCGCTCAGGTTCGTGGGGCATCGGCCGCTCGGATTTGTCAATTCGGTCATTTATATGCCAGATACATATATTTTAATAACAGCATTGTAAGCTTTCTATGCAAATTACGCGAAATAGTATGCGTATTCTGCATAATGCAAAAAAAGCAGGAAAACAGGGGCGAAAATGGGAAAAATATGCACATTCACAAAAAGGATTTTTCCCCCGGGCGGACGAATACAAGTACCGACGGATGAAGGAGCGTGAGGGAAATGTTCCGGGTGGGGATCGTGGGCTGCGGCGGCATCGCGCAGGTGCACGCGGCGGTGCTGGACCGGCTGGAGGAGACGCGTTTGGCCGCCTGCGCCGATATCGTGCCGGAGCGGGCGGCGGAAATGGCAGGCCGCTCGGGTGCCCGGGCGTACGGCTCGCTGGAAGAAATGCTGGCGGCGGAAAAGCTGGATGCAGTGCACCTGTGCACGCCGCATCATCTGCACGCGCCCATGGCGGAAACGGCGGCAAAAGCGGGCGTCGCCGTGCTGACGGAAAAGCCCCCGGCAATCAGCCGGGAGCAATGGGAAACGCTGGAAAAGGCGGCGGAAAAGGTGCCCGTCGGCGTCTGTCTGCAGAACCGCTACAACCCCAACGTGCAGGAAGCCCGGCGGCTGATAGAAAGCGGGGCGTACGGAAGCGTGCTGGGCGCCCGGGCGTTCGTGACCTGGCAGCGGGATGCAGCGTACTATACGGACAGTCCCTGGCGGGGAGCCTGGGCCACCGAGGGCGGCAGCGCCCTGATCAATCAGTCCATCCACACCCTGGATCTTCTGGTAACGCTGCTGGGCAGGCCGGACGCCGCGGCGGGCAGCATGAGCAACCGCCACCTGAAAAATGTCATCGAAACGGAGGATACGGTGGAAGCCTATCTGACCCTGGGCGGGCGGCCCGCGCTGTTTTACGCTTCCAACGCTTATGCCGCCAACGCGCCGGTGCTCCTGGATATTCAGATGGAACGGGCCGTGCTGCGCCTGGAGGGGGAAGGCATGGAGATCCGCCTGCCGGACAGGACCGAATACCGCGCCTTTCCTCAGCCGGAAACCCTGGGCAAGGGCTATTGGGGCAACGGGCACTTCCCCTGCATCCGGGATTTTTACCGCTGCCTGGCCTCCGGCGTGCCGTACCCCAACCGTCTGGAAGAAGTGCGGGACACCGTAATGCTGATGCTGGATTTATACGACCAGGGCAAAAAAAGCCTGGCGCTTTCCTGAAAAAAATCGCGCGCTTTTCAGCGCGCGCTTTGGATCATGCGGGCAAATATTTCTTTCAGCTTCAGCGGATAGCACAGCACGATGGAAACCACCGCGCCGAAGACCCCCTGGACGCACTCGAAGGGCAGCTTCAGCATCGCCGTTTCGGGCGTTGCGTACACAAAGGCCCGGCCCAGGGTGTATCCGATCACCATGATGACGGCGCCCGCCGACACCGCCAGGCCGGAATGGATCAGGGGCCGCTTCTCCCCCTCCGGGCGGGCGAGGATGCTCACCGCCACGGCCTGCAGGCCGTGGGACACCAGGGATACGAACATGGGCGCCGGGTAAAACAGCATATCCCCGAAGAAGCTGCCCACGCCCCCCACCAGGAAGGCGGCGAAGGGGTCCAGGAGCATGGCGGCGGTATTGATGATCACGTCGCAGAAATACAGATGCCCTCCCGGCACGGGAATGGAAAAAATGCTCATGCTCAGCACGATGTTCATGGCCGTCAGCATGCCGGTGACGGCCAGCCACAGAGGCGATCCCCTTTTCAGGATCCTGTCCTGCGAAAAACCCATGGTCCTCCTCCTTTCCCCCTGGGTGGAAATTTGAAAGCATGATATCACGAACGCCCCGGTCCGTCAAGGAAAATACAGGGAAAGCACACGTCCCGCCGGGAAAACGCATACCGTGAAGACAGGGAGGCTTTTCTCCCGCCATCAGCGGCGGCCGCCCGTTGGCTGCCGCCGGCGGAGCGTGATGAACCGTGAAACGCGGTGACATATATTTCGCCGATTTGGACCCGGTGATCGGCTCGGAGCAGGGCGGACGCAGGCCGGTGCTCATCATCCAGAACGATCTGGGCAACCGCTTCAGCCCCACCGTGATCGCCCTGCCCCTGACCAGCAAAATGAACAAGGCCCCGCTGCGCACCCACGTGCCCCTGACCCCGCCCCAGGGCGGCGTCCGGCGGCCTTCCGTGATCCTGTGCGAGCAGGTGCGTACATTGGAAAAATCCCGGCTGCAAAGCTATCTGGGAAGGCTGACCAAGGAAAAAATGGCGCTGGTGGAGCGCGCCCTGGCCGCGGCGGTGGCCGGGGAGGAGGAAAAAGCGGAAGAAGCGGATCCGTGATGCGCCCGGCGCGGCTCTTTTTGAGGGCCGCGCCGCTTGTGTTTCGGGGCGGATTCCCGTATAATGATCGTATCCTGTTCTGAATCGGGGAGGGATCGTCATGGCCGGCACGGCGCATCTGATCTGCGGCATGATTTGCAGCGGGAAATCCCATTACGCAAAATCGCTTCGGGAGCGCACCGGGGCGGTGATCCTCAGCTGCGACGAAATCACGCTGCTGTTTCCGCCCCTGGGCGAAAAGCACGACGAAGTGACGGCGAAGCTGCGCGCTTTACTGCTTGAGAAGGCGGCGGACGTTGCCCGGGGCGGCTGCGATGTGATCCTGGAATGGGGCTTCTGGCAGCGGGCGTACCGGCGGGAGACGGAAGCGTATTTCCTGTCCCGGGGCGTCCCCGTGCGCCGGCACTATATCGCCGCGTCGGAGGAAACGCTCCGCCGTCACATCGCAAAGCGCAATCAGGAAGAAAACAGCCCCGGCGCGTACTATGTGGACGAAGGGCTTTTGAACAAGTGCCTTTCCCTGTTTGAACCGCCGCTGCCCGAAGAAACGGACGAATGGATCGTCCCGGAGGCGTAGCATGGCATATGAGCTCAGATCCGCCCGGTATCTGGCGGCGGAAGCGCTGGAAAGGGCCGTTGCTCCCGGGGACACGGTGATCGACGCCACCATGGGCAACGGCCATGACACCCTGTTTCTTTGCCGCCTGGTGGGGGAAGCGGGCCGGGTGTACGCCTTCGACGTGCAATCGCAGGCGGTGGAGAATACCCGGGCGCGGCTTACGGAAAACGGGATGCTGGACCGGGCGCATTTGTTCTGCCTGGGGCACGAGCACATGGTCGAAAAGGCGCCGGGGCCCGTGGCCGCCGCCGTGTTCAATCTGGGCTGGCTGCCCGGGGGCGATCACGGCGTCACCACCCGCTGGGAAACCACCAAAGCGGCGGTGGAAAGCGCGCTTGCGCTGCTGCGTCCCCTGGGCGTCCTGGTGGTCTGCGCCTATCCCGGCCACCCGGAGGGCGACAGGGAGCGGAAAAACCTGACGGCGCTGCTTTCCGCCCTGCCGCCGCAAAAGTACAGCGTATTGCATCAGCGCTTTCTCAACGCGGGGGCGGGAGCGCCGGAATGCTTCGTGGTCCAGAAGCAAAGACAGAAAGAGGAGCAGACAAAATGAAGATCGAAAACGGACGGGCGCGGGACGTGCAGATTGCCTATATCGGCGGCGGCAGCCGAGGCTGGGCCTGGGGCCTGATGACCGACCTGGCCCTGGACGGCGACATGGAAGGCCGCGTGCGCCTCTACGATATCGACCGGGACGCGGCGGAAAAGAACGCCCGGATCGGGCAGATCATTTCCGGCGATCCCCGGGCGGCGAGCCATTGGCGCTATACTGTTGCGGGCAGCCTGCAGGACGCCCTCGCCGGGGCGGACTTCGTGGTGATCTCCATCCTGCCCGGCACCTTCGACGAAATGGAAAGCGACGTGCACGCCCCGGAGAGCCTGGGGGTTTACCAGTCCGTGGGCGACACGGTGGGCCCCGGCGGGTTCATGCGGGCCATGCGCACCGCGCCCATGTTCGCGCATTTTGCCCGGGCCATCCGGGATCACGCGCCCACGGCTTACGTGATCAACTATACCAACCCCATGTCCCTGTGCGTGCAGACGCTGTACCGGGTGTTCCCCGAAATCCGCGCCTTCGGCTGCTGCCACGAGGTGTTCGGCACCCAGAAGCTGCTTTCCGCGGTGCTTCAGGACATGGAGGGCGTCCCGGACGTGCCCCGGGAGGAACTCAAGGTGACGGTGCAGGGGATCAATCATTTCACCTGGTTTGCCCAGGCCTCCTGGCGGGGGCGGGATCTGTTCCCCGTTTACCGCGCCTTCTGTGAAAAGTACCGGGATACGGGCTTTGTCAAGGGCCGGGACGATAACTGGATGAACAATTATTTCGAGTGTTCCCATCGGGTGAAAATGGATCTGTTCCTCCGGTACGGCAAGATCGCCGCGGCGGGAGACCGGCACCTGGCCGAGTTCATGCCCCCCTGGTATCTCAAGGACCCGGACACCGCCCGTTCCTGGGGCTTCACCCTGACCCCCGTTTCCTGGCGGAAAAAGGATCTGCAGGACCGTCTATCCCGGCGCGCCCATCTGCTGTCCGGGGAGGAAAAGCCCTCCTTCGCCCCCACCGGGGAGGAAGGACACCTGATGATGAAGGCCCTGCTGGGCCTGGGGGACATGATCACCAACGTGAATCTGCCCAATCAGGGCCAGATCCCCAATCTGCCCCTGGGGGCGGTGGTGGAAACCAACGCGCTCTTCCGCCGGGACGGGATCTTTCCCGTGTACGCCGGGCCCATGGACGGGAACATCCTGGCCCTGACGCTGCGGCACGTGATGAACCAGCGCAACGCCCTGGACGCCGCCCTCCGCTGCGACCGGGGGCTGGCGCTGACCACGTTCATGAACGATCCTTTGATGGGCGGCGTGGATTTTGCCGACGGCGAAAAGCTGTTTGACCGCATGCTGCTGGCCCAGAAAAAGTACCTGCCCGAAGGCTGGGGCCTGTAAAAGCGACGGTTCAGCCTTCCGGGGCGACAAATGGGTGAATATCCCTTGCCCCGGCAGCGGCCCGGGCGTATCATGGCAAGCGGAAGGGAGGAAGAAGCCTATGAACGAAAAAAAGAAATTCGGCTGGACGGCGAAGGGCATCGTGGGCATGATCTTCACGCCCCTGGGCGCGCTGTTCCTGATCCTGGGCGCGGCGCTGTGGCATTTCAAGGCGGGCCGTGCGCCCCAGGACCCCGCAGTCTTCCTGTACGTTTTCGGCGGCGAGGGAGCGCTGTTCCTGCTAATCGGCGCAGGCCTACTGTACGGCGACGCGCGCAGACGCCGGATCATGCGCCGGGCTTATGAGGACGGCCGGTACGTGATGGCGAAAATCGCCGGGATACGGGTGCAGACCAACGTGACCACCGGCCGCGGCCATCCCCGGGCGGTGGAATGCCATTATACCGACCCGGACACCGGCATCGTTCACGTGTGCTTCAGCCGGTATCTGTACTTCGATCCCACCGGCCTGCTGACGGCGGACGAGGCGCCGGTGTATATCGACCGGGAAAGCGGCAAGCCCGTCTTCGTGGATATCGACGCGGTGCTGCCCCGGACGGAGATCCACGCCTGAACAATCAAAAACGCACCGCCGATCAAACAGATATCCCGCGGAAAACCCTTCTTCCGCGGGATATCTGCTTTTTCTTTTGTCCGTGCATTCCCGGATCGGCGCGTTTCTTTTTTCCGGCGCGCGGGGATTCCTCCGCCGCCCCGGCGTCAGCCTCCCATCAGATCCCGGAACAGTCCGATGTTCTTCTTTTCCGGTTGCGCTTCGCCCCGCTCGATCTTTTTGACGACCTCCACGATCCGGTCGTTGACGGGGGTGGGCACGCCGGTTTTTCTTCCATAGGCGCACACCACGCCGTTGATGGCGTCCACCTCGCACTTTTTTCCCTTTTTCAGATCCTGCAGCATGGAGGGCTCGATCTCCCGGTGCTTTTTCATGGCGATGGGCAGCAGCGCCTTAGCGAAGGCCTTTTTCAGCGGCGACCGGTAATAGAACAGCTTCGTGATGTCCTTGCCCTGGACGGGGGCGAAGGTCACCCCCGCGGCGCGGCCCACGTCGATGCACTCCTTCATGCACCGGAGCGCCAGGCCCTTCTCTTCCTTCCCCTCGGATACGTCGCCGAACACCCCGCCCATGGCGGTGCCCAGGCCGGAGAACACGGCGTTGATCAGCAGCTTGCTCCAGCGGGCCCCCGTCAAATCCTCTTCCGTGTGCACGGGGCACATCTTTTCCAGCAGCTCCTTCACCCGGCCAAACTGCGCGTCCGTGATCCCCGGCATTTTTCCCATGTGGAAGGACAGGCTGTCCGGCGCGCTGGTGAGGGTGGATTCCCCCGGCGCGCTCATGGTGGCGCCCCATTCCACCGTGCAGCCGATCACATGTCCTTCCCCCAGCACCCCGATGAGCTCCGGCTCCGGGATGCCGTTCTGAAGCGTCACCACCACGCCGTCGGGCGCCAGCATAGGCTTGAGGAACGCAGCCGCGGCGGGGTTGTCCAGCTGCTTGGTCATCAGAAACACCACGTCGTAAGGCCCCTGCATCTCCCCGGGCAGGATCGCCCTGACCTGCACGGTCAGATCCACCGTGCCCGTGATATGCGCGCCGTTTTTCCGCAGGGCCTCCACGTGGGCCCTGTTGCGGTTCACCAGTTCGATATCGACGCCGTTTTTCGTCAGGTACGCCCCCAGCACCGTGCCCAGGCTGCCTGCGCCGTAAATCGCGGTTTTCATGCCATCCCCTCCTTCGGTTCGCCCCATTGTATCAGGTTTGTCCTGCAGGCACAATGGCGGCAGCGGAAAACTTTTTCACGTTTTCGCCCTTGCCAGGCGCAGGAATTGATGTATAATGGAAGGGACAGCAAAAAACGCGCCGGTCCCGGCGCGGATCAGGCCATAAAGAAAGGAAGAAAACGCATGATTTCCTGGAAGAATACGGACGCCCTGGCCGCCTGGAAAACGCTCGCGGCCCTCAAAGATCACGTGAAGCTGCAGACCGCCATGGCGGGGGACGCCGGCGCCGCGCGGGTGAAGAAATACGCCGTGAAAATGGCCGCGGGGCTGACCTATCATTACGCCGCCAAGCAGGTGGACGATGCGGTGCTTGCCGCCCTTTCGGCGCTGGCGAAGGAAGCCCAGCTCACCGAAAAATACGCCGCGCTGTACAGCGGCGAGGTCATTAACACCGGGGAAAAGCGCCTGGTGCTGCACCAGCTGACCCGGGGCCAGCTGGGCAAAGACGTGCTGGCCGACGGGGTGAATAAGCGCGAGTTTTACGAAGCCCAGCGGATGAAGGCCGCGGAATTTGCCAACCGGGTGCACGCGGGCGAAATCACCAACGCCAAGGGCGAAAAATTCACCACCGTGGTGCAGATCGGCATCGGCGGCAGCGATCTGGGGCCCCGGGCCATGTACCTGGCCCTGGAAAACTGGGCCAAGCAGAACGGCTGCTTCAAAATGGCCGCCCGCTTCATTTCCAATGTGGACCCGGACGACGCCGCCAGCGTGCTCAAGGAAATCGACGTGAGCCGGTCCCTGTTCGTGCTGGTGTCCAAATCCGGCACCACCCTGGAAACCCTGACCAACGAAGCCTTCGTGAAGGACGCCCTGAAAAACGCAGGATTGGACCCTGCGCGGCACATGGTGGCCGTCACCAGCGAAAGTTCGCCCCTGGCCAAAAGCAGCGATTACCTGGCCGCCTTCTTCATGGACGATTACATCGGCGGCCGCTATTCCTCCACCTCCTGCGTGGGCGGCGCGGTGCTGTCATTGGCCTTCGGGCCCGAGGTCTTCGAGCGGTTCCTCCGGGGCGCCGCGGAAGAGGACCGGCTGACGGCCAACGAGAACCTGCTGGAGAACCCCGCCATGCTGGACGCCCTGATCGGGGTGTACGAGCGCAACGTGCAGGGCTATCCCGCCACGGCGGTGCTGCCCTATTCCCAGGCCCTCAGCCGCTTCCCCGCCCATCTGCAGCAGCTGGACATGGAAAGCAACGGAAAGAGCGTCAACCGCTTCGGCGAGCCCGTATCCTACCCCACCGGCCCCGTCATTTTCGGCGAGCCCGGCACCAACGGCCAGCATTCCTTCTATCAGCTGCTCCACCAGGGCACGGACATCGTGCCCCTGCAGTTCGTGGGCTTCCGCCGGAATCAGGCGGGCATGGACGTGGAGATCCAGGGCTCTACCAGCCAGCAGAAGCTGTGCGCCAACGTGGCGGCCCAGATCATGGCCTTCGCCTGCGGCAAGCGGGACGATAACCCCAATAAGAATTTCGACGGCGGCCGGCCCTCCTCCATCATCATCGGGGACGAGCTGACCCCCGAGGCCCTGGGCGCGCTGCTGTCCCACTTTGAAAACAAGGTGATGTTCCAGGGCTTCGTCTGGAACCTGAACAGCTTCGACCAGGAAGGCGTGCAGCTGGGCAAGGTGCTGGCCAAGCGCGTGCTGGCCCACGATACCGACGGCGCGCTGAAAGCCTTCGGCGAATTGCTGGATGTCTGACGCCGGCGGAAAAGCCGGTGGGCCATCAACGGACGTTCCGGGGGGCGGATTTCCCTCCGGAACGTTTTTTTGCCCACGTCACGTTCCCCGCGGCGCCCGGAGCGGACGGATCATAAAAAATTCTCAAAAGGGATTGACAAGATCGCCGATTTGCTGTATTATAGCTTCTGCGCCGTTAAGCGCAGCATGACGCGGGGTAGAGCAGTTCGGTAGCTCGTCGGGCTCATAACCCGGAGGTCGAGGGTTCAAGTCCCTCCCCCGCAACCATTCGGCTCCGTAGCTCAGTTGGCTAGAGCATTCGGTTCATACCCGGAGTGTCGTAGGTTCGAGCCCCACCGGAGCCACCAGAAAAAAGTCCTTGAAGATCAAGGGCTTTTCTTTTTGCGTTTTTCTCCGCCACGCCGCAAAGCAGAAGCCGCGCCGCAAAGCAAAAGCCCCGCCGCTTTCGCGGCGGGGCTTCTGTGCTGGTGCGCCATCAGGGACTCGAACCCGGGACACCCTGATTAAGAGTCAGGTGCTCTACCAACTGAGCTAATGGCGCGTGGGGGAGCAGCGTGCGTGGTCGGCTCCCTTCTTTGCTGGAGCGGGTGATGGGAATCGAACCCACATAGCCAGCTTGGAAGGCTGGAGCTCTGCCACTGAGCTACACCCGCGCAATGGAGCGGTAGACGAGGCTCGGACTCGCGACCTCCACCTTGGCAAGGTGGCGCTCTACCAACTGAGCTACTACCGCAGAAACCGGGGTGCGTCTGGTGCGGACGAAGAGACTTGAACTCTTACGCCTTTTGGGCACCAGATCCTAAGTCTGGCGCGTCTGCCATTCCGCCACGCCCGCCTGAAACCCCGTTAGGGGTGGTGACCCATCGGGGACTCGAACCCCGGACACCTTGATTAAAAGTCAAGTGCTCTACCACCTGAGCTAATGGGTCAGAATGGCTGGGGTGGCAGGGATCGAACCTACGAATGAGGGAGTCAAAGTCCCTTGCCTTAC
>JAILBG010000041.1:0-16938 GCA_024681215.1 Clostridiales bacterium
GCCTTCGCGGGCTCCGCGGCGGGTTCTTCGGTCTTCGCGGGCTCCGCGGCGGGCTCTTCGGCCTTCGCGGGCTCCGCGGCGGGTTCTTCGGCCTTCGCGGGCTCCGCGGCGGGCTCTTCGGCCTTCGCGGGCTCCGCGGCGGGTTCTTCAGACTTCGCGGGCTCTTCCGCAGGCGTCAGGGTCTTCTTCAGTTCATCCAGTTCTTTCTGAACCTCCGCCGTCTTCTCCTGCTCCAGCCGCAGGGCTTCCGCGGCGATCGCTTCGGCTTCCTGCTTGGCTTCCGCCTTGGCGGCTTCCACCGCGGCGGTCAGGGCTTCCGCGGCGGCCGTTTCGGCTTCCTGCTTGCCTTCCGCTTTGGCGGCTTCCACCGCGGCGGTCAGGGCTTCTGCGGCGGCCGCTTCGGCCTCCTGCTTGCCTTCCGCCTTGGCGGTCTCCACCGCCGCTTTCAGTTCCTTGTCCTTCTGCGCAATCGTATCCTGCAGTACTTTGTCAGCATCCGCCTTCGCGGTCGCCGTGGCGTCTTTGTGGTTGGCGTTGGTGATCAGCAGGACCACAAAGAGCCCCACGATTACCAGGCAAAGAACGCTGACGATTTTTTTCATGGTCGCGGACATGGATTGTTTCCTCCTTTTTGATTTTTGTTTTGAACGGGTCTTCCCTCTGCAAACGGATCAGCGGCATCGCCGCGTCCTCCCCTGCCCGATCCGTCCGCCGAAGGCAGAGAACGCAGAAAATCATATATGTATTATAAGCGCCGGGGAGGGAAAATACCATGAAATAATAGACATACACATTATGTATATGGACATTTCGGAGCCTGCGCCCGGATCCGTCCCGCGCCCGGCGGCGGGATTTTTTTCCTTGACAAGCGGGGCGGGAGCGGCTAAGATAAATGAAAGTGCGAGGAAGGGAAGAGTACCCTGCGTATGCCCGCCCGAAAGAGAGCCGCGTAAAGGTGAAAGGCGGCGGCGGCGCGGCAGGGGAACATGGCCCCGGAGCACGCGGAGGCAAGCACGATCAGCCCCCGCCGGGCAGCGCCGATATCCGCCGAATGAAGGCGCGCGTTTCTGCGCGCGAACCAGGGTGGTACCGCGTTTGATCACGCCCCTGCATCATGAACGGATGCGGGGGCGTTTCCTCAGCCCTCGCACCGGACAAAGGAGAGGATTGCCATGAACGGAAAAACCTACTACATCACCACGCCCATTTACTACCCCTCGGGCAATATGACCATCGGCCACACCTACACCACCGTGGCGGCCGACACCATGGCCCGGTTCAGGAAAATGCAGGGATACGACACCTATTTCCTCACCGGCACCGACGAACACGGCCAGAAAATCGAAAAAAAGGCTGCCGAACAGGGCGTGACCCCCATTGCATATGTGGATAAGATCGTGGCGGAGACAAAGGAACTGTGGAAGCTGATGAACATCGAATACGACGATTTCATCCGCACCACCCAGGAACGCCATATCAAGGTGGTGCAGAAGATCTTCCGCCAGTTCTATGAGCAGGGGGATATTTACAAGAGCGAGTACGAGGGCATGTACTGCACGCCCTGCGAATCCTTCTGGACCCCCACCCAGCTGGTGGAGAAGGACGGCCAGAAGGTGTGCCCCGACTGCGGCAGGCCCTGCCAGCCCATGAAGGAGGAAAGCTATTTCTTCCGCATGAGCAAATACCAGGACTGGCTTATCGGCTATATCGAAGCCCATCCCGATTTCATTCAGCCCGCCAAGCGCGCCAATGAAATGATCAACAATTTCCTCAAGCCCGGCCTGCAGGATCTGTGCGTCAGCCGCACCAGCGTCAAGTGGGGCATCCCGGTGGACTTTGATCCCAAGCACACGGTGTACGTCTGGATCGACGCCCTTTCCAATTATATCTCGGCTCTGGGCTACGGCACCGACGACGATTCTTTGTTCCGCAAATACTGGCCGGCGGACGTGCATCTGGTGGGCAAGGAGATCGTGCGGTTCCACACGATTTACTGGCCCATCATGCTCCACGCCCTGGGGCTGCCCCTGCCCAGGCAGGTGTTCGGCCACGGGTGGCTGCTGTTCGGCGCGGACAGGATGAGCAAATCCAAGGGCAACGTGGTCTACCCCCAGCCCATCGTGGCGCGCTACGGCGTGGACGCTCTCCGGTATTACCTGATGCGCGAAATGCCCTTCGGTGCCGACGGCAATTACACCAACGAATCCTTCCTCACCCGCATGAACGCCGATCTGGCCAACGACCTGGGCAACCTGGTCAGCCGCACGGTTGCCATGCTGGAAAAGTACTTCGACGGCGTGATCCCCGCCTGGACCAACGTGACTGACGAAACGGTGGACGCGCCCCTGTGGGAGCACTGCGCCAAGCTGCCTGCCCTGGTGGAGGAGCAGATGGATAAACTGCAGTTCTCCCAGGCGCTGGCGGAGATCTGGAAGGTCGTCGGCGAATGCAACAAGTACATCGACGTCACCCAGCCCTGGGTGCTGGGCAGGGATCCGGAAAAGAAAAACCGCCTGGCCACGGTGCTGCTGATGCTGGCGGAATGCGTGCGGTTCGTGGCCGTGCTGATCCGGCCCTTCATGCCATCCACTCCGGATAAGATCTTCGCCCAGCTGGGCATCGACGATCCCCGGCTCCAGACCTGGGATTCCCTGTCCTGCTTCGGCACGCTGCCCGAGGGCCTGAAGGTGAAGAAGGGCGACGCCCTCTTCCCCCGGATCGACGTGCAGAAGGAGCTGGAAGCCCTCAGCGGCAACGATGGGAAGAAAGAGGAAAAAGCCGCGGCCAAGCAGGAAAAGAAAGAGCAGAAGGCCGAAAAGAAAGCCGAAAAGAAGCAGGAGATCCCCGAAGGCTGCATCGGGTTTGCGGATTTTGAAAAGATCCAGCTGCGGGTGGCCCGGGTGGTGGAATGCGAACGGGTGGAAAAGAGCGAAAAGCTGCTGAAATTCCGCCTGTCCCTGGGCGCGGAGGAGCGCACGGTGCTCTCCGGCATCGCGAAATACCATACCCCCGAGGAGCTGGTGGGCAAGAAGCTGATCCTGCTGGCCAACCTGGCGCCCCGGAAGATCATGGGCATCGAAAGCCAGGGCATGCTGCTCTCCGCCGTGAAGCAGAACGAGGACGGCACCGAGACCCTTCGGCTCCTCACCGCCGATCCCATCATGCCCGACGGCGCGGAAATCGGCTGAGGAAAAACACAAAAACGGTTCTCCCCGGAGCCCGCTGGCGACGAACGCCGGCTCCGGGGAGCTTTTTTCGTGAAACGCCGGATATTCACCCAAATCCAATGGGATTTTCAGGAGCTTCACAGGAAAATCTAATGAAAAGAGGGTATCATGGATCCCTGGGGCGGCGGATCCGGCGCGCAAGCGCGCAGGGGCAGGCGCACGGCCAGGCGGTAGGCGGCGAAGCCGCACAGCATCCCCAGGGGCGCGTACAGCCGCGCCTGATCCTCCAGGGACAGGATCAGGGCGGCCAGGCACAGCGCCGCGGACAGCAGGCACCAGAGGATATCCAGCACGGGAAGGACCGCCCCGGGCGCCCGGCGTCGCAGGGGCGAGAGCAGATCGTAAAGCGCCCCGGCGGCTGCCCCCGCCCCCAGCAGGAAAAGCAGGCCCTGCCCCTGCCGGGCTGTTTCCTGAAAAATCATCCCTTGTTCCTGCGGAACCAGCCGCGCCGGGCCCCCCGGGGCGGATAGGCGATGCTGTCGATTTTTCCCTCCACCGCCATCTGCCCCTCCTCCAGGTTCAGGCGGGTCACGTGCAGGCCTTCCCCGGCGAGGGTCACTTCGCCCGCCTCCGTCATCAGGATCACCTGGCCTTCGTCGAACGCCAGCACCTCGCTGACGCCGGTGAGGACGGCCCGCTGGCGGTTGTCCAGGGTGAGGGCGTGAGGCTTGGGCGCCGGACGCGGGCGGGGGGCGGATGCTGCTTTTTCCATGGGCTCACCTCCGGAACCACTTTATGCGGAAAAATGATGGAATATCCCGGCACTTTTCCGTGCGCAAAGCGTTGAAAACGGGGGAGGATTGTGATATACTACACGCGGAAAAGAGCGCCGTTTTGATGCTTTCGGCAGGAAAAACGTATCGTTCGGCGCCTTTTGCTTGCGATTTTTCCGGGAACTGCTATCCTTCAGGATGCAGGATCTGACGGAAAGGAGATGCAACGGAATGCAGAAAAAGAAGAAAGAATCCCGCGCGATGCTTTACGCCCTGCTGGCCATGGGCGCGGCGGTGGTGCTTTATTCCCTGATCTTCAAGCTGTACCGCTGGCAGCATTACCTGATCTGCGTCGGCGTGGCGCTGCTGGTGGGGCGGATCGTGTACGTGATGGCCCAGGGGCTGGATACCAGCAAGGAAGCCCCCGTGCAGCAGCAGATCCCCAAGACGGGGGACGCCGCGGCGGATTCCCTGGTGGAAAAGGGCCAGGAGATGATGGCCCAGATCCGGGAGGAAAACGAGAAGATCCCGGACGCGGAATTGACGGACCAGATGAACCGCCTGGACGACGTGAGCAGCCGCATCTTCCATACCGTGGCGGAGCAGCCGGGCAAGGCGCCCCAGATCCGCCGCTTCATGGATTATTATCTGCCCACCACCCTGAAAATGCTGCAGGGCTACCGCAAAATGGAGGAGCGGCACGTTTCCGGCCAGGAAGCCCAGGCCACCCGGACCCAGATCCGCCGGGCCATGGACGTGGTGCTCAAGGCCTTCGACAAGCAGCTCAACGCCCTGTATCACGACGATATGCTGGATTTGTCCACCGATATCGATGTCATGGAAACCATGCTGCGCCAGGACGGCCTGGTGGAATCCGGCATCAAGGGTGAGCAAGCCAACGAATAAAAGCGCTCAAGCATACTTCCGTCAGAAACTGAAAGGAGATCGTTCCCATGTCTGAAAACACTGCCCCCATGGAACAGGAAGCCGTTCACGCCGCCCCGATCCTGACGCTGAACCCCGAAATCGGCGACAAGAAGATCCTGGAGCAGGCCGTGGAAATGCTGGACAGCCTCAAGACCCCCGAAGCCCCTGACGCCGGCAAGGCCGTGGAAGCGGCCCAGAGCCTGGAGGAGAGCCTCACCGAAGCGGAAAAGGTGCAGGTGGCCGCTTTCGCCAAGACCATCGACCTGACCAACCCCGACCACGTGATGCTCTACGGCGCGGACGCCCAGAAGAAGGTGTCTTCCTTCGCCGACAGCGTGCTGGCCTCCGTCAAGACCGACGATACCGGCGACGTGGGCGACATGCTGGCCAATCTGATCGCCAACCTCAAGGAATTCAACACCGCCGGCGAAAAGCCCAAGGGCATCCGCGGCTGGTTCTTCGGCGCCAAGAAGCAGATCGCCTCCATCCAGGCCAAGTACGACACCGTCTCCGTCAATGTGGAAAAGATCGCCTCCGACCTGGAAGGCCATCAGGTGCAGCTGCTCAAGGACGTGGCCATGTTCAACCGCCTGTACGATATGAACCTTGAATACTTCCATGAGCTGACGCTCTACATCGTGGCCGGCGAACAGCGCCTCAAGGAAGTGCGGGACACCGATCTCAAGGCCCTGCAGGACGCCGCCGAAAAATCCGGCGATTCCATGGACGCCCAGAAGGCCAACGACCTGGCCGCTCAGTGCGACCGCTTTGAAAAGAAGCTGTACGATCTGAAGCTGACCCGCCAGATCTCCATGCAGATGGCACCCCAGATCCGCCTGCTGCAGAACAACAATTCCCTGCTGGTGGAGCGCATCCAGTCCACCCTGGTCAACACCCTGCCCCTGTGGAAGAACCAGATGGTGCTGGCCCTGGGCCTGCATCACAGCCAGCAGGCCATGAAGGCCCAGCAGGCCGTGACCAACATGACCAACGAGCTGCTTAAAAAGAACGCCGAAACCCTGCATATGGGCACCATCGAGACCGCCAAGGAGTCCGAGCGCGGCATCATCGATATCGAAACCCTGGTGGCTACCAACCAGAGCCTGATCGACACCATCAACGAGGTGTCCCGCATCCAGCAGGAAGGCCGCGAGAAGCGCGCCGCCGCCGAAAAGACTCTGGCCGATATGGAAAGGAACCTGAAAGAAAAGCTGCTGACCATGTAATGGGGGATTGTCCCCTTCCGGGGCTTCTCCCTGCCGGGGGAAGCCCCGTTCCATACTGCTTTTGAGAACCGTGAGGAGGCTGCCATGAAACTGCGTACCGGATGGGCCGTGGTGCTGTTGATTCTGTTGGTCGTGTTTGCCGTGTGCTTCGGCGCGTACCGGGGCTGGAGCGGGGAGCGCGCGCGGGTGGAGGAAACCTACGCGGGGCTGGAAACCATGATGCAGGCCCGGGTGGAGGCTGCATATAACCTGCTGGCGGTGGCCGGAAGGGAACAGTACGTCAAAACCGCGGACGAAGGCTTCCTGGACGCCGTGAACCGGGTGAAAGCGGACAAGGACGTGCTGGAGGGCAGCGCCTCCCTGCGGGAAAAAGCGGAAGCCAACGAAAACCTGACGGTGGACGCCCAGGCCCTTCTGCAGCGCCTGGCGGCTTTGCCCGCCGTGCAGGCGGACGAAAGGGACCGGATGTACGCCGAATCCTATCTGCCCCAGATGATGGAGCAGAGCGGGGAAAAGACCGCCGGGGCCCAGTACAACAGCGCTGCAGCGGAATTCAATAAAAAAATCAACAGCACCTTCAGCGGCATGATCGCCAGGATCCTGGGGATCCGGCCGGCGGAAGAGTTCCTGCGGAAATGAACGAGGGGAGAGGAGGAAGCGTCATGCGCAAAACGATAGCTGCCGTTATGATCCTTTTGCTTTGCCTGGCGGCGCTGCCCGGGGTTCGGGCCGAGGAGTATCCTCCCTTCCAGGGCATCGTGGCGGATATGGCCGGGGTGCTGGGCGAGGATGCAGCGAAGGACCTGACGGACCTTGCCGGAAAG
The DNA here is from genome assembly GCA_024681215.1 of Clostridiales bacterium. Taxonomy (GTDB): domain Bacteria; phylum Bacillota; class Clostridia; order Christensenellales; family Aristaeellaceae; genus RUG563. The sequence goes on from JAILBG010000041.1 coordinate 6,918, forward strand.
CTGGAAGCCGCCGTGGACGGCCGCGTGTACGTGCTCACCCGGCATTTCCTGGGCGGCGCGTCGCCCCAGAGCTACGCGGACCAGGTGTTCCGGGTGTGGAACCTGAAGGAGAACGATATCCTGCTGCTGATGGTGGTGGGCGAGGAAAGCTACGCCGTGGCGCTGGGCGATCTGGCCAAGGGCAGCCTGACCAAGGAAAGCCTGGATATGCTGATGGCGAATCATTTCCGCGCCGCGTTCCTGAAAAGGGATTACAGCCGGGCTGCCGGGGAAACCGCCGTGGCGCTGGCCCAGGCCCTGGCCAAAGCCCAGGGGACCGGGCTGAACGTGACCGGGCTTCCGGGCGCGGAGGAAGAGCCTATCGCCACCCCCGAGCCCCAGACCTGGGAACAGGTCTGGCAGGGAATGTTCGCCCAGAACGATTATCAGGAAAAGTATCAGGACTGGAACCAAAGCTGGGAGCAGGAAGAGCATAAATCCAACTGGGGCAGCATCATCATCTGGATCCTGGTGATCTATTTCCTGTTTTTCCGCAAAAAGCGCCGCGGGCGGAGGTAGGCGGCAATGCGCCTGTGCATGATTTCGCTGGACGCGGTGGCGCAGCCAGACGCGGACAGGCTTCTCAGCCTGCCCGCGCTTTCTGCGCTTGCGGAGGAGGGGGTCTTCTGCCGGAATGTGAAGACGGTGTACCCCACCCTCACCTATCCCATTCACGCGTCCCTGCTGACGGGGTGCCGTCCCCTTTCCCACGGCGTCGGCCATAACCAGCCCTTCCAGCCGGATACGCCGCCCCGGATGCGGAAATGGTACTGGCGCGTGGGGGACATCAAAAGAAAAACGCTGTATCAGGCGGCCCGGGAAAGAAAAATGAGCGTCGCGTCCATCCTGTGGCCGGTTTCCGGGAAAAACCCCTACGTGCGCAGGAATTTCCCGGAGGTGCTTCCCCTGCCGGGGGAGAACGCGGCGCTGAAAATGCTGCGCTACGCCGGGCCGTGGATCCTGAAAATGGAGCTGCTTTACGGAAAACAGCGCAAAAGCATCCAGCAGCCGGATCTGGATGATTACGCGGCGCTGCTGTGCGAAAAGCTGTACGCCTCCCGCCGCCCGCCCCGGGTGCTCACCGTGCATCTGGTGGACTGCGACGCCATGCGCCACCGCTACGGCACGGACAGCGAGGAAGCCCGCGCCGCCATGACGCGGCTGGACGGCCGGGTAAAAAGGATCGTGGACGCGGTGGAAAAGGCCGGGCTCACGGAGGAAACGCTGTTCTGCGTGGTCAGCGATCACGGCCAGGAGGACGCTCCCCGGGGTATCCCGCTGGACCGGGAGCTGCAGGCCGCATGCGGCGCCCGGGCCCAGAGCCTGGGCATGGGCGCGTATATCTTCGCCGATGATCTGACCGCCGCCTGGCGCGCCCTGGACCGCCGCCGGGAGGAATGGGGCATCGCCCGGATCCTGGGGGAGGAAGAGATCCGCGCCCTGGGCGGGCCGGAAAACGTGCGCCTGGCGGTGGACGCAAAGCCCGGCTGCTGCTATATCGACCGGGACGGGGAGACCCGGGGGGAGCACGGCTTCGGCCTGGACCGTCCGGGGGCCCGGACGCTGCTGTGGCTCAAGGGCCCGGGGATCCGGAAGGGGACGGAACTGAAGGAAGCCGATCTGGTGGATATCGCGCCCACCCTGGCCCGGGCGCTGGGGCTGTCGCTGCCCGACGCGGAGGGCAGGGCGCTGGAGGAAGCGTTTCGGTAAGGAACGGCGGAAAGGCGGTGTCTGTATGGCCGGGAAAGCCATCGTGACGTATTTTTATCATTCGGGGTTCACCGTGGCGGTGGAAAAGACGCTGCTGGTGTTCGATTACTGGCGGGGCGAAAACGGGGAGCTGCCCGGGAACGCCCAGCTGTCCTCCCGGGATTTTGAGGGGTACGATCAGATCCTGGTGTTCGTGTCCCACGACCATGAGGATCATCTGGACGAGGTGATCTATTCCTGGGATCACGAGCATCTGCCCATGACCTATATCGTATCCGACGATCTGCCCATCGGCAAGCGGGGCAAGCGCATGAAGCCCGGGGACGAAATGACCGTGGGGGACGCGCAGATCCGCGCCTTCGATTCCACGGACAAGGGCGTGTCCTTTTACGTGACGGTGGGCGGACTGCACATTTTCCACGCCGGGGACCTGAACCTGTGGCATTGGCGGGACGAAAGCACTTTGCGGGAGATCGCCAAGGCGGAAAAGGATTATTACGCCGCCGTGGCGCCCATCGAAGGGTTGCCCATGGATATCTGCATGTTCCCGGTGGACCCCCGGATGGGCGGCATGTACGACGCGGGGGCCAATCATTTCATCATGGCGGTGAAGCCCCGGCTGTTCATTCCCATGCACTGGCAGAACCGCCCCGAGGTGGCGCTGACCTATGCCCGCAAAGGCCGCACCAAATATACCGAGGTGCTGGCCCTGACGAAGCCCCGGGAACAGGCGGAGCTGACCTTCGACGAGTACGAACTGCACATCCGGGTGACGGACGCCACGCCCATGGCCGGGGAGGAAACGCCGGCGGCCGCGCCCCAGGAAGTGGACCTGGGCGCCCTGAACACGTCCGATCCCTTCGCGGATACGGACCTGCCGGTGCAGCTCTCCTGAGGCGGATCTGTTGTTGTGGATTCATAATAAATAAAGACACAAAAAATAATTACAGACGCAAACAAAGAATCCTTGAAAGCGCCCGGATATCGAAAAATACGCATCAAGGCTCCCATACTGCCTTCATAGGCGGCCTGGGAGCCTTGGCATTCAGTAGGATTTATTTACCAAATCAAGCCCGTAATCCTGCGGCGTTCCGTTCATTGCATCTGTGACCTGCATTCCCGCGCAATTATAACGAGGCCTCGACATAAGGTATCGGCGGGTTGACACCGAGATCCAGATACAACTGGCTCTGCTTGGACAGTACTTCTCCTACTCGGAGTTTATCACCAGGATTTTCAAAGTATTCAATAACATCCAGTTTGTCCAATACCTGCTGAAGCGTGTAGTCCTTAAAGAGTTTGTTGTCCTGCATCTGTTTCTTAATGTAGGAGAGATAGATCAGAGCAACAGACTCCACGAAAAGCTTCCCGCTCAGGCTTGTTTCGGAAGAAACCAAAGCTCTTCGGAGATTCAGCTTCTCTTTCAGATTACCAAAGGCTTTCTCAAGGCGCGATTTGTGATCATCCAGTCCATCCGATCGTTTTGCAAAGGGCGATTCCGTCGAATTCGTCATATCCCCAATTCCGAGGCCAAGGACCAGTCCCTGACCGGCGAACAGATCCGGATGCGCCGCGGTATCCTCAGCGAACGGGATTTCGTGCCCGCCGCGCAAATACGGGCCGGGCACGCTTCCGCGCCTTTTTTCCGGAATCCGCCGGGAAAAGGCGCTTTTTACTGGACATTTGTTGGACTTTGGATGATAATGTAACCGGCGGAGGTGTGAAAACCGTGCTCAAGGTCCTGTACGTGGATGATGAAACGCTGGCGCTGCAAGATATCATGTCCCTCTGCAGAAAAAACGGACAGATTATATGACCGCCCACTCCTGGGCCGGTACGGGAAGCGTATCTGGAAAGGCAGATCCAGAACCTGACGTAATCCCGGGATTTTCAAATCAGATTTCGGAAGGGGGAAAGGCATGAACAGCCAAATGTTCAAACGGATGCTGGCCTGGGTCGCGGCGCTGCTGCTGATCCTGGCAGGGAGCTTCGGAGCGCTGGCGGAGGACACGGACGCCCGGATCGCCGCGGATCAGATGGAGAGCATGCTGGACGCCGTATACAGCGGGCGGAGACAGATCCGGGACATGACGGTGAATTACGGCGCGTACGGCGGGGAAGCGGAAGCGGCGAACGCCGCGCTGCTTGAGGAGCTGGCGGCCATCAACCCCGACGCCGCGGCGCGGTGGGAGCGCATCCTGGCGCTGTGGAAGGACGTGGATGCTCAGCCGGTGTATCCGGACGTGCTGCCGGACGGCCTGCCGGACACGGACGCGCTGTGCCTGGTGGCGCTGGGGTTCCAGCTGAACCCGGACGGCACCATGCGGGAGGAATTGATCCGGCGGCTGGAGGTATTGCTCCGCAGCGCGGAAAAATATCCGAACGCTTACATCGTCTGCACCGGCGGAGGCACCGCCGCCTGGAATGAGAGCGCCACGGAAGCCGGGAGGATGGCGGAATGGCTTATCGCCCATGGCGTCAACGCGGACCGCGTCATCGTGGAGGACGCCTCCCTGACCACGGCGCAGAACGCCATGTACACCTACGATATCCTCACGGAGAACTATCCCCGGGTGAAGCAGCTGGCCATCATATCCAGCGATTATCACATCGCCACGGGCACGCTGCTGTTTGAGGCGGAAGCGATCCTCCGGGCGGAAACGGCGGGACAGGAAGCCGTGACGGTGGTATCCAACGCCGCGTACGCGGCCCCCTCCGGCACGCTTTCCCGCATGTTCCAGGCCGGCGCGCTGATCGAGCTTGCCGGGGACGAGCAGACGGCCTTCGAGATCTATTACGACACGTATGATATTCACGAGCTCCCCAAGCCCGGAAAGCCGGCAGCCTCCGCGCTGGAAAGGATCCTTTCGCGGGGCGTAATGCGGGTGGGCACGGCGGGGGACTATCAGCCCATGTCCTATCTGGACCCGGAAAGCGGCGCGTACGTGGGCTTCGACGCGGCGCTGGCGGAGGACCTGGCCGCGGCCCTGGGGGTGGAGATCGAGTATGTGAAGACCTCCTGGCCCACCCTCATGGAGGATACTCTGGCGGGGAAGTTCGATCTGGCCATCTGCGGCATCACCGTGACGGAGGCCCGGAAGGAGCAGGCGCTGATGAGCGACGGCTACCTGGCCAATGGGAAAACGGTGCTCTGCCGGGCGGAGGACGCTGGAAAATACACAAGCCTGGCGGCCATCAACCGCCCGGAGGTCCGGGTGATGGAGAGCCCGGGCGGGCTGAATGAAAAATTCGCCCGGGAAAACCTGCCGGACGCCACGCTGATCATCCACGGCGCGAACCAGGAGATCCCCGGCCTGGTGGCCGCGGGGGAAGCGGACGTGATGATCACGGAGATCATGGAGGCGGGCTATTACGTGGGGCAGGACAGCCGCCTGGCGGCGCCGCTGATCTACGCGCCCTTCACCCAGGGCCAGCTGGGGGTGCTACTCCCCCCGGAGAGCGGGGACCTGCTGGATTACGTCAACGCCTTTTTGACGCGGGAGAAGGAATCCGGCAGGATCGACGAGCTGGCGGAAGAATATATTTACCGGTACATCCGGGAGGAAGCGCTGCCCGCGGCGTAGAGCGGCGGCAAGCGGAAGGAAAGCGGGCAAGAGAAGCATGGACGATGTGATCCTTCGGTTTTTCCGCGATGATATCGGGGGCATCCTGATCACGGACGCGGACGGAAACGTGCTGTACGAGGATGAAAAAACGGCCTTTGTCCAACGGGAAAAAACCAATTGGAAAACCGCCTGCCCGCCGCCCCGGGCGGACCAGCGGGGGGAAATGTGGGATCTTCTCAGGGCGGAAAACGGGAAGACCTACATGGTGACCTCCTCCACATATCAGCAGGAAGACGGGATGATCCGGATCCATCATCTGGTGGATACCAGCCTGTATATGGACCTGTACCGGGATATGAGCGGGTATTCCAAGACGCTGAAGCAGGAAAAGGAGCGGGACGGGCTGACGGGCCTGTACAACAAGGGCAAGTTCATGGAGATGAAGCGGGCGCTGTTTGCAAAGCAGCCTCGGATCGCCGTATTCAACATGGATGTGAACAACTTAAAGCACATGAACGACGTATACGGCCACGAGGCCGGGGACGCGCTGATCGTCAAGGCCGCGGAAAGCCTGAAAAGGATCGAGGCGCGGAACGTGATCCCCTTCCGGGTGGGTGGGGACGAATTCATCGTGGCGGCCATTCACGTAAGCCGCGGGGAAGCGGAGCAGATCCGAAAAAACTGGGAAGATGGCCTGGCGGAGCTGAACCGGCGGGAGGACGGCATCCCCTGCGTGATCGCCTGCGGCTTTGCCTTCGGGGAGGGAGACTTCGACCTGGAGGAAGTGTTTGCCCTGGCCGATCAGAGAATGTACGAAGACAAGAAAGAAAAAAAGAGCCGGGCGCAGGCGTGAACGCGCGGTTCGCCCCCGATGCGCCGCCCGGAAAACAGAAAGGAGCCGCCCCATGATCCGTACCGAGCCCCTGATTTCCCGTTCCGATATGATCCGCTGCGTCCTGTGCCGGAACGCGCCCTGCGACGCCGCCTGCGAGAAGCTGGCTCCCTCCGGGCTGCTGCGCAGCATCTGGTTCAGGAATGAGCAGACCGCCGCGCTGCGCCTGCCGGAAAAGAACCCCTGCCTTGTTTGCTCCGCGCCCTGCGAAAGGGCCTGCGTCCGGGCGGGGGACGTACCCGTAAGGGACCTGATGAACCGGCTGTATTACCAGGTGAAGCCGGAGTGTGAAACGCCGCTTCCGGAAAACGAGGACCTTCTCAGGTGCGATCTGTGCGGCATCCCCCTGGAGAATCCTTTCCTCCTATCTTCCTCCGTGGTGGCCAGCACCTACGATATGTGCGCCCGGGCCTTCGAGGCGGGCTGGGCGGGGATCTGCTTCAAAACGATCTGCACCCTGGATATCCACGAGGCGTCGCCCCGCTTTTCCGCCCTTTCCGGCAGCGACGGCAGCATCATCGGCTTTAAGAACATCGAGCAATTGTCCGACCACGGCGTGGCGGAGAACATGGAGATCTTCCGCCGCCTGAAAAAGAATTATCCGTCCAAATTCATCCTGGCTTCCATCATGGGGCAGAACGAACAGGAATGGGGCGATCTGGCCCGCCTGTGCCAGGAAAACGGCGCGGACGCGGTGGAATTGAATTTTTCCTGCCCCAACATGGCGGAGGGCGGTCTGGGCAGCGATATCGGCCAGGTGCCGGAGCTGGTGGAACGGTTCACCCGGGCGGCGAAGGAGAACTGCCGCATCCCGATGCTGGCCAAGCTGACCCCCAACGTGGCGGCCATGAGCCCGGCGGCGGAGGCGGCGAAGCGGGGCGGCGCTGACGGCATCGCGGCCATCAACACCATCAAATCCATCGTGGGCGTAAACCCGCACACCTATGTGTCCTCTCCCGCTGTTCACGGGAAAAGCGCCGTAGGCGGGTACAGCGGAAACGCGGTGAAGCCCATCGCCCTGCGCTTTATTGCCGAGCTGGGGCAGAATCCGGCCCTGCAGGGCATGCACCTGTCCGCTATGGGCGGCATCGAAACCTGGCAGGACGCCGCGGAATTCATCCTGCTGGGGGGCGGCTCCATCCAGATCACCACCGCCGTGATGCAGTACGGCTACCGGATCATCGACGATCTGAAGGCGGGGCTGAACCTGTACCTGAAGGAAAAGGGCTTTTCGGGCGTGAGGGAGGCCGTCGGCCTGGGGTTGGATACCCTGAGCAGCACCACCGACACGCTGGAAAGGGATACCGTGGTATTCCCCCGGTTCGTGCGGGATCGCTGCATCGGCTGCGGGCGGTGCGAGATCAGCTGCATGGACGGCGGCCATCAGGCGATTCGCCTGGATGGAAAACGGCGCCCGGTGCTCAACGGAAAAAAGTGCGTAGGCTGCCATCTTTGCCTGCTGGTCTGCCCGCAGGACGCCATCGTGTCCGGCAGGAAGCGGATCAGGAAATAACAGACGACGCGGGAGATGAAGAAGGTATGGAGAACGGGAGAAACTGCGCAGTGGCTTCCGGACAAATGGCCCGGGCTGCCGGCGGCGCGTACCGCCCGGGAAAATTCCGCAGGGAAGCGCTGGACTTTTTCCGGCAGCGCGTGGGGGAAAAGCAGTTTGAGCAGATCATGGACCGGGACGACAGCTTCCAGCATCCCTACGTGGCTGCCCGGGTGTTCCTTTCCCCCATGGACTGGGTCCGGTACGTGTGGATCGAACAGCACGGCACCCTGGAAGGATTTTTGTGACGGCGGGGCGAAATGATCTTTTGGACATTTATTGGACATGAACGGATACAATATACTGTATTGCCACCGAATACACACGCAAGGAGGAAACATTCGATGAAAAAGCTGTTGGCTGCGCTGCTGGCGCTGACACTGATCCTGGGAGGGGTATCCGCCGCGCTGGCGGAGGCGGAGCCCGTGTCGGAGGAAATGCCGGAGGAAGCGGCGGTTTATGAGGGCGCCTGGGTCTGCGGCCGGGCGACGGCGGAACTGAACTGGGAAGAAGAAGGCTTCCGGGTCATGATCACCTGGGGCGGCAGCGCCTGGGAAGAAAGCGTATGGGAATACGCCTGCTTCTACCACGAAGACGACGGCACGCTGGTGTCCATGCCCTTCGGCCTGCGCACGGATTATGCCTATAACGAGGATGGAACCGTCGCTTCCGCGGATCAGAAGTACGACGACGGCGAGGCCGTGTTCTTCCTGGATGCGGAAGGATGCCTGATCTGGCAGGACGAGAAGGAAAACGCCGGGGACGGGATGCGGTTTGAACGGGCGGAAGCGGAAAACCCGGAAGCCGGGGAAGATCCGCTTTCCCTCTGGACGGCGGATTCCCCCGTCAAGGAGATGCTGGTGAGCTACATCGACGCCATCACCCAGGAGGGCGGAGAGGATTATATCCCGCCCAAGGACCGCATCGCCGTGTTCGACTTTGACGGTACCCTGTTCTGCGAGACCGATCCCAACTATTTCGATTACATGCTGCTGGTGCACCGCGTGCTGGAGGACCCGGATTACAAGGACAAGGCCAGCGATTTTGAAAAGGTGACCGCGCTGAAGATCGCCTATCAGAACGAAACCGGCGCGTCCTTTTCCGGCCTGGAGGTGGATCACGGCAAGTGCATCGCCTCCGCCTTCTCCGGCATGACCCTGGAGGAATTCTACGATTATGTGCACGAATTCAAGAAGCTGCCCATGCCCAGCTATGAAGGCATGACCCGGGGCGGCGGGTTCTACCTGCCCATGGTGCAGGTGGTGGAATACCTGCAGGCCAACGATTTCATCGTGTACATCATCAGCGGCACGGACCGCTTCATCGTCCGCGGCATCATGAACGACGGCGCGCCCATCTCCATCCCGCCGCGGCAGATCATCGGCTCGGATGAAACGGTAGTGGCCAGCAAGCAAGGCGACAACGACGGCCTGAGCTATATGTTTACCGAGGACGACGTGCTACAGCTGGGCGGTGATTTCATCATCAAGAACCTGAAAATGAACAAGGTTTCCGTCATTATGCAGGAGATCGGCCAGCAGCCGGTGCTGTCCTTCGGCAACAGCACGGGCGACAGCAGCATGGCGGAATACGTCACCTGCAACAATCCCAACGCCAGTTTGGCCTTTATGCTCTGCTGCGACGATCTGGAGCGGGAAAACGGCAACCAGAAAAAGGCCGACCAGATGTACGGCTACTGCGAGGCCTACGGCTGGATCCCCGTATCCATGAAGGACGACTGGACCACCATTTACGGCGACGGCGTGGTGAAGAAGTGACCGCGGCTTTCGCGGAATGAACCGGAAAGGCAGAAGGAGGAGATTCTTATGACCATCAGCAAGACCCTGAACGGAAGCGCGCTGACCCTGGCCCTGGAGGGCCGGCTGGATACCATGACCGCCCCGGAGCTGGAAAAGGAGCTGAACGCGTCCCTGAACGCCGCGGACAGCCTGACGCTGGACTTTGAAAAGCTGGAGTACATTTCCTCCGCGGGGCTGCGGGTGCTCCTGACCGCGCACAAGGTGATGAGCGGCAAGGGCGGCATGAAGATCACGAACGTCAACGAGATCGTATCGGAAGTATTCGAGGTCACCGGCTTCTGCGACATCCTGGAGATCGAATAAGGGAGCTTCCTGTATAATCCAAACTGACCGCTGAGAAGCAGGCCAAAGGAATTGCAAGAGAAAGTACCCCACAGTAGAATAGAACGCCTCAGTGAAGAACAGGCTGAAACTACAATACTGGGAGGTACCGAAATGCATT
>JAILBG010000115.1:0-2064 GCA_024681215.1 Clostridiales bacterium
TTGCCAAAGAGGATGTCCTTGACGATGCAGGTGAGCTTGGCGATGAATTCCCAGTCCTTGTCCGGGGCGATATACTTGCTGCGGGTAACGATCTTGGGCAGGTCCTTGTCCGCGTTGCAGTCGAAGCCCTCCCTGCAGTTCTTTTTGATCCATGTCAGGGCTTTTTTGTATTCCTTGGGATCGTAGATTTCCAGATTGATGCGGCGGAGCAGCTCCGTCATATCCACCCATTCGGCCCGGATGCCCAGGTATTTCTGCATCACCTGGGTATCGCAGAAGGAGCCCATGATGCCCATGGCCACGCCGCCGATGTTGACGTAGGCCTTATTTTTCATCCAGCCCACCGCCACGGCACAGCGGGCGAACCGCAGGATCTTTTCCTTCACGTCGTCCGGCACGGTCCGATCGCCCAGATCCTGCACGTCGTGCCCGTAAATAGAGAAGGCGGGCAGCCCCTTCTGGGCGTAGGCGGCCAGCACCGCCGCCAGGTACACCGCGCCGGGGCGCTCGGTGCCGTTGAAGCCCCACACCGCCTTCACGGTGGCGGGGTTCATGTCGAAGGTCTCCATGCCGTAGCACCAGCAGGGGGTCACGGTGAGGGTGGCCGTTACGTTCTGGGTGGAGAAGAATTCCTCGCACTTGGCGCTCTCCGCACCGCCGCCGATGGTGCAGGGAGAGATCACCGCCTGCACGGGCGTCCCGTCCGGGTAACGCATGGTTTCGATCAGTTCCTTCGCGGCGGTCGCCAGACCCATCGTCTGGTCCTCCAGGCTTTCCCGGATGCCGCCCCAGCGGCCGTCGATCACGGGCCGGATGCCGATTTTGGGATACAACATGGGTTTTACCTCCTTTATTTGCATCTGTTTCAATTGTGGAGCGTCGATAGGGATTAGGGAATAGGGATTAGGGATTAGTGTTCTTCCGAAAGCACCAATTCCACCGGGCAATGGTCGGAGCCGAAGATTTCGGGGTGGATGGCGGCGGACAGCAGGCGGGGGGTAAGGGCCTGCGACACGATGAAGTAATCAATGCGCCAGCCCGCATTGTTTTCCCGGGCGTGGAAACGGTAGCTCCACCAGCTGTAAGCGCCGGCCGCGTCCGGGTGGAAATAGCGGAAAGTGTCCACAAAGCCGCTGTCCAGCAGCGCGGTCATTTTGTCCCGTTCCTCCTGGGTGAAGCCCGCGTTATGGATGTTGGCTTTGGGGTTTTTGATGTCGATTTCCCGGTGCGCCACGTTCAGATCGCCGCAGAACACCACGGGCTTTTCTTTTTCCAGGCCCTTCAGATAAGCCAGGAAATCGTCCTCCCACTGCATGCGGTAGGGCAGGCGGGCCAGGCCGTCCTGGGCGTTGGGGGTGTACACGGTGGCGAAATAAAAGTCCGGATATTCCAGGGTGATCACCCGGCCCTCGTGATCGTGTTCCTCCACGCCCATGCCGTATTTGACGGACAGCGGTTCCCGCCGGGTGAACACCGCCGTGCCGGAATAGCCCTTCTTTTCGGCGTAATTCCAGTATTGCCGGTAGCCCGGCAGGTCCAGGGCGATCTGCCCCGACTGCAGCTTGGTTTCCTGGAGGCAGAAAATATCCGCGTCCAAAGCGCTGAACGCATCCAAAAATCCTTTGCCCATGGCGGCCCGCAGGCCGTTCACGTTCCATGAAATCAGCTTCATGGCTTTGCCCTCCGCGATTGTGATTTGGTCGTTGGTACGCCGTTTTATGTGAGTTAGGAGTGAGGAGTTAGGAGTTAGGAGTTTATATAGTCGGACCAAACCGTGCTTGGCGGAAGTCCACTTTATTGAAACCACCTTCAACTCCTAACTCCTAACTGCTTTAAAGTGTTTTTTAAGAACGTCAACATCGAAACGTTATTTGCTCATCTCCAGGCAGTATTCTTCCAGTGTCCAGCCGCGGTCCCGGATCAATTTCGCGGCTTCTTCCCCCACATAGCGATAATGCCAGGGCTCGTAGGGGATGCCGGTGATCTGTTCTTTGCCCGGAGGGTAGCGAAGGATGAAGCCGTAGTCCCAGCAATGCTCCCTGAGCCATGCAAACTGCGGGGTGG
>JAILBG010000064.1:0-4664 GCA_024681215.1 Clostridiales bacterium
CTTTGAGGTTGCGGACGGTCACCTCCCTGGTTCAGGGGACGAACCGCCGATGACCGCCTGTGGCGGGAATCTCATCGGCGGTGAGATCATCCGAAACGAGCAATGTCCGCTGTGCGGACTTGCGACGTTTGAGGATGCGGTTCTGGGGGCTGAACAAGCCCCCAAGGATTTGCGCTTTCTATTTGAGAAAAGTATGAGAATAGTCTTATACGAAAACAGCTTGAATTAATAGGAATAGATTTGGCTGAGATAGGGCTGCCAGGGATTTTCCTCGCAGCCGTAGCCGTCCCGATACCAGGTATAGGACGCGGCGGGCACCAGAATTTGCAGGGCTTTCATGCCGTCCAGGCTGTGGGCGGCGATGGAGCAGGGGGCGGAGGTGTGCTCCAGTACCAGGCGGCGCAGGGCCGCGCAGTCGTCCAAGAGGCCTTCCGGCAGGGAGGCGATGCTGTCCGGCACGTGTAATTCCACCAGATTCACCGCGCCTTTCAGCGCGTCCGCCCGGATGGCGGCCACCGGTTTTCCCTGGTATGCGGCGGGCAGGATCAGCGTTTCTTTGTTTAAGCCCTGATCCGTCAAACCGGTGAGGATATACGCCTGGCCGTTTTCCGTCCGTTCATAGGTGAAATCCCAGCTGTCCGCCTGATCCGCCGCTTTTTGAGCGATGGAGGCGGGCATAGCGGGCAGCGCGGCGTCTACGGCCTGATAGCAGCCCCATTGGGCCAGCAGATCGCCCGCCAGCAGGATCGTACGCACCTGCGCCCCGGCGGTGTTCAGATGGAAATTGGAATCGAAAAACCACCCGCTGTCCAGCACGTAATCCAAGGGATTGCTGATGACGGGACAGACGAAAGTATCGTTGCACAGGTTGAAATAAGCGTAGACCGTTTCGACGTCGGCGGCGGTGAGGGCGCTTCTGTTCATGGGGCTGAAGCTCATGTACACGGCCGCGCCTTTCTTTTTCGCCGCCTGGCAATAGGCGTTCACCTGGTCGGCGAAAGCCGGTTCGATGGTCACGGCAGCCAGGTCGATGGGCTCGTTTACGTCGTAACCCAGGGACATCATGTTCCCCTCCCGGGGATAGATCATATTGCATTGATCGTCGAAGGAGGCTTTGGCGTACACGCCCTCGATTTTCAGCGGCTGGCCGGACTGTACCACTTCGTATTTTTCCTGCAAATAGGGCAGATAATTGCCCGCCGCCCGGCTACGCTGATCGGCGTTCAGGCGGGTGAACAGCATCGGATCGCTTTCCGCGCACTTGAGAAACGCCGTGGCCCCGAAATAGGCGGTCATGGTGTCGCTGGTGGGCTCCAAGGCCAGCACCACCACGTCCCCTTCCCGGAGGGCGGTTTCCGATAGAGACAGCATGGCGCTGGCGCCCACCGCCGCGTACAGTCCCAGAGGACAGATGGTGTACGCAAAGCCCTTGTCCCGCAAGCATTGCTCCAATAACGGCACGTCCAGCCCGAAGGCCACGTTGCTGCCCCCCAGGATGATCAGCCGCCTGCCCTGGGCCCGGTCGATCCGCGCCACCATCTCGGGCAGCTCGGCGTAGTAGCTGTCCTGATACACCTTGGGCATGGTCCAGGCGGCGAAAAGCAGCACAACCGGCAGCAGCAGAAGCAGGAGCGCCGCCGCAATCAATCGTTTTTTCATCGCAGCAGTCTCCTCTCCTAAAATTGGAAGTACGCGAACACCGCCGCGTCCTCGCTGGCCAGCAGCGCCAGCCAGCACAGGGCGATGATCAGGATCATGAACACGGCGCTGACATAGCGTTTGGCGCTGGCGGTTTCGGTTTTGGCGGCGGGCAGGTCATACTCCCCCCAAGCAGACAAGCCCGCCATAGCGCAGAGGGTCAGCGTGAGCGATACCAGGGAAAAGCTGGTCATCCCCAGGGCGTCCAGACCGGCGGTCAGGGAAAAATCGGCGGCGAAGAGGGTGCGGAAAATCGTGCCGATGGCCTCCAGCGACGGGGCGCGGAACAGCAGCGCGGCGGGAATGAAGATGAGGAACATGTAGAGCCGCCGGCCCAGGATCACCAAGGGGTTGTTTAGGTCGATCCGTAACTTTTCCGCCATCCGTCCGCCAGGCTTTTCCAGCAGGCTTTCCAGGCACACGAAAAACGCGGCGTACAGGCCCCAGCACACGTAAGTCCATTTGGCCCCGTGCCACAGGCCGCAGAGGGCGAACACGATGACCGTGTTGCGAATCTTCACGAACGTCCCCCGGTGGCTGCCGCCCAGGGGGATGTATACATATTGGGTGAACCACCGGTTCAGGCTGATGTGCCAGCGGCGGAAGAATTCGGCGTAGCTTTGAGAAAGATAAGGCCGGTCAAAGTTGCGGGTCAGGCGCACGCCCATCATCCGGGCGCAGCCGGCGGCGATTTCCGAATACCCCGCGAAATCGCAGTACATCTGGATGCAGAACAGCGCACCGGCGCCCGCCACCGCCAGGGCGTTGGCGGTATCCAGATGCGCGAACGCCCGATTCACGTAAATGCCGCACTGATCCGCCACCACGCATTTGCGGAAGAAGCCGCAGAGCAAAAGGCGAATCCCCGCTTTAAAATCCTCCTGATTCCAGACGTGTTCCGTTTTCAATTGGGGCATCAGGTCCTTGGGCGTCTCGATGGGCCCGGCCACCAGTTGCGGGAAAAAGGACACGTACAGCGCGAAGGTCACCAGGTCCCGCTCGGCGGGAGCTTTGCCCCGGTACACGTCGATGGTGTAGCTCATGGTCTGGAAGGTGTAGAAGGAAATGCCCACCGGCAAAATCAGGTTCAGGGACGGGGCGCGCCAGAATACGCCGAATAAAGCCAATAAATCGCTGGCGATGTCCCCGAAGAAATCCCAGTATTTGAAGAAAAACAAGAGGCCCAGATTCATGAAAACGCTGCACAAAAGCAGGGCTTTCTTCCGTCCTGGCCGGTCACGCCACGTTTCGATGCCCCGGCCGCAGCCATAATCCACGGCGGTGGAGAAAAGCAAAAGCAGGATCAGCAGCGGGTTCCAGTACATGTAAAAGAACCAGGAAGCCGCCAGCAGCCAATATTTCCGGGCTTTGAAGGGGAGCAGCCAATATCCGCCCACGGCAATGGGCAGGAAAATCAGGAAGGCGAGGGAATTGAAATTCATTCTCTCACCCCCATCGTCATAAGCAGAAAGACCATGAGGAAAGCGGCGGCCTCCCACAGGCTGCCGCCGTTCAAAATCAAAAAGGCCGTGGCGATGATCACCGCCGCAGCGGACAGATACGTGAAAATCCCTTTGGTCGCTTTCCAGGCCCTTTCCATCAGGCAGAGCGCAAGCCCCAGCCCGTACAGAAGCATCACGCCCGGAAGCTCAAGGATCATCCAAGCCTGCATGAAGCCAATACCTCTCGTATTTTCTGGCGGTCCGGCTTGCCGGAGGCGGTCAGGGGCAGGGCGTCCACCAGCTTGATCAGCGCGGGAATCTCATTCTTGGGCAGATCGGGATGGATTTCTTTCACCGATGGGGCCGCCGACACCATGGCCGCGGGCACCTCCCCCTGCCGCTCGTCGGGCAGGCCCACCACCACAGCTTCCTTCACGCCGGGGATGGCCAGGAGGGCCTGTTCGATCTTCCGTGGGGACAGATTATAGCCGTTGCGGATGATGATGTCCTTTTTCCGGCCGGTGAGGTGCAAAACGCCGGTTTCATCCACATACCCCACGTCCCCGGTGTGGAGCAGTTCGTCCCGCTCCATGGGATGGCCCCAGTAGCCGATCATCCGGGCCGGGCCGGTAACGCAGATTTCGCCTTGCTCCATCTCCCCCGCTTCCGTGCCGTCGTCCCGGAGAATTTTGCCCGTGTTCATGGAGTAGAGCGGCCCCACGCCGCCCGCCCGCACGGCCTGGGAATCCTGGTAACTGGCGCAGGAAATGCCGATGCATTCCGACATGCCGTAGACGGGAATCAGCGTCATGCCCAATTTTTCTTCGATCCAAGCGAATTGCCCTTCCGTCACCGGCCCGCCGCCGATGTAGCCGGAACGCATGGAGGAAACGTCGTAACCCACGCACTGATCGGCCATGGCGAAATACAGGGAGGGCACGCCGTTCATGCGGGTCAGCCGCTGCTTTTCGATGGCGGCAAGCAGGCTGGGCACATCCGTTTTCTCCGGGAAGAACATCCCATAGCCCAGCACCGCCACCCCGGAAAGCAGCGCCAGGCCGAACACGTGATGCAGCGGCACGGAGCCCAGGGCCAGATCATCGTCGGTATAATCGCCCAGGGGCTGGGAGTCGATCAGATTGTTGACCAGATTGGATTCGCTCAGCACCACGGCCTTGCTTTTGCCGGTGGAGCCGGAGGTGAAGATCACGAAAGCGGGCTCCAGGGCGTTTTCGTTCATCTGAAAATCGCCGGCGGGCGGAAGGGAAAGCAGGTCGATGGTCTTTTCGGGCGCGTTCGTTTCGTTCAGACGGGACACGCGGAAGGCGGCAGGCCCGGTCTGCTCGATGACAGCCGTCACGGGCAGCGGCGATTCGGCTTCGGAAAGGGTTCGGCTGATTTCCTGCCGGGGTTCGGCCAGCACCGCCACCGCCCCGGTGGCGCGAAGCCCCCACATCACCAGGGCCGCCGCCGCCGTCCGGCTGGCCTTGAGGGCCGCGAACGCCCCGCCGGTGAGGCCCAGGG
>JAILBG010000069.1:0-17877 GCA_024681215.1 Clostridiales bacterium
TGCGATTTTTTTCATTTCGTGGAGCATTCTTATCACGATTGCGGCCCGCTTGGCTGGGGAGCGCGTGGCTGGGACGATGTCATTGAACAGCACGCCGAAAACGGCGATGACGCGATTGCGGCTTTCTATTCGTTGCTCCGCTCCTTTTTACAGGCTCATCATCCAGAAATCATCTGCGGCTGAACCGCGCAAAACCGCCTCGGGAAATCGTTCCCTGGGCGGTTTTTCCATTGCGGCAAAGCGCGGCCTGTAAGCCGGGTTCTGTTGAAAATGGCCATCTATCTAAGCGCGAAGTCGCCAGCGCGCTCAAGCGGTACTGCGGGAACAGGGCGGGCCGCCCTGTGCGTTCCCTACACCTTGCACCGGATGGGGTTTACATGACGGCACAGTCGCCAGGCCGCCGGTGCGCTCTTACCGCACCTTTCCACCCTTACCGGGGTTTCCCCCGGCGGTATCTCTCTGTTGCACTCGCCTTGGAGTCGCCTCCACCTGCCGTTAGCAGGCATCCTGCCCTGCGGTGCCCGGACTTTCCTCATGCCTTTTGGGCCTGCGGCCATTCAGCCGCCTTGAACACAGAAACGGGATCGAAGTTACGGAATGATCAGCAGCCGTCCGCAGGTCTCGCATTCCACCAGCGCGCCGGATTTGATCTTTCTCACCACCGCCGACGGCAGCGACATATTGCATCCGCCGCACTGATCGCCGTACAGCGCTGCCAGCGGCGGAACGCTGTGGAGCTTGATGGTACGGTACTTCTCCAGGTATTCCTGCTCGATGGGCTTGGCTTTTTCATCGGCGGCAGCGCGGAGCGCTTCCAGATCCTTGCTCTTTTCTTTGGCTTCCTGATCGTAGAGCACCTTGAGCTTGTCAAACTCGTTTTTGGCCTTGGCGGCGCGTATTTTCACGTCCGCCTGCTGTTTTTCCCGATCGGCGGCGTCCTTCTTGATCTTTTTTATTTCCTGCTCGTATGCGTTCAGATTGCTCTGGAAACGGCGGGCGTCGGAAAGCATCTGGCGCACGGTCTCCAGATCGTCGGCGGGTTCCGCTTCGATTTTCGCCTGCAGGGAATGCAGCTGCTCGTCCGTCATGCGGATGGCGT
The DNA here is from genome assembly GCA_024681215.1 of Clostridiales bacterium. Classification (GTDB taxonomy): domain Bacteria; phylum Bacillota; class Clostridia; order Christensenellales; family Aristaeellaceae; genus RUG563. Next base: position 1,100 of record JAILBG010000069.1, read on the forward strand.
CTTTCAGGGCGTCCAGCCGATCCAGCATTGCGGCCACTTCATTTTCGATGCGTTCGTTGGCGCTTTTCTGCTCCATGAAATATTCTCTGCATTTGGTCAGCTTCTGCCGGGTGGGCGAACGCTTGATGGACATTTCCATCTTATCCGCCGCCACGTCAGCCTTCTGATACTCCCACAGTAAATGCAGCTGATCCATTGTTGAGCCCTCCTTGCATTACGCGCGGCCAAAGGGCGCGCATTGAGACGGGAAAACCCGTACATTATATTGTACATCATCCAGCCTGTTTTGTAAATACTCGGCCAGTACGGGCACCAGCGGCGCTTCCGTGCCGAAATGCCCGCCGTCAAACAGCACGAAATCGCTCATCACGGCGGCCAGCGCGTTATGATGCCGCACTTCGCCGGTCAGAAACGCCTGAGCGCCGAGCGATTTCGCCAGCTGCCAATCCCCGTCGTCCGCGCCGCCGGCAATGGCGAGCGAAGATATCTTCCTGTTCCCGTCTCCATAGCGGCGGACCGGGAAGCGCAGGGCTTCAGAAATCACGGCGTCCAGCTGCCCGGCGGTCAAAGGCTCGCAGAATTCCCCCAGGAACAGATAATCGCCCGCTTTATGCAGATCCTTCAGCTTCAGAAGCCGCCCGCAGCAGGCGCTGCCGCTGTATTCCGTCTGATCCAGGTTGGTATGGGCGCTGACAAGGGAAATCCGCCTGCGCACCATTTCGCAGAGGATCCTTCCCTCCGGGTCTTCTTCCGTCAGGTTCTTTCTTGCGTGAAACAGAAGCGGATGGTGCGTAACAATCAGCTCTGCGCCCAGCGTAGCTGCCTCGCTGACCACGTCCGCCGTGGCGTCCAGCGCCACCAGGATTTTGGAGACAGAAGCGGAGCGGCTGCCCACCAGGATGCCCACGTTGTCAAAATCGGCAGCGGTTTCAAAAGGCGCGATTTCGTCGATCAGATCATAAATGTCCTTCACAGTTGCCGTCACGGTTCAATTCCTCCTCGATCCATGCTTTCCGCTTTTGAGACGTTTCGCCGCGGCCGATGACCTGCTTTTGCCAGGAAAGATAAGCCAGAAAAATCTTTTCCCTGCTTTCCAGCAGCCGCGGCCCGAGATAGATTTGCTTTTCCGTATAGGATTCCCGGCCCGGCTCAGCACGCAGGATCACATAATAACGGTTAGCGGCGCGCACGATGCGTTCTTCGCCGATCCTGTATCCGATCCCGGCCAGCGCCTCCCGGACAAGGAAAACCTCCGTATGCGCCGAAAGGATCAGGCAAGCGCCGTTCAGCCTGTCTTTTCCCCGGGTCAGGATCCCTGCCAGCGTGCGTCCTCCCATGCCCAGGATGGCGATGGCCTGGGCGGGCTGCGGAAGCGCGTCCAGCCCGTCGCCGACGCAGAGATCCGCGCGGTCGGAAAGCTGATGCAGCGCAAGCAGCGCCTTTGCTTTTTCCAGTGAATCCGCGCTGATATCAGCCACGCACATTCTTTGGCAGCGTCCTTTGGTCAGCAGATAACAAGACAACCGCCCGTGATCGGCCCCGATATCGGCGCCGTATGCACAGGCGGGAAACAGGTCCGCCGCGGCGGACAGACGTTCGTCCAGATGCGGGATGCGCATGATCAGTCCAGATAATCCTTCAGCTTTTTGCTGCGGCTGGGATGGCGCAGCTTGCGCAGGGCCTTCGCTTCGATCTGGCGGATGCGTTCCCGGGTCACTTTGAATTCCCGGCCCACTTCCTCCAGGGTACGCTGATGCCCGTCATCCAGCCCGAAGCGGAGCCGAAGCACCTTTTCTTCCCGGGGCGTCAGGGTATCCAGTACGTCCCAGAGCTGTTCCTTCATCAAAGTATGGGAAGCGGCCTCCGCAGGGGCGGGCGCGCCTTCATCCTCGATGAAATCGCCAAGGTGGCTGTCCTCCTCTTCGCCGATGGGCGTTTCCAGGGATACGGGCTCCTGAGCGATTTTGATGATCTCGCGGACTTTCGCTTCGCTGATGTTCATGGCTTTGGCGATCTCATCCGGCGTAGGCTCCCGGCCGTATTCCTGCAGAAGCTGCCGGGAAACGCGGATCAGCTTATTGATGGTTTCCACCATATGAACGGGGATGCGTATGGTGCGCGCCTGGTCCGCGATGGCGCGGGTGATGGCCTGGCGGATCCACCAGGTGGCGTAGGTAGAAAATTTATAGCCTTTCCGGTAATCGAATTTTTCCACGGCCTTGATAAGCCCCAGGTTGCCTTCCTGGATCAGATCCAGGAAGAGCATGCCGCGGCCCACATAGCGCTTTGCAATGGAAACGACCAGGCGCAGATTGGCTTCCGCCAGCTTTTTCTTGGCTTCCTCGTCCCCCTGCTCCATCCGCTGGGCGATTTCGATTTCCTCTTCCGCCGTCAGCAGTGGCACCCGGCCGATTTCTTTCAGATACATCCGCACCGGATCGTCGATGCTGATGCCCTCGGGCATGGAAAGATCCAGATCCTCGGGAAGCGGTTCAGGCGTCTGCGACGCGGCGGCGTCGGCAGGATCGCGGGTCACGGTGACGCCCATGGCGTCGAAGGTTTCCAAAATGCTGTCAAACTGATCGGGATCGATTTCATAGGAAGAGAGGCGGCTGATGATTTCATCATACGTCAAAACGCCTTTGCTTTTTCCCAATTCATATAGTTCATTCAGTTTTGCCTGCTTTGCATCGATCTGCGTGCTCAATGGCTCCACTCCTCTCTCTCCCTCAGCGGCTTTGCTGTCTCAGCTGAGCCAATTCTTTTGAAAGCACTGTGACTTCACTGAGCGCCTGAGCGCGCCCCTCTGCGGTTTCCGCGGTGCGCATCAGCTCCGTCATGGCCTGAATCTGCTGTTGTACATGCTGGATCTGCACGTTTCTCAGGCAGTCCGCGGCGATGTCCGCGGCGTTTTCCTGTTCGCTGTCCGTCAGCATGGAAAATGCTTCCCCTGCCGCCTGGCGCAATGCGTCGTTTTCCAGATCGTTCATCAGCTCCGCGGGCTTGTCCCCCTGAAGCAGGCGCAGGGCCAGCGCCTTGAGATCGCCGTCCTGAAAATCATCCGGCTTCACCATGCCTTCCGGCAGCTTGCCCGTGGCCAGCAGCGCCAGCAGCATCTGCTCCGCCCGGTACGCTTCCGACCGGCCCGCCCGCTTTGGGTTTATTCTTTCCCTTTCAGGCTTTGGTTTATTCTGCGGCGCCTGGCCTTCCGGCCTTGAAACGCCCATCTGCGCCGTCAGCACGTCCCTGCTGAAACCGGTCTGCACTGAAAGCAGCTCCAGATAGTTTTCCAATTCCACCGGTTCCTTTACTTTGTTCAGCAGCTCCGCGCAGGCCTTGGCGTATTCCGTCCGTCCTTCCTGGGTGTCCATTTCAAATTTTTTCCGCAGCCGCTGCATGCCGAAGGCGGTGGGGCTGATGGGCCGGATGGCAAGGAAGGCGTCCAGCCCGCGCTGGCGGATGAATTCATCCGGGTCCAGATTATCCGGGAAACAGAGCACTTTGGCGGGCACGTCCTCCGTTTCAAAGATCCCCAGCGCCCGTTCTATGGCGTGCTGGCCCGCTTCGTCGCCGTCATAGGCCAGATGCACTTCCGGCGCGTACCGCTTCAGCAGCCTCGCCTGTTCGTTGGTCAGCGACGTGCCCAGCGTGGCCACCGCCCCGGTGACGCCGGCCTGGGCGATGGCGACCACGTCCATATAGCCTTCCACCAGAATGATCCTTTTCAGATCCCTGATCTTGCGGATCAGATTGATGGCGTACACGCCCTTGCGTTTGTTGAATACCGGCGTATCGGAGGTATTCAGGTATTTGGGTTTGGCGTCCCCCATGGCGCGTCCGCCGAAGCCAAGCACCTGGTTCTGCTGGTCGATAATGGGGAAAATGGCGCGGTTGCGGAACATATCGAAGGCATGGTCCCCTTTGATCACCGATAACCCGGCCAGGGAAAGCTCTTCCTGGGTGTAGCCTTTTCCCGTGAGGAACGCGGTCAGGCTGTCCCACTGGTCCGGCGCGGCGCCCAGGCCGAATCTGCGGATGATGCCGTCGTCCAGCCCGCGGCCGTGGAGATAATCCAGCACGGCTTTTCCGTTCGGGGTCCATAATGTATCGTGGTAATACCGGGCGGCTTCCCGGTTGGCGCCCAGCAATCTTTCCCGCTGGCTGCGGCGGCGCTCATAATCCGGGTCTTCCCGGATCTCGGGCATCGGCATGTGGATCCTGTCCGCCAGCAGCTTCACGGCCTCCAGATAGGAAAGCCGTTCCATTTCCATCACGAACTGCACCACGTTTCCCCCGGCCTTGCAGCCGAAGCAGTAATACAGGTTCAATTCGCTGTTGACGGAAAAAGAAGGCGTTTTTTCATGGTGGAACGGGCACAGCCCCCAATACCTGCGCCCATCCTTTTTCAGCGGAAGATAACCGGATACGACGGATACGATGTCTGTACGGGCATACAATTCATCCATCCAGGATGACGGTATCCGTCCTGCCAACGCCTGCCCCTCCTTCCGCAGTATTCCCATGTGCTATCATTCGAGACGAAACGCGTATTTCCTGCAATACGGCAGAATTTTCGACACGGAAAAATATGATAAAGACTGACAAGGATCAGAACACAGGGAACGATACGGGCATGAACAGATGCTGATACGTGCGCATGGCGTACCGGTCCGTCATGCAGGCAAGAAAATCCGTCACGGCGCGCTCGGTGCCGTCCCGATAGGAGATCTGCACGTATTCCATGGGCATTTGGGCCGGGTGCTCCATATAGTATTCGAAAAGAGCCTCCAGCAGATGGTCGCAGCGGTCCTCCTCCTGCTTTCGCCATTCGTCCATATACACGTTTTTGAACAGAAAGCTGCGCAGCTCGTCCGTGGCGGCCTGCACCGGGGGGCTCATGGTGAGGTGCTCGCCGTCCTGACTGTTGAGGATGATATCGCTGATCATGGTATTGATGCGCTGGCCGTGGGTTTCCCCCAGCACGCGGATCAATTCATGGGGAAGCTCGAACTCCTTGAGCACGCCCGCACGGATGGCGTCATCGATATCGTGGTTGATATAGGCGATCCGGTCCGCCCGGGCCACGCATTCCCCTTCCAGGGTGGCGGGCATGCCATCGCCGGAATGATGCAGGATGCCGTCCCGCACTTCCCAGGTCAGATTCAGCCCTTCGCCGCCCTCCAGCGTTTCCACCACCCGCAGGCTTTGTTCGTTGTGGCGGAAATGGCCGTTCGTCATGCGGTTCAGCGTGCGTTCCCCGCAGTGGCCGAAGGGCGTATGCCCCAGATCGTGCCCCAGGGCGATGGCTTCGGCCAGATCCTCGTTGAGGCGCAGGCTGCGCGCCAGGCTGCGCGCCACCTGGGAAACCTCCAGCGTATGGGTCAGCCGGGTGCGGTAATGATCCCCTTCCGGGGAGATAAACACCTGGGTCTTGAATTTCAGGCGGCGAAAGCTTTTGCAGTGGATGATCCGGTCCCTGTCCCGCTGGAACTCGGTGCGGTAAGGGCAGGGAGAAATCGGCTTGTCCCGTCCTTTGGTATCCGCGCTGCATACGGCGCGGGGCCCAAGCCAGCTGCGTTCCCTTTCTTCCAGCATCTCCCGGATGGTCATGCTTTCACCCCCTTGACAGGTATATACCACGCGAAGAATGCAAAATCCTTTTGAAAACGCAAGAATATCAAGCAAAAAGCCCCTTTTCAGGGGCGGTTTTTTGATGATCAGGCATTTTACAGCAGATCCGGCCGGCGCTCGGAAGTGATCTTCTTCGATTGTTCACGGCGCCATGCGGCGATTTTCGCGTGATCGCCGTTCAATAGCACCTCCGGCACTTCCATGCCCTCAAATACCCGGGGCCGGGTGTACTGCGGGTATTCCAGCAGCCCGTCCCCGGAAAAGCTCTCGTCGTCAGCGCTTTCCTCGCTGCCCAGCACGCCCGGGATCAGCCGGGCTACGCAGTCCGTCAGCACCATAGCGCCCAGTTCCCCGCCGGTGAGCACGTAATCGCCGATGGAAACCTCCAGATCGATGTATTTGTCGATCAGGCGCTGATCCACGCCCTCGTAATGCCCGCAAAGGAGGATCAGGTGTTCTTCCATTGCCAGTTCCCGCGCCAGCGCCTGCGTAAGCTTCACGCCCCGGGGAGAAAGATAAATGCGCCGCACCCCGGAAGGCGCGGACGGCTGCTCTTTTTCCAGATTGGACCGGCACGCGACGCGGCGCTTTTCGCACACGGCCTTCATGCAGTCCGCAATGGGCTGCGCCATCATCAGCATCCCCGCCCCGCCGCCGAAGGGATAATCGTCGGTGTTTTTGTGCTTGGAGGCCGAATACGGGCGGATGTCCACCGTCTCCACCGTGATGTATCCCTGCTGCCGGGCCCGGCCCAGGATGCTGGTATTCAGCACGTTTTCAAACATTTCCGGGAAAATGGTGAGGATATCGATGGTCATGCTTTTTCGTCCTCTTGCGTCAGGATTTCTTCGTCCGCGGCGGGCGGCAGCTCCGCCAGGGCGGGGTGGCCGGTAAGCCGCCTGATGATGCGCCATCCGTCCCGGCTGTTGATCAGGTTTTTGGGGATCGGGCGGAAGCCCAGATCCAGATACACCTTGCAGGCCACCCAGGTGGTGGTCTGGGTGGGGATCTTCGCGTACCTCTGCCCCAGATGCTGCATGATCCGCAGCACGTGGGTAATCAGCGGCTTGGAAAGCCCCTTTCCCTGATCTTCCCGCCGGACCGCCACCCAGTGCAGCCAACCGTCGTCGGACGCGTCGATGCCGCGGATGTCGAAATATGCCGTGGCGGTGGCGACCTTTTCGCCTCTTTCGTTCACTGCGAATACCATCCGCTCCGGCAGGATATCGGTATGGGCCCCAAAGTATTTGTCCCAGACTTCGATGCCCTGCCGCTGGGAATCCAGCTCTTTGGCGCTTCTTTCAATGGCGATCCAGGCGTCCCGGTCGCCGTCCCGGTACATTTCGTAATGATAGCCGTCCGGCAGGGGCAGCTCCTTGACGCCGGAAATATCGCCCCGCAGCATCAATTCATAATACCGGATGCGTGTATCGTGATTGTCCAAAATCGGCAGGCTCATTTATTCCTCCCAGCTGCAGACGGCCACTTCCTTCAGCCGCGTTTCGTCGATCACGATGACGCCGTTTTCCGCGTCCACCGTGGGGATCACGAATCGCAGCGCGGGCAGCAGCATTTCCCCCTTGGGGGTCCTGATCACGTACACGTCGTTTCCCCCGGGCTGCAGCACGTCCGTCACTTTTCCGATCTCGCCGCCTTTGCTGTCCACTGCGCGGCAGCCGATAAGATCGCAGATGAAGGTTTCGTTTTCATTCAGCTTCACGGCGTGGGCCCGGTCGATATACAGCAAAAGATCCCGCTGTTTTTCCGCTTCGTCCCGGGTTTCGGCGCCGTTCAGGCGCAGATATACCCCGTCGTCCCGGACGGAGACTTCTTCCACCGGTGCAGGGGTATACTGCCCGTCTTTGAAAAGATACACCTTTTTCAGCGCCAGGAAGCGCCCCGGGTCATCCGTATCCGGGCGCACCTTCACCTGGCCGCGCACCCCCTGGGGCCGCAGCACCTGGCCGATCAGCAAGTATTCCGAAAGCATTGATATTCCTCGCAATTCAAAGAAAAGGGCGGCTGAAGATGCCGCCCTTCTGGCTTCACTGGATTTCAACGAAAACCGGCTTGGCATTTTTATCCGTAGCGGCCTTGACCACCGTACGGATCGCCTTGGCGATGCGCCCCTGCTTGCCAATCACCTTGCCCATGTCCTCGGGAGCCACGCTGAGCTCCAGAATAATGGCTTCAGGCCCTTCGGTTTCCATGACCTGAACCGCATCCGGCTGATCCACCAGCGACTTTGCCAGAAACAGGACGAGTTCGCGCATGGATATTCCTTTCTGCGAATGCCGCTTGTTCTGTTTTTAGCCTTCGATAGCGCCGGATTTCTTGAGCAGCACGCGCACGGTATCCGTGGGCTGCGCGCCGTTCTTGATCCACTGCTGGGCTTTTTCGTTGTCCACCTTGATATCGGCGGGCTGCTTCATGGGATCGTAGTAGCCGATCTCCTCGATGAAACGGCCGTCGCGGGGGCTGCGCTCGTCGGCGACGACGATGCGGTAGAAGGGATGCTTTTTCATGCCCATTCTCTTGAGACGGATCTTGACTGCCATGGTGATTGTTCCTCCCTTAAATGATTGTGATCTATGGTAATCATACTGGATATGATGACCTGCGTGTTTTTACTGCGGGAATTTCATATTCCGCATGGCGCGGAGCGCGCCGCGTTTGTTGCCCATCATCTGCTTCATCATCTTCTGCATCTGCTCGAACTGGCGGATCAGGGCGTTCACATCCTGCACGGTAACGCCGGCGCCGGCGGCGATGCGCTTGCGGCGGGAAGCGTTGAGGATAGCGGGGTTTTTGCGCTCCTTGAGCGTCATGCTGCAGATGATGGCCTCGGGCTTCTTCAGGGCGTTTTCGTCCACTTCCACGTTCCTGAGCTTGCTGCCGATGCCGGGCAGCATGCCCAGCACGTTCTGCAGGGGGCCCATCTTTTTGATCTGATGCATCTGATCCAGGAAATCGTTCAAATCAAAATCGGTGGGCTTCTTCGTTTTGGCTTCCAGCTTGGCCAGGGCCTCGGCGTCCGCCGCGGCGGTGGCCTTTTCGATCAGGGTCAGGATATCGCCCATGCCCAGGATGCGGCTGGCCATCCGCTCGGGATGGAAGGGCTCGATATCCCCCAGCTTTTCGCCGATGCCGGCGAACTTGATGGGCTTGCCCGTCACCGCCCGGACGGACAGCGCCGCGCCGCCGCGGGTATCGCTGTCCAACTTGGTGACGATGACGCCGTCGATGGAAAGCTGTTCGTCGAAGGATTTGGCCACGTTCACGGCGTCCTGGCCGGTCATGGCGTCCACCACCAGCAGGATCTCCTGGGGACGGATGGCGGCTTTGAGCTGCTTGAGCTCGTCCATCAGCGCTTCGTCGATGTGCAGCCGGCCGGCGGTATCCACGATCAGCACGTCACGCCCGTAATACCGGGCGTAGTCGATGGCTTCCTTCGCGGTCTGAACGGGGTTCTGGGTGCCTTTTTCGAACACGGGCACGCCCACCTGCTCGCCCACCACCTGCAGCTGCTTGATGGCGGCGGGGCGGTAGATATCACAGGCGGCCAGCATGGGCTTCTTGCCCTGCTTGGTCAGATATCCGGCCAGCTTGGCGGCCATGGTGGTTTTACCGGCGCCCTGCAGGCCGCAGAGCATATAGATCGTGGGCACCGCGGGCGACCAGGTGAGCTTTGCGCTGCTGCCGCCCATCAGGGCCGTCAATTCCTCATTGACGATCTTGATCACCTGCTGCCCGGCGTTCAGGTTGGCCAGGATCTCGGCGCCGACGCAGCGCTCCGTCACCTTTTTGATGAAATCCTTCACCACCAGGTAGTTCACGTCGGCTTCCAGCAGCGCCATGCGCACTTCCCGCATGGCGTCCTTGATGTTCTGCTCGTTCAGCTTGCCCTTGCCGGTGAGCTTCTTAAACGCATTCTGAAGTTTTTCGGAAAGGCCTTCAAAAGCCATTTATCTTTCCTCCTGATCCAGCAGCGCGTCGATCCATTTTACGGCCGCATCCAGATGCCCGCGGCTGTCTTGTCCGGGCGTGATCTGCATAAGCTCCTCCCGGCAGGCGCGGAGCCCCTCTTCCATGCGCTGAAACCTGCTGAGCAGCCCCAGCTTTTCTTCCAGGCCCTCCAGCTGCTTTTCCGTACGGCTCAGCGTATCGTGCACGCTCTGCCGGGACACGGAATACTGTTCCGCGATTTCGGAAAGGGAATAATCCTCTTCCCAGTTGAGCCGCGCCAGTTCCCTTTGGTTCTGAGTCAGCATTTCGCCGTAAAAGGCCAGCAGCCAGGAAAGCCTCGCCTTCTTTTCCATTCCGGAAAGACCCTGCCTGTCCATCGCTGCCCTCCTGTCAAGGATTTTCCCTTGACAAAAGAATTATACACGTTTCTGTCCGCTTGTCAAGTGTTTTTCCTTGACAAATGTTTTTACTGATGATTTTTCATTTCCTGTTCCATTTTCAGCTCTGTCAGCTGCATCTGCATTTCCTGAAGCTCCGCCGTTTGCTGTTCGATCTTTTTCTGTAATTTTGCGATATCGGCTTCCGATTTTTTCCCGCCTTCGATCCATCTTTGCAGCTGAAGCTGGCTTAATTCCAGGTATTCCGTCTGTTCCTTGATTTTTTCTTCCAGCTCCTGAACCGCCATATCTTCTGCTGCTGCGGATAGAATCTCTTTTCCTTCAAAGTCTGATCCGCTGCTCAGCAGAGGATGATTCGACCCGATATACAGCTTCATGTCCGGCTGCGTGTTTACTTTCCTGATCGCAGGACAATTCATGAAGCAGTCTTTTTCCAGGACGATCCAGCTTGAAAGCAGATTTACTTCCTCCAGTTTGGGACAATTATTGAAATTCTGCTGCAAAATGATGCTTTCACAATCAATATTCAACGTTTTCAATTCTTTCATATCATTGAACGCACCGGGCAACAGAACTCTCAGCGAGCTGGGCAGCGTCAGCGCTTCGATGCCGGTATTCCTGAATGCGAACTGTTTGATCGTGATGTTTTCAGGCAGTTCGACGGCTTTCAGGGCAGTACAGCCTTCAAATGCGCTGTCCCCGATCGAAAGAAGCGTGGAAGGCAGCGGGCAGTACCGAAGATCCGCCTGATTGGAAAAGACGCCTCTGCCAATGATCCTTACGCCTTCGGGAATATAGGCGATTTTCAGCCCGTGCACAGCTTCGGTGCGGGATATGCCGCCCAGATCGCGGAACGTACATTCGATGTCCGTGACCGGATACCCTTCGATCTCCGCGGGAAAGGCCACGTCGGCGGAAGGCTTGATATACGTAGCGATAATGCGGACTTCACCGCTATTGTTTATTTCGTATTCGAAGGGAAGATCGGAAACGTACTTTTCAAGGGTCAGGCTCTGTCCGCCGCTGCTCAGCGTCAGCCGGTCGCCTTCGATGCTGTATTCCGTGTCGATCCCGGATACGTTCACCGCATGGTCCGAATAGCTGCAGGGATATTCCGCCGTTTCATCCACGCTGGTCAGCACTACCGTTTGTCCCGGAAAGAAATAGATCCTTTTCCATTCCCCCGCGTTCGCATTCCCCCACCATTCCGCCGGCACGTCGCCTACCGGCATCCAGCCGCCGGCGATGGGATTCGTATTCTCCTCCGCCACTGCGAAGCACAGGCAAAGCGCCGCCGCAAGGACCAGCAAGCAAGCAATCACCATACGTTTCATCTGCATACCCTCCATAGGAATGATGATTTTTTTCAGCCACGAATATTATACCGTATTTTTGATCTGTATGCAACCGCGGACCTCTTTTTTTGACGGTTGCATATAAAAGCACATACGTGTAACTGCTGTGCAACAAAGCAAAAGAAATGCAGCGCCGGCAAGCAACTGCCGATACTGCATCCCCTGTCAAGCGGGTATGGAAAAGATGGAGAGGGAACGTCCTTCCCGCGTTTCCTTCCGGGAAATCAATGGTACAATTCCGCGGCAAGCTCGACCAGCTGCAGGTTTTCGCTGAAATCACGGAAGGTCGCGTCGCCTTCCCCGATTCGAATGATCCAGTTTTTTGTCGCGTTATTCGTTGTTTTGGCGTCAAGAAAGCTCATGGCAGGAAGATGCGGGATGTGCCGGTCGGCTTCTCCGACCTCCCAGCCCACCACGTTGGCCTTATACAATCTGAAATGCACCGTGCAGGTTTCCTCGTTGACTGTTTTCACCAGGGCAAAGCGAACCGGGAAACCGAAGGCATCCGTGTGATAGGGCGGGGTGTGGAGGAATCTCCCGTCGAGGAAGCTGCAATGGAATTCCTCGGATTCATTTGTCAGAATGCTGTAATCCTCCCGATCCGGAGAAATGGTTTTCCCCAGCAGCCTGTTCAGCGTTTCATTGACCTTTTCCAGCGTCAGGATACGGCAGGGATGGTCGCCTTCCTGCTCTGTGACGGAACCCGGATCGTTGTACTGCAGATACCGAAACGCAAACCGCACCAGCTCAGCGTCCTCATCCAGGTCGGTCTGCGTGTTCAAGACTTCCTGCTGCACAAAACCGGTCAGGAACCGGTTCAGCCGTTCCGTAAAATAGCTGATGACACCGGGAACGAAATCGGCGTTTTCTTCGGGTTCATCGGCTGTTCCGATCGGCAGGGCGGTTTCTTCCGCGGCCCGGTTCGTATCGATGGGTTCTATAGTGGTCACTTCGGAAGCGCCCGGTGCTGCCGCCGCGCTGTCTTTGGCCGCGTTTTCGGAGGTATTGCTGCATCCGGCCGCAAACACCAGCAAGACCGCCGCCACGGCGGCGAGCAAATGCTTCCAATGGATTGTGTGCTTGATTCGTTTCATAACAGATTTCTCCAATCGTCGTCTGCTTTCTGTTGAATGTTTTGCACAGCCAAAGCTCCGGCGTCAGCTTCCGGCTGAAAAAACATACGAGCGGCTTTGCGTATCTGAGAAATATTTTGTCATAGGCAGGCAGGAAAGTCAATACCTGCCACACGAATTCCATAAAACCCCCTCACACGATTTGAAATACCTGTTATCTGGCAATTTGCGGTATTGACAGCATAAAAAATCCCTTGCGGCTCTTCCGGTGAAGAACCACAAGGGATTGTGGCGGAGAAGGAGAGATTCGAACTCTCGAACGGTTTTACCCGTTACACGATTTCCAGTCGTGCGCCCTCGACCAAGCTAGGCGACTTCTCCGTGCCGCTGACTTGCTCGTCAACGTGCGGAATTATAGCACAGTTTTTTGGAATCGTCAAGCCAAAAATCTCAGGAAAATGCCCGGGCGGAAAAACGCCCGGGTATTTTTCAGCCGATATCCAGATACATGGGGTAGGCCGGATACCGCGGGATGGGCAGCTTGTCCATGGTAATGAAGCCCGGCGGAGCCGCGATCACGTCCGGGATGCGGTTGACGATGGTGGCGCAGGTATGGGCCACCGTATCCGGATGATCCACGGAAAAGCGGATATCCGGCTCCCCGCGGATCACAAAGCGACATTGATCGCCCTCCCCTTCCTCGTACACCTTCCCGATGCACTGGGTTTCCACCACGATGCCCTGATGGGTCACGGTGGTGACCACGGCGCTCATGCCAACGGCTTTGCCCTTGGGGATCGTCTCCCCCAGGGTTTTGGAATATACGTCGTGATCCGCAAATACCGGCACGGCTTTCTGCCGCTGCTGCTCGATGCTCAGCCCCAGCTTCATGCACAGCGCCTCGTTGCTGTTCCATACATACGCCGGGTTTTCCAGGGAACGGGCGACGGCGCGGTCAAATTCTTCCTTATCCAGCCCCACGCCGTGGGCCCTCGCCAGGGCGATGCCGTAATCCTCCACGTTGTAGCTCACAGCCCCTTCGATCTGAGAAATGCAGTGAGCGCCCCCCGCCATCAGGAACGGGAAGTTCACCCAGAAAACGTCCTGCATGCCGCTGCCGGTGACGGTGCAGCCGGTGCGCTTGCACAGCGCGTCCAGCTGGTTCGTTACGTCCACGGCGGTGGTCCACGGATACAGCGCTTCTTCCGACGTGGTGATCACGCTGATGCCCCGGGTCACGCATTCCAGGATGGGCTTGTGCATATCCTTAAGATAGCTTTGCAGCGCCAATACGGCGATGTCCGCGTCGCAGTTGTCCAGCACCGTATCGGCGCTTTTTTTCACTTTGACGCCGGTTTCCCGGTTCAGCCCGCAGATTTCCCCGATATCCTTGCCCTCCAGCGCATCGTCGCAGTCGATGGCGCCCACCACCTCCGCGCCCTTGTCCAGCAGATAGCGGATGATGATGCGGCCCATCTTTCCGCAGCCGTACTGCACCACCCGGATCTTATCCCATGTACCGTGATTCAAATGGATCACCTCCTTATGCAACAGCATGCGCGCAATGATCCCGGTTCATACGGAAATATGAACCAAACGTAAATATTTTTCGGACGTCTGGTTTTTTTCTTTCCGTGTGTTATACTGGATAGGAAGGGAGGCGTTGATCATGGGGAAACGGAAAGCGCGGCTTGCGGCACTGCTGATCCTTTGCATGCTGTTCCCGCAGGGATGCGCCGCGGAGGAAACGGACTCCGTGCGCCTGACCTGCCTGAATATCGGAAAGGCGGACTGCATGCTGCTCCAATGGCGGGACAGGGCGTATCTGATCGATACCGGTTATTGGCAAACGTATTCCGCCCTGGAAACGATGCTCTCCCAATACGGGGTGGATCACCTGGACGGCGTGTTCCTCACCCATTGCCACAAGGACCACGCAGGCGGGCTTCCTGCTCTGGCCCGGAGCAATGTGCGGATCGACGCCTGGTACGCATCGCCGATCTATTACAGCGTGGAAGAAAGCGAGCATCCCGCCCTGCTGGCGGCCCGGGAGCGCGGCCAGGAAGTGACCTGGCTGCACGCCGGGGACAAAATCGAATGCAGCGGCGCGTCCTTTACAGTGCTGGGCCCGCTGAACCTGGACACGGAGAACGAAAACAACAATTCCCTGGTGATGCGCTTTACCTCCCCCGCCGGATCCATCCTGCTGGCGGGCGATATGAAAACGGAGGAGGAAGAGGATTTGCTCTCCGTCGGGGCGCTTTCCCCCTGCGACGTGCTGAAAGCGGGCCATCACGGGGACAATAACGCCACCGGCGCGGGATTGCTTTCCGCCGTGCAGCCGAAAGCCGCATTGATCCTGACCAATACCCAGGAGGAGCCGGACACCCCCGATACTTCCACCGTAAAAAGGCTGATGAAGGCCGGATGCAGCATTTATATTTCCCAGGAATACGACGACGCACTGCTCCTCACGCTCCGGAACGGCACGCCAAGCGTGCAGAACGTGCAATGGAGCGGCATCCCCGCACCGGAGCAGGGCCTGCGGCTGTCCATTGACCTTGAAAACGACACCGTGACCGTATATAACGATTCGTCTTCTTCTGTGACGCTTAAGGACTGCCTGCTTTTTTCCACCAAGGGCGAAGAAGCCCTGCCGCTGCCGGAAACGACGCTTTCGCCCGGCGCGACCTTTGTGATCGGCAGCAAATCTACTTCCATGCAAACGGATTTGGTATGGCAGGATAAAAAAATCTGGCATAAAAGCAAACGGGACATGGCCATTCTTTACGACGCCTGGGGGCGGGCCCTGGCGCGCACGGACAACGGCCTGGAGGAATAGGATAGAGCGTACCCTGGAAGGGAGGTTTTATCCATGAGCTGCAACAAGGACCGCTATTCCCGCTGTGCTCCACCGCCCGAATTGCCGGATCGCTGCGCCGCGGCGTTTCTGATGCAGAAGATCCTGGCTTCGGGCCAGCTGCACCGCCGCTGTTCCCTTGATATCCCGGATTTCTGCGCCTTTCCCGACGGCGTGCAGCCGCCGTATACCGTGACCGACGCTTTTCTCTGCGGCGATCCCGCCTGGCGGGAGGACAGCTGCATGGACCGGTGCGGCCTCCGGCTGCAGGTGACGCTGCCCGTTTGCATACGCCTTTCGGATGCCTGCCGCTGTTCCTTTACGGTTCCTGACCGGATTGAAGAAACGCTGATGCTGCGTCCCTGCCGATCCGTACAGGATTGCTGGCGGGGGCAGATCTACCTGCAGGCGGCCGTGCGCCTGGCATGCCCGCCCAGGAGGCTGCCGGAAAAGTGCGCCGGGATCCCGCTGGAGGTGCTTGTGAGCGGATATCTGCTCTGCGCCTGCCCCACCCGCCCCGTGGATCCGTGCTGGGATCAAAGGCCGCTGTTTCCGCCGGCGCCCTGCGGGCATATCTGCAGATAACGGAAGAAAGAATGAAAAAAAGCCTTGACAAACAGGCGTTCTGTGCATATAATGTTTCTGTTTCAAGCAGAAGCCGCCCGCTTCTCTCCGATGCGAACCAGGTTTTGCACGGGTCATGGCAATGATTTCATTTGCATTGGCGGGTGGTTTCACCCGCCAATTTTTTATTGGCCGATCTGATTGGGAGGTGCATCGACCATAGCCGCCGAATTGCTCATCAATGAAGAA
Organism: Clostridiales bacterium; assembly: GCA_024681215.1. Classification (GTDB taxonomy): domain Bacteria; phylum Bacillota; class Clostridia; order Christensenellales; family Aristaeellaceae; genus RUG563. The sequence continues at coordinate 17,196 of JAILBG010000069.1, forward strand.
ATCCGTGATCGTGAAGTTCGCGTCATCGGCGCGGACGGAGCCCAGCTGGGCATCCTGCCCATCCGCAGGGCCCTGGAGCTGGCAGAGGAAGCCGAGCTTGATCTGGTCAAGATCGTGCCCACCGCCACGCCCCCCGTCTGCAAGCTGATGGACTACGACAAGCACCGCTTTGAACAGGCCAAACGGGAACGGGAAATGCGCAAGAACCAGAAGGACCGCATCGTTTCGCTGAAAGAAGTGCAGCTGTCCGCCACGATCGAGGAAAACGACGTTGCCGTAAAAGCCAAAAACGCCGTGAAGTTTCTTCAGAACGGCGACAAGGTGAAGGTGTCCATCCGTTTCCGCGGCCGCCAGATCGCCCATTCCGATATCGGGCTGAAGGTGATGACGGATTTTGCGGAACGGCTCAAGGACCTGTGCACGGTGGAACGCCGTCCCATGATCGAGGGCCGCAACATGATCATGATCCTGGTGCCCAAAACGGATAAAGCCGGAAAGGGCGACAAGGCCAAACAGCAGCCCGCCCCCCAAGCTTGACCATAACATTTCCGGAAGGAGGAAACCAACATGCCCAAACAAAAGACCCATCGCGGCGCCGCAAAGCGGTTCAGCCTGACGAAAACCGGCAAGGTGAAGCACAAGAAGATGAATGTGAACCACATTCTCAACAAGAAAACCACCA